>JBCCVW010000023.1:0-34074 GCA_039194665.1 Actinomycetota bacterium
CTCAGATTGCGCTCGTCGGGAATGAACTCGTTGTCGGTCACCGGTGGGACCGTGTCGTCGACGGTCGAGGCGATTGCGGCCGCCGTCGATACGTGATCCGCAGCGGCCTGTGCCGTGGCGGCCGCCGGCACGGCGATCGCAAGGGCGAACAGAACCAAGCCGACGGCGAGGGCTGCTCTACGATGCACGTCTTGATTCAACCGCAATCCCCCCAGCGGGACACCGTCGTTGTCGTCGATTTCGGGGCGCAGTACGCGCAGTTGATCGCCCGCCGAGTGCGCGAGCTGCAGGTCCACTCCGAAATCGTCCCCCACAACATCACCGCCGCCCAACTCGACGAACGCGGGCCGGCGGCGATTGTGTTGTCGGGCGGGCCGAAGAGCGTGCACGTCGACGGCGCGCCGTCGCTCGATCCGGCGATCTACGAACTCGGCATCCCGATCTTCGGCATCTGCTACGGCGCCCAGCTCATCGCCCAACAGCTCGGCGGAACCGTTGGTCGCGGGATGCAGGGCGAGTACGGCCGCGCCGAGGTCACCCGAACCGGCCCGTCGTTGTTGTTCCCCGACGATGCACCCACCGTGCACGACGCATGGATGAGCCACTTCGACGGCATCACCGTCGCCCCCGACGGGTTCGAGGTCACCGCGACCACACCCGGCGCGCCGGTGGCCGCCCTCGAGAACGACGCACGCCGGATCTACGGCGTGCAGTTCCACCCCGAGGTCAAACACTCGCCCTTTGGGATGGGCGTGCTCGATCGATTCCTCCACGAACGCGCGGCGATCGGCCGCGAGTGGGAGATGTCGTCGGTGATCGACGAACAGGTCGACGCGATCCGCGCACAGGTGGGCGGCGAACGAGCGATCTGTGCGCTGTCGGGAGGTGTCGACTCGTCGGTTGCTGCGGCCCTCGTGCACAAGGCGATCGGCGCCCAGCTGACCTGCGTGTACGTCGACACCGGGTTGATGCGCAAGGGCGAGAGCGAACAGGTCGTCGAGACGTATCGCCGCAACATGGGTGTCGAGCTGATCCATGTCGACGCAGGTGACCGCTTCTTCGCTGCGCTCGACGGGGTGACCGAACCCGAGGCCAAACGCAAGGCGATCGGCGAGCAGTTCATCCGCGTGTTCGAAGAGCACACCGGCGGGCTGACCGACGCCAAATTCCTCGTGCAAGGCACGTTGTATCCCGACCTCATCGAGAGCGGTGGTACCGATGGCTCCGCTGCTGTGATCAAGAGCCACCACAACGTCGGCGGGTTGCCCGAAGACATGACCCTCGAACTCGTCGAGCCACTACGCGACCTGTTCAAAGACGAGGTGCGGAGAGTCGGTCTCGAGTTGGGTCTGCCCGACGAGATGGTCTGGCGCCAGCCGTTCCCTGGGCCAGGGTTGGGAGTGCGGATCATCGGCGAGGTCACCCGCGAGCGCGTTGCGGTGCTCCAGGAAGCCGATGCAATCGTCCGTGCCGAGCTCGCGGCGGCCGGGCTCGAGCGTGAGATCTGGCAGTCGTTCGCCGTGCTCGCCGACATCCGCTCAGTCGGCGTGATGGGCGACGAGCGAACCTACGGGCACCCGATCATCATCCGCGCGGTCACCAGCGACGACGCGATGACCGCCGACTGGGCGCGCATCCCGTACGACGTGTTGGAGACGATGTCGCAACGGATCATCAACGAGGTCGAGGGAATCAACCGGGTGGCCTACGACATCACGTCGAAGCCACCCGGCACGATCGAGTGGGAGTAGGCGCCAGCGTGGGAGCCGGCGCGGGCGCACCGTACGCACCCCGGTTCGGACCTCTGGGTGACGCCCGACCACGGAGAGTGGTGTGACCGTCGTCGCAGAAGTTTCGTCGTGTGTTCGAAACACGTTCGTCACAATCGCTAGGCTCACCCGTCGAGTATGAGGTCATTCCTCCGCGTCCTCCCCGTCGCCGCCACGGTTGCCATCGTGGTTCCGATGATGGCCCCCGCATCGGTTGCTGCGAGCCCAGTCGACCAACAGCGTGACCGGGTCGAATCGATCGTCGATGAGCTGGAGCGGCTCGAAGAGCGAGCGCGCTCGATCGGCGAGCAGTACGTCGAAGCGCTCGACACGAAGAGCCAGCTCGACGACGAAATCGTCGAAGCCGAACAACGTGTCGCCGAGAAAGAAGCAGAGCTCGAGCGCCTGCGCGGCAACCTCGGCGAGATGGCGCTGCGCAGCTTCGTCGGCGGCGGCGCAGCCCCGCTCGGCCCGCTGTTCGAAGACTCGACCAACCTCAACGACGCGTTGCAGCGCGACGAGTTGGCGCGCGTGGCGCTGAGCGCCGGCAACGTCACCTCCGACGAGCTCGACCAGTTGGTCGCCGATCTCGAAGGGGAGCGCGACGATCTCGACGACAAGCGGTCGCAGGCCGAAGCGCTGGCCGCCTCGCTGGTCGATGCGCAAGAGGAGACCGAGCGGCTCACCTCTGAGTACCAGCAGGCTCGGGTCGACGCCGAAGCACGCCTCGGTGAACTGATCGTCGAAGAGGAGGCCCGACGGGCCGCCGAGTCGGCAGCCCGAGTCCAGGCCGAGTTTGCAGCGCAGGCCAACGCATCCGCGTCGAGCGGTGGTGGTTCCGGCGGTGGCAACTCCGGCGGCGGTGGCGGTTCCGGCGGTGACAACTCCGGTGGCGGTTCGACCGGCAGCTCCGGTAGCGGCGGATCGGGCGGCTCAAGCGTGGCCGCCGCGCCAGCAGCAGCTCCAGCAGCGGCACCCGCCGTGTCGTCGCGATCCGGGATCGCGGTTCAGGCGGCGCTGAGCCAGCAGGGCGTGCCCTACCGGTACGCCACGTCGAGCCCCGGTGTGTCGTTCGACTGCTCGGGTCTCACCAAGTACGCGTGGGGCCAGGCCGGCGTGGGGCTCCCACACCAGTCGCGCCAGCAGTACGCATCGGTGCCACACGTGTCGAAGAGTCAGGCGCAGCCAGGCGACCTGATCTTCTTCTACAGCCCGATCAGCCACGTCAGCATCTACCTCGGTGGCGGCCAGCACATCCACGCCCCCAACACCGGCAGCGTGGTGAGTACCGGCACCGTCAACTGGAACAAGGTCACCGGCGTCGGCCGGCCGGGCTGACCGGCACCGGAACAATCGAGTCGAACGGCTACGGTCGGCGCCCGTGATCAACGGGATCGACGTCGACAACGTCACGAGATGGCTCGACGACAACGTCGACGGCGTCAGCGGGCCGTACACCTTCGAGCTGATTCCCGGCGGCCGCTCCAACCTCACGTTCACGGTCACCGACGCCGCAGGGACCAAGGTCGTGCTGCGCCGCCCCCCGACCGGCGCGGTGTTGGCGACGGCCCACGACATGGCGCGAGAGCACACGATCATCTCGGCGGTCGGCGGCACCGGCGTGCCGGTCCCGCGGGCGCTCGGCTTGTGCATCGACGAGGAGGTCAACGGCGCCCCGTTCTACGTGATGGGGTTCGTCGATGGTGTCGTGCTCGACAGCCCCGACAAGGCGGCCTCGATGTCGCCGGCGTTGCGTCGGGCGGCCGGTGAGAATCTGATCGATGTCCTGGCTGCGCTGCACGCCCTCGATGTCGACGAGATCGGGCTCGGCGATCTGGCGAAGCGTGAGGGCTACGTCGAACGGCAAGTACGCCGGTGGAGCCGACAATGGGACGCGTCGAAGACCCGTGAGCTTCCGGCGATCGACGAGGTGGCGAACTACCTCGGCGCGAACTTGCCGGTGCAGCAAGGGGTGTCGGTGGCCCATGGCGATTATCGGTTCGGCAACTGCCTCACCGACACCGGCGTCGGTCGGATCGCCGCCGTGCTCGACTGGGAGCTGTGCACGCTCGGCGATCCGCTGGCCGACGTGGGCTACCTCAGCGTGTACTGGAGTGATCCCGGCGAGGCGCAGCTACGGCCGAACGATCCGACCGGCATCGACGGCTTCCCGGCCTATCACGAGTTGCTCGAACGGTATGCCACGGCAACGGGCCGCGACGTCTCGAGCATCGACTACTACCGCGCGTTTTCGGCGTGGCGGCTCGCCGTGATCTCCGAAGGCGTGTATGCCCGGTTCCTGCAGGGGGCGATGGGCGATCAGGCGCTCGACGACGACACGTTGCGCGGTTTCAAGGAAGGCACCGAGCGTCTCGCCGACGAGGCGCTCGAAGCGATAGGGAGGATCAGATGACCACGACCGATGCGGCAACCGTGCTCGATGGGTGGACCGAGGACTCGTTCACCTCGGCGGGAATGACGTACCCGATCTATCGGCGGGGGAGCGGACCTGGCGTTGTCGTCATCCACGAGATCCCAGGGATCACGCCCCTCGTGGCCCGCTTTGCCAACGAGGTGGTCGACGCCGGGTTCACCGTGATCATGCCGTCGTTGGTGGGCACGCCGGGGAAAGGTCCGTCGGGCCGCTACATCGCCACGTCGATGACCAAAGTGTGCATCGCCAAGGAGTTCACCACCTTTGCGCTGAATCAGACCTCGCCGATCATCGCCTGGCTGCGAGCGCTCGCCGGTCATCTGCACGACGAGGTCGGTGGCCCGGGCGTTGGCGCGGTGGGCATGTGCTTTTCGGGTGGATTCGCCTTGGGCATGATGGTCGACGACCGGATGCTCGCCCCGGTGCTGTCGCAGCCGTCTCTGCCATTGCCGCTCGGTTCGGGGCGCGGCGCCGACCTCAACCTGTCGCCAGACGATGTGTCGCGCGTGGCTGAACGTGCCGCCGAAGGCTGCCAGGTGCTCGGGCTGCGGTTCACCGAGGATCGTGCGGTTGGGACTCGCTTCGATTCGTTGCGCGAGTTGCTCGGCGATGCGTTCATCGCGATCGAGCTGCCGAGCAACAAGAAGTCGGACCACTCCGTACTCACCGAGCAGCGGGACGACGCCAGTGTCGAGCGGGTGATCGAGTTCTTCAAGGAAAAGCTCCAGGGGTGACCAGTCGCGTCGTTGCGATCGCGCTGCTCGTCATCGGGGCGGTCGCCATCGCGGCCGGGCTCGGACTGCGCCTCTTCCTGACCGACGACGATGGCCACCACGACGGTCGCCCTCCGACCTTCGCCCTCTCGTCGGTGGAGGGCGCTGATGAGCTGATCGTGGCCGTGGAGGACGATGGCGTCGTCACGGTGCGCATCGAACGCGCCGGTCAGCAGCTGATCGACTTCAACGACGTCCACGACGCGCCGGTGCATGCGTACGCCGTCGCCGACGACGGCTCGTGGTACGCCCACGTCGACCCGCCGCTGCAAGCGGACGGAGCGATCGCCCCGTTCGAGCTCCCGGCCGGCTCGGCAAGATTGGTGGTGCAGACGTCACCAGGGGGCGGGCCGGATCTCCAAGAGCTGGGCATCGACATCGACGTCCCCAACGCCGGCGCCGAGCTGCCGCCAGGCTCGACCGACAACATCGCCACCGACGACGAGTGGACCGATGGGTCGCTCACCGTCCGTCGCCAGGGGTTCGACTTCGTGCTCTCCGAGCCGTGGAATGGCGACGACTACCAAGGCGGGCCGGCGTTGCTCACGTTGTTCCGCCTGGAGGACGGTGCGTTCGTGCACGAGCACGCCGAGGTGCTCGACGACGACACTCGCTTTCGGTTCGCCGCCGAACTGCCTGGTCGCGGTGAGTACATCGGCGCGGTCGAGTTCGAGCAGAACGGCGAGCTGGTCACTGCGGTCTTCCGCTTCGACGTGTAGCGCAGGTGTCGAACACCACCGTTACACGCTGTTGGCAAGAGCGTCTTCGGCGTGGCGGCGCGCCGTGCGGTAGTCGGCCTTGCCGTTCGGTGCCCGCGGGACGACGTCGATGAACACCACCGACTTCGGTGCCTTGTATCCGGCGAGGTCGCGCTTCACCGAGGTGATGATGTCGGCTTCGGCCACGGTCGCGCCATCGTGCAGACCGACAACGGCGGTGACGGCGTTGCCGTACTTCTCGTCGTCGATGCCGACGACAAGGCAATCGAGTACGCCCTCGACGCGCTTCACGGCTTCCTCGACCTCTTCGGGGAACACCTTCTCGCCGCCCGTGTTGATCACTT
Organism: Actinomycetota bacterium; assembly: GCA_039194665.1. Lineage (GTDB taxonomy): Bacteria > Actinomycetota > Acidimicrobiia > Acidimicrobiales > Ilumatobacteraceae > JABSQH01. The sequence goes on from JBCCVW010000023.1 coordinate 6,040, forward strand.
GGCTCCCACGTCCGAGGAGGATCAACGTTCCGTCGGCGGCGACCTGGGCGAAGTCGCCGGGGAACGAGTAGCGCACGCCGTCGATCTCGCGGAACGTGCGTGCCGACTTTTCGGGATCCTTGTAGTAGCCGATCGGTACGTTGCCGCCTGCGGCGACCATGCCGACCTCGTCGGATCCCGGGGTGACTTCTCGGTCGTCGTCGGTGAACACCTTCGTGGTCGGATTCTGGGCGAACTTCGCCGTTTCGGTGGCGACACCGCGCATCGTGATCTGCGTCCCCATCGACCCCTCGGTGGAGGCCATGGCGTCCACCAGCATCGCCTGGCCGATCCGATCGAGGAGCGCCTCTTTGACCTCGGTGGTCCACATCACACCCGACGACGTGATGGTGACGATGGTCGAGGTGTCGTAGGTCGACCCGTCTGGCTTGCCTTCGTCGATCGCTCGGATCAACGGCTTGGCGAAGCTGTCGCCAACGATGATCAGGCTCGTTGCGCCGTGGCGTTCGATCGCTGCGAGCACCTCGTGTGCATCGAGGCTGCGGTTGGTGAGCGTGACGACGTGTCCACCCATCAAATGGGTGATGAAACACCCGGCCCACAGGCCGGTGCCGTGCATCAGCGGTGCGCACGGGATGGTCACCCGGCGTTGCCCTTGAGCGTTCAGGCCGGCAACCGCCGGGGCGATGTCGTCGGCGGTCTGTGGTGGTTCGAGGCCGAGAATCGGATAGCCGCCGATGGCCAGCGCGCCGGTCATGCCGCCCATGTCGTACATCACGCCCTTGGGCATGCCGGTGGTGCCGCCCGTGTAGAGCATGTAGATGTCGTCGGGATTGCGCTCGATGCGCGGCATCGGTTCGCTCGACGCCATGAGCTCCTCGTAGCGCACGGCGCCGGGAACCAGCCCGGCACCGACACCGTCATCGACCTCGACGACGATCTTCAAGTCGGGCAGCCGGTCGACCACGCGGGCCACTCGGTCGCCGAGCGACGAGTGGAAGAACAACGCTTCGGAGTCGGAGTTGTCGAGCAGGTAGCGCAGCTCGTCGTCGAGGTACCGATAGTTGACGTTGATCGACACGCCACGCATCTTGAACGTGCCGTACTGCGCCTCCATGTATTCGTTGCAGTTGTAGAGGTACAGCGACACCTTCGAGTCCGGGCCCAGTCCGGCTGCGGTGAGCGCGCCAGCGACACGCGCAGCACGATCGTCGTACTCGCGCCACGTGCGCGTGGTGTCGCCGTGGGTGACCGCTGGTTCGTCCGGCATGGTCTCGGCGATCGATTCCCACACGGTGGCGAAGTGCATCTCCATGCGGGCGAGTGTAGGAATCCGCGGCGTGACGCCCGTCACGCAGCCGTGGTCACCGGTGGGGCGCGGCGTGTGCTCAGGTGACGTCGAAGTCGTCGTACCGCTCGTTCATCTCCGCAGCCGACAGGTGGGTCACCGTCTGGTTGAGCATCCACCGATGTCCATAGGGGTCGGTGATGGTCGCCGAGCGCGAGCCGTGGCCCTGATCGCTGGGCTCGCGGTCGGCGCGTGCTCCGGCGTCGACGGCTCGGCGGAAGCTGGCGTCGCAGTCGGGAACCTCGATGTGCAGGCTGACCGACGCGGGCGCATCCGGGGTGGGGGCGACAGCGCCGGCTTCGGGGTATGAATCCGACAGCATCACCCGTGCGCCGAAGATGACGACCTCGGCGTGGCCGATCCGGCCGTCGTCGCCGGTGAACCGAAGTTCTTCGGTGGCGTCGAATGCTGTGCGGTACCACTCGATCGCCTCAGCGGCGCCGTCGACCGCGAGGTAGGGAGTGATCACTGTCGAGGCGGGGATGATGCTGGCGGTGTTGGTCGTGCCGGTGCTGGTCATGACGGTCTCCACGTCTGTTGGTGATGGTTGCGGATCGGCGGTGCGTGGTGCCGTGTCGAGCGTGGCTCGCAGACGGCGGGCGAATGCGCGGTCGATCGATGGGCGCGGCGCGCGTGCATCGTCGATGCGGAGTTGCTCGAACGCGCTCACTGGGCCACCTCCTCGTAGCGTTGACGAAAGGCGCGTCGGGCTCGAACGAGCAGCTGCTCGGTTGCGCCTTCGGTTCGATCGAGCACGTCGGCGACCTCACGCACGGGGAGGTCGTCGACGTAGCGCAGCGTGAGGGCGGCACGGTGGTGGCCGTCGAGGTCGGCGAGCACATCTCGGGCGATCAGCTGGTCGAGGTCGGCATCCCACGACGTCGCGGGCGCGGCGTGCTGCTCCGCGGCGATGGCGTCGTGGAGTCGATCGGCGCGGGCAGCGCCACGCCAGTGGTCGATCAGCTTGTGGCGGGCGATGCCGACGAGCCACGCCACGGTGACCGTGTCGACCACGCCGCGGTCGATCGACTGCAGCGCGGCGAGGAAGGTCTCGGTCGTCAGGTCTTCGGCGGTGCCACGACTGCGGCACCGGCGATAGAGGTAGCCGTAGACCGCTTCGAGCGCGTCGTCGTACAGCTCGAGCAACGGCGCACGGCGCTCGTTGAGCAGCTCTGTCGACTCCACGCACCGTTCATCGTCGCGCAGCGCCGAACTCCTACGGGGTGGCGCACAATTCGTCAGGAGCCGGTCGGTCGATCGTCCACGGTCTCGCTCCAGCCCGCAGGCAGTGTCGGATTGACCCAGCGTGGGGGTGGCGCCCACGAGGCCCACGATCGATCCCACCACGGTCCTTCGGTGTCCAGACGGTTCGTCAGCGTGCGGCCGTAGTCACGAATCCACGCCACGGTGTCGGCGTCGAACCTGCCGTCGGCGATCCGGTCGTCCATCACGTCGTCGTCTTTGACCGCGTACGACCCATCGGGGGCAACGACGATGTCGAGTTCGAGGTCTTGTGTGTCGTAGCCCACTTCGGTGCGGACGAATGCCGTCTGAATATTGAGGTACCAGCACCGGAATGTGCGCTCGGGTCCGTCCCAGAAGTGCCAGATCGCATGGTGCTCGCCGGGTCGCTGGACCATCAGGCAGCCGATGCCCGACCATCCGGTGCGGTTCGCCCAGGGGTGCCGGCCGTCGGCGGTGGGCCAGGTGCCAGCGGGAAAGCCGAATTGGGCGCCGGAGGCGATGTAGCTCACGAGGCGGTCGGCATCGTCGGCGACGATGAACACCGGCATCGCTTCCCACACCCCAGTCGGCAGCGTCGTGGTCGGAAGTCCACCGGGAAGCAGACCGAGTCGCTCGCGGCGGACCACAACCTCGCCGTGTTTCCAATGGCCGGCGGACATCGGCTACGACACTCGCTCGAAGAGGTAGGCGAATGGCGACCGCGTGTAGGCGATGCCGCGGCCGGACTCGTGCAACGACTCCACCGTGATGTCGGTCGGCCGCTTCGGCACGAGGTAGTGGTCGAGTTCGTCGCGGCGGACCGCGTAGCGGCCGTTGCGTGATGTGACCACGCCAGCCAGTTCGTATCGCGGGTCGATCGAGGCCATCGCCGCATCGCCGTGGCTGGAGTTGACGAGCGCATGCCCGCCGATGCGCAGGTGCTGGGTGCAGTGCTCGGTGATGAACCCGGCATACAACGAGATCAGCAGATCGAAGTGGTCGTGCTCGAGCGGCAGGTCGTTGGTGTAGTCCTGCCCGAGGAAGGTCACCCGATGTCCGCCGGCTCCCTTCCCTCCCGCGTTCAGGATCTCAGTGACGCCGTCGCCGTCGCCGAAGAAGGTCTTCGCCCGACCATCGACGTCGACGTAGGTCACGTCGTCCCACACCATCGACGCGGTGATGTCGACGAACGAACCGGGGTAGAGTGCGGCGTCGACGACGAGCTCGCCGGCGATGGCGGCGAAGAGGCGCACGCGGTCGCCGCCATGGCGCGTCTGCAGCCCCCACAATGAGTGTGTTTTCGCCAGCACGGGCACGACACTAGAAGGGCATCACCGGTGGGCGCGCCGCGTTGATGCCGCGATCACGCAGTGCCGTGCTGGGCGAGCTGACCTGCCCGGTGCCGACCGCCGGCGAGGAGCATTCCGATCGATGCGATCACACACCCCGCAGCGACGATGGTGCGTGCCGTTGCGGCATCGAGGTTCCGTTCGTTGTCGCCGTTGATCGCGCCGATCGATCCGCGCGATCCCGTCGACAGGATCGAACCGGTGGAACCGATCGAGGCGATCGAGCCAGCCGATCCGATCGAGAGCACCGATCCCGATGATCCGATGGACAGCATCGAACCCGCTGAGCCAATCGACAGCGCCGAGCCGATCGACCCAATCGAGGCGATCGAGCCGATCGACCCAATCGAGGCGATCGAGCCGATCGACCCAATCGAAGTGATCGACCCCAGCGAGCCGATGGAGCGGACCGAGCCGGGTGATCGATGCGCACCGCTCACGATCCGCCCCTCGATGGGTCGGCCGCTGAGTGGCGGACGGTGGCGCTCATGGCCCGCTCTTCGCGCCGCACGATGCGGACGATGTTGCCGGCATGGCGCACCACGATGAGCGCACACAACGCAGCGACGGCGATGAACTCCCAGGCGGGATCATTCTGCATGAGGAGGCCAACCGGCACGAGTGCGACGGCGACGACCGACCCGATCGCCGCCTTACCGGTAACCCTCGTCAGCAGCCACCACGTGCCAACCGCCAGTGGCGCGAGGATTGGCTGGACCACGAGCAACACGCCAGACCCGGTGGCCACGCCTTTGCCGCCGCGCAAGCCGCGCAGCACGGGAAACATGTGGCCGACGATCGCGGCGCCGCCGCACCAGTAGGCCAGTGGCGCTCCGCCCACCGCGAGCCCGACGCCGGCGGCGATCGCTCCCTTGGCAGCATCGAGTGCGTACACCCATACGCCCTTGCGCCATCCGAGGGCGCGGGTCACGTTGGAGGCCCCCGGGTTGCCCGAGCCGAACGACTCGATGTCGACGCCGTTGGCGCGGGCGACAAGGATCGCGCTGGGGAAGGTTCCGATCACGTAGCCGCCCAGCACGAGCAGCGCGCCGGCGACGGTCATCGACAGGCCGTCCCGGTCAGCGCCGCGTGAGCGCCACCGGCACGCGTTGTGCGGCGCCACGTGCCGGTTTGGAGTGATCGAGCGACGGGCGCGGCACGATCGATCGCCGCACGTCGGCCAGCGCTGCCTCACCTTCGCCGCCGACGCATTCGGGATCGGGGCCGTCGAGTGGAAGGCCGGTGAAGAATTTGGCGGCCATACACCCGCCCTGGCAGGCGTCGTAGCTGCCGCACGATGCGCACGCGCCCGCCGACTGCGGCTCGCGCAGCTCGACGAACAACCTGCTCTCGCGCCACACGCCAGCGAAACCTCGTTCTTCGCGTACCGAGCCTGCCTTGAACCGATCGTGGATCACGAACGGGCAGGCGTACACGTCGCCGACGGGATCGATCAGGCAGACGACGCGGCCCGCGCCACACAGGTTGAGACCGGGCAACGGTTGTTCGCCGAGCGCGTTGAGGTGGAAGAACGAATCGCCGGTGAGCACCTGGTCGCCGTTGTCGAGCAGCCACTCGTAGATCTGACGCTGCTGCGCGTTCGTCGGATGTAGCTCGTGCCAGGAGTCGGCGCCCCGCCCCGACGGCCGAAGTCGCGTGACGCGCAGCGTCGCGCCGTACGAGTCGGCGAGGGCCTTGAACTCATCGAGCTGATCGACGTTGTGGCGGGTGACGACGACCGAGATCTTGAAGTCGTCGAAGCCGGCGTCGCGCAGATGGCCCATCGCGGCAACGGCCGTGTCGTACGAGCCGGCACCGCGCACGTGATCGTTGGTCGCCGCATCGGTACCGTCGAGGCTGATCTGGATATCGAGGTACTCGAGCTCGGCCAGCCGACGCGCCTTGGCGGCATCGATGAAGGCGCCGTTGGTGGAGAACTTCACGCCGATCCCGAGGTTGATCGAGTACTCGATCAACTCGAAGAAGTCGCGCCGAATCATCGGCTCGCCGCCGCCGATGTTGATGTAGAAGACCTGCATTGCTGCAAGCTCGTCGAGCACGGCCTTGGCCTCGGCGGTGGTCAACTCGTTCGGGTCGCGGCGACCCGACGACGACAAACAGTGAACGCAGTCGAGGTTGCACGCGTAGGTCAGCTCCCACGTGAGGCAGATGGGCGCGTCGAGTCCACCTTTGAGCTGATCAGCTAATGCGGTCACTGAGCATCTCCGAGTCGTACATCGAGTGCAGCGCGGCCTCGAATGCGGTCCACCGGCGTTCGTCGATCGAACACGCCGTCAGTGTGTCGGCGACCGTGTCGTGATCGTCGAGGGCGCGTACTACCGACACCATGTCGGGGTGGCGAAGGAAGACGAGCTTGCGGTTGCCGTAGTGGTAGGCCAGCGCACCGAATGGCTCGTCGCGTAGCGCCACTTGCGGGTCAAGGCGCAGGGCGCGGTCGAACATGGTGAGCGGGCGTCAGTAGACGCCGCACATCCCGTCGATCGAGATTTCCTCGACGAGGAGTTCGTCGTCGAGCAGCTCGCCAGCGTCGTCGCTGTGCGGCTCGGACGCAGCGGGAGCGGCGCCGTCGGTGGCCTGGACGTCGGCGGTCGGTTCGATGGCGTGGCTCATGGCGACGACCCTACCCGCCATGTGCCCGCCGGGTCATCCCAGCAGGTCGACCACCACGTCGTGCCACAGGCGCGTGGTCAGCGCCATCGACTCCACATCGATGCGTTCATTGTGGCCGTGGACCCGCGAGGCGAAGTCGGCCGGCGACAGCGACGGGCTGAGCAGCCCCGCGCCGTAGGCGACGGAACCCATCTCGCGAAAGACGCGCGCGTCGGTGAACCCGACCACCATCTGCGGCGTGGGTCGGGCGGTGGGGAACGGCGAGCTGATCGCTCGCGCCAACGAGTCCCAGAGCGGAGTATCGACCCGGCTCGTCGACGATGGATCGTTCATCATCACCTCGATGTCGGCCTTTTCGTAGAGGTCGCCGAGGGCGGCACGCAGGTGGGCGTCGACGTCGTCGGCGGTTTCGCCGGGCAGCGTGCGGATGTCGACCTCGATGGCGATGTCGTCGGGAATCACGTTGGTCTTCATTGAGTGGCCGCCGACGGCGTTCGGCGAGAAGGTCGTGTGCGTGCAGGCGTGGAGGTGGGCGGCGCCGGCCGACATCGGGATCGCCTCGATCGTCTCATCGATCAGGTCAGGGTCGAGCAGCCGCTGGCGCAACTCGTCGTCGATGTCGAGCGTGTCGAGGCGGGTGCGCCACAGCTCGGTGACCTGCGGCCGCGGCCGATAGTCGGCGAGCCGCTGCACCACGCCTGCCGCGGTCACCAGCGCGTTGTCGCTGCCGTGCGGTGCCGAGCCGTGGCCGGGCCGTCCGCGGATGCGGAGTCGACGCCAGGCGACGCCCTTCTCGGCCACGTTGATACCGACGAATGGGGCCTCGGCGGGTCCGCTGTGCAGGCCGCCGTTCTCGGTGAGCACGTAGTCGGCGGCGATCGCGTCGGGGGCGTTGTCTGCCATCCACCGTGCGCCGTGGGCACTGCCGGATTCCTCATCGGCGACGGCGAAGTAGATCAGGTCCCCTCGTGGGCGAAATCCGCGCCTCGCCAGGTCGCGCACCGCCACCGCCATCGACGCCGTGAGGTTGAGCATGTCGACCGCGCCGCGACCCCACACCTCGCCGTCGATGAGTTCTCCACCGAAGGGGTCGTGTCGCCAACCCTCTGCATGGACCGGGACGACATCGGTGTGTCCCATCAAACACAGCGATGGTGCATCGGGATCATGTCCGGCAATCCGGGCTACCAGCGACGTTCGGCCGGGCGTCGGTTCGTAGCGTTCGATGTCGATTCCCGGCCCCGCGAGAACCTGTTCGAGTACGTCGGCGTTGCGCACTTCATGTCCCGACTCAGCAGTGCCGTCGTTGACGCAGGCGTTGCGGATCAGCGTCTGCAGGAGCTCGATGCTCTCGTTGGTCAGCCCATCGAGCTGTCGATCGTCGAGCCCAGTCATGCGCGGGACAGTACTGCCGATCGAACCCACAGGGTGCTGTGTTAGGGATCCCTAATGGACACCGGTACATTCGCGGCCGTGAATAGGCGAGTGCAATCACCCGGCGCCGCAGCGATCGGTAGCGGCTTGACGCTGTCGGCGCGCGCTCGCTGGCGCCGCTTTGGGGCAGTGATGGCTGGTGTCGCGCTGGTTGCCGTCGCCGGCTGCTCGAGCAGTGACGACGACGGCAGCGCAGCGTCGACGGCTGCCGTCGACACGACCGACACGGCCGCGACGACGGTCGCCCCCGCCACGACGACTCCGGAGACCACCGACGCGGCGGAGACCACGGCCGTTCCCGAGACCACGGCGGGCTCGGATCCGGCACCCTCGGTGGCGCCGACCACCGACGCCCCGACGTCGCGCATCGTCGAACATGCCTTCGGCGAAACCGAGGTGCCGGCCAACGCCGAGCGGATCGTGGTGACGAGTGGCGGCACACTCCTGCCGACGCTGTTGGCGTTGGGCATCCCTGTCGTCGGGGCCCCGTTCCCCGATGAACCGATTCCGACGGTGTTGGTCACCGAGGATGATCTCGTCGGCGTCGAATCCGTCGGCTTCCCCGACATCTCCCTCGAACGCGTCGCGGCGCTTGACCCCGACCTCATCATCGGCTTCGACGACGGGCTCGAGGAGACCTACGACGAGTTCTCGCAGATCGCGCCGACGATCGCCATCGAGAGCGATCTCAACGATTGGCGAGGTACGGCCGAGCGAATCGCCGAGTCGGTCGACGCCAGCGATGAGATGGCCGTCCAGCTCGACGAGTACGACGCACGGGTTGCCGATCTGCAAGAGCAGTTCGCCGACGAGCTGAGCAGTGAGGTGTCCGTCGTTCGCGCCTTGGGTGACCAGATCCGGCTGCACACCCGGTACCACTTCGCCGGGCAGATCCTCGATGACGTCGGCTTCGCCCGGCCCGCATCACAACAGACCGACGACCCGAGCGAGCGATTCATCCAGGTGTCGCTCGAGCAGCTCGAGCTCGCCGACGGCGACATCGTGTTCGTGTTCGGCGCTGGCTCGCTCGGCAGCGCTGGCGAAGGGATCGACGACTCGATCCAGGCAATCGTCGACAGCCCGCTGTATCCAACGCTGCGCATCGCCAACAACGGCGGGATCACCGTGGTCGACCCCTTGGCGTGGCAGCAAGGTGGCCTCCCTGCGGCGCTGTTGATCCTCGATGACATCGAGGCCACGCTGGCGAACGCATAGCTCAGCGTGCGGGAGTGACCGCAGCGACGATCTCGGGCTCCCGCCGCCGCCAGTTGGAGAGCGCGTACCGGATGCCGAAAACACGAACTGCCCAACCGGTGGCCAGTGTCGCTGCACTGAACACGGTGACCAACGGGACCGATCCTCGGTCGAGGGCCCACAGCAGCGCCAGCGCCACCGGCAGGGTGATCAGACCGAGCACGATCAGCACGGCTGCCAGCATCAACCCGGCAATGCAGCCGCGGCCGGAATCGCCGGCGGCGAGCGGATTGTCAGACTCCGGGATGGCGATCGGAACCAAGGTCGACTGGACGATCGCTCCACCCACGCCGGCGAGCAGTCCCCCGAGGCCGACGAGGAACCCGGCAGGGAGGTAGCGCCACTCTCCGGTCACGCCCGCGGCGATCGTGGGGCCGATCAACCCGAGCGGCAGGCCGACGATCGCGATCGAACGGGCCTTGCCGACCACGATCGTCGACGGGTCGGTGCCGGTGAGCAACTCGGTGGTGAGCGCCGGGCCATCGGACCCGAAGCTGTTGCCTGCCATGAACAACACGGCAAGTTGCACTGCGCCGCCGATCAGCACGGCGCCAGCACCCGCCGCCTCGCGGGTGAGCGCTGGTACCAACACGAGGGCGAGTCCCACGCCGGCGCCGGTAAACGTTTCGAGCGCGGTGCGCGGCGTTCGCAGGCGTGAGAGCAGGCAGCGCCATGCCACGGCGCCGACGGCGCCGGAGCCGCACAACGTGCGCACGACGCGGCGGATCGGCGATGTGCCACGGCCGGTGGCGGAGGAGGTGGCGCGCTTGACCGAGACCAGGAGGTACCTCGTCGACCAGGCGAACGCCGCGGCGAGGGCGATGAGCCAGGCCGCGCCGAGCGCCACTCGCCCGACCGCCGCAAGCGCCTCGGTGTCGGCGTCGGCCAATGCCCGGCCGATCTGTCCTGGCGGGGTCCATTGCAGCACGCCGGCGGCGTCGTTGCGCTCGTTGGCGTCGAGACCGGTCACCAAGCGGGGAAGGAACTGCAGGGTGCCGTAGAACGCGAGGGCCGACAGACCTGCGACGACCTGCCCGATGCGCGGCATGCGCGTGGCGAGCACAGCGAGCAGGTTGATCGCGGTGCGCGCCACCAAGAGCAGGGTTGCGCCGAAGGCGAGCACCCCCAGGGTCACCGGGACCCATGAGGATGGACCGCGTATCGCGCCGATGAAAAAGCCGAGACACAAGAGGATGCCGCCGATCCCGGGCGGTCCGACGACCGACGCCATCAGTACGCCCGCGGCGAGACGACGATCGTCGATTGGTTCCGTGGCCAGCACGCGGGGGTCGAGCGGCTGGCTCACGCCGGTGATGATGCCGATCATTGCGACCGCAGCGACGACGACCGCAGCGGCGACGATGAACAGCGCACGCGGATCGTCTGCGCCGCGGCCTGCGACGGCGATCACGCCGCCGCCGATCGCGCCGGCGACCAGCGCAGCGCCCAATCCGATGAGCACCGCCCATCGTTGTGAGCCGTCGGCGCGCAACGCGCCGGCGATGGTTCGCCAACGTAGGCGAGCGAAGAGTGTGAGCACGCGAGGCCAGGGGAGGGCCACGCTCGGTGGGGTGCTGGTCGGCGCGGGCGGTGCCATATGTGTCGCCGTCGTCATCAGCCGAGCCAGTGCAACGCGTGCTCGTCGACATCGGAGCGCCCGACCACATCGATGAACGCGTCTTCCAGGCGGCGGCCCGCGCGCAATTCGTCGATGCGTCCTGCGGCGACGATTCGGCCGTGGTCGATCACCCCGACGTGGTCACACACGCGCTCGACGATGTCCATCACATGCGTCGACAGGACGACCGTGCCGCCCCCAGCCCGGAAGCGGTCGAGCATCTGGCGCATCGCGCGTGTTGATACCGGGTCGACACCTTCGAAGGGTTCGTCGAGCAGGAGCAGCCGCGGACGGGCCACCAGTGCCGCCGCAAGCGCAGTCTTCTTGCGCATGCCGTGGCTGTATCCGGCGATCTGGCGATCGGCATCGGCCGTCAGGTCGAGCACGTCGAAGAGCTCGGCGCTCCGGCTGCGCAGCGTGTCTCCGTCGATCTCGCGCAGTTCGCCGATCGTCTCGACGAACTCCCACGCGCTGAGCCGATCGAACAGCTGCAGCGGGTCGAGCATCACGCCCATCGCCCGTCGGGCGGCGAGCACATCGGTAGCAACGAGGTGACCACACACCTCGATCGTGCCGGCGTCGGGACGGATCAGGCCGACGACCGAACGCATGGTGGTCGACTTGCCGGAGCCATTCGGTCCGACGAGCCCGAAGCACGCACCTGTGGGAACGGCGAGGTTGAGGCCGTCGAGGGCGAGCGTCTCGCCGAACCGCTTGGTCAGCCCGGCGATACGCAAGGGCGCGAGGGTTGCGGCCACGGGCGGTGGCAGCGGAGCGGACGTCACTGCATCAGTGTGCAGGCATCGGCCCGCGAACCCTTACGACGGGTCTCTACATCAGGTGTCAGGCACCAGACGTAACAAGGCCGCGAACGGCGGTCACGTCCATCGCGGCGACCGCGCCGATCACGATCGTGGCGGGGGAGGCGATCGGGGCGCGGGGCAGGCCGTCGAGGCGACCACGCCACACCTCCTCGTGGTCGGTGGTCGCCGACTGGATCGCCGCAACCGGGGTGTCGTCGGCCAGCCCGCCGGCTCGCAGCTCGGCCGCGATCGTCGCCCGTTGTGACACGCCCATCAAGATGACGATCGTCGTCCCCACCCGGGCGAGCGAGCGCCAGTCGACGGCGTGTTCGCCAGCCCGGCGATGCCCGGTGACCACGGTGACGCCGGCAGATACCCCGCGGTGGGTGACCGGGATGCCCGCCGCCGCCGGCGCGGCGACCGACGAGGTGATCCCGGGTATCACTTCGAATTCGATGCCCGCGGCGGCCAACTCGAGGGCTTCCTCGCCGCCCCGTCCGAACACGAACGGGTCGCCACCTTTCACCCGCACCACGCGTTTGCCCTGGCGAGCCAGTTCGACCAACAGCGTGCAAATCAACTCCTGGGCAACCGCCCGACCAGGTCGCTTGCCGACATCGATCAGCTCGACACCGTCGGGTACGAGGTCGAGCACGCCAGGACCGACCAGCGCATCGTGAACGACGACGTTGGCCGACTCGATCGTCCGCAGCGCTTTGATGGTCAGCAGTTCAGGATCGCCGGGCCCTGCGCCCACAAGGGCGACCGAACCCACTTCTGTGTGCGGATTCCGGCGCGAGGCGCCCGGAATTGCCAGATTTTCGGGAGTGATGTGGTGGCTCACGCGGTGGCTCGCCGGCGGCGTCGGGTCGTGGGCTCGGGGAGCAATGCGACCAGCGCATCCCACTCCTGGTCGACGGCCCAGTCACCGAAGCTGGTTCCGTCGGCCGCCGTGGCGCTGAAGCGCTCGAGGAGCGGCCGCAACAGATCGGGTACGTCAGGCAACGGGACGTCGGCCCGCAGCAGCCGGGCCAAGCGATCCCCCGCTGGCGAGCCGCCGACGAAGACGTCGTAGTTCTTCTTCGTCCGGCCGACGATCCCGAGTTCGGCGGCGTACGGCCGTGAACAGCCGTTGGGGCAGCCGGTCATGTTGAGCCTGAGCGGGAGACCTGTGTTGCCGGTGTCGGCGAGCACCTTTTCGAGACGGTCGACCACGTCGGGCAACACGCGCTCGGCCTCGCCCAGCGCCTTGGTGCACGTGGGCAATGCCGGGCACGCGATCGCCAGATTGCGGGTGGGGCTCTGGTCGCTGGCGAGTGGTACGTCGTTGGCCCGCAGCACTGCCTCGATCGCACCGCGATCGCGCACGCCGAGCAGCAGCAGGTCTTGACGTGGCGTGACGCGCAGTTCGCGCACAGCGCCGTCGGCGATCAGACGGCGAAGCGCGGTGCGCAACCCGCCCGCCACGGTGCCGGACCGAACCGGAAGGCCGAGGGCATGTTCGGTGCCGGTGTCGGTGGTGATCTCGTGCCAGCCGTGGTGCGTGTGTACCTCCCACTGGGGCAGTTCGACCGGGTCCGCCAGTGGGCGGCCGGTGCGCTCCTCGATCTGCTCGCGCAACCACGCCACGCCGCGCGCCTCGACCAGATACTTCAGGCGGGCTCGGGAACGGTCATCGCGGTTGCCGTAGTCGCGCTGCGTGGTGACGATGGCCTCGACCACTTCGCCGAGCTGGTCGGGAGCGACCCAGCCCACTGGCTGAGCGAGCAACGGGTAGGTGTCATCGGGTCGGTTGTGCGACATTCCCATGCCGCCACCAGCGAGCACGACGAAGCCGGTGAGCTCGCCGCTCGTGCCCTCGCTCAGGGTCGGCACGATGCCCACGTCGTGGGTGTAGATGTCCACGCAATTGTCGCCGGGCCACGCGACGCCGATCTTGAACTTGCGCGGTAGATAGGCCGTGCCGTAGATCGGCTCGACTTCGTCGATCGGGTCGAGCACATCGGGACGTTCGGCTGGCTCGGCGGTGACCGCCTGCTCGCCGTCGACCCACAGCTGCCAGTACGTCGCCGTGTATGGCCGGAAGCGAGCGACGAGCTCGTCGACCACCGGCTGCAGCACGGCCTGGCGCTCGGCGTCGGGGAACGGGCAGGCCATGATGTTGCGCACCACGTCGCCGCACGCACCAAGTGTGGTCAACAGGCTGGAGTTGATGCCGGCGACCAGCTCGCGCAACTCGCCTTTGTGCACCACGTGGAACTGCACGCCCTGCCGTGTGGTCAGGCGCAGCTTGCCATTGGCCAGCCCGGCCACCCGGTCGAGCGCCAACCACTGGTCGGCGGTGATGATCCCGCCGGGCACCGATGCCCGGACCATGCACGAGTAGTCGAGCGGCAGCTTCTGCTGCGTGCGGGCGCGGCGGACGTCGCGATCGTCCTGCTGGTAGATGCCGTGAAACTTGAGCAGCAACTCCGCATCGTGCTCGAAGTCGGGGCGGTCGTCGGCGAGCTCGTCGCCGATCGTGCCAGCGAGGTAGCCGCTCTCGATCTTGATCGTTTCCGCGCTCATCGGTACTCGTCTCCTCGGTTGAGAATCGAACGTCACACCTGGTGCAGGCCGCACTCGGTCTTGTCGCTACCGGCCCAGCGGCCGGCGCGTTGGTCGTCGCCGTCGGCCACCGGTCGCGTGCACGGCCAGCAGCCGATCGACGGATAGCCGCGGTCGGCCAGCGGGTGGTCGGGGATGCCGTGTTCGTGCGCGTAGTGAGCGACGTGGTCGTCGGTCCAAGCAGCGATCGGGTTGATCTTGGTGACGCCCTTGAGCAGGTCGTCGTGCACGAATGGGGCGCGTCGGCGGGACTCGCTGTCGCTACGGCGCAGCCCGGTGACCCAAGCGTCGCGATCGCGCAACGCCCGTTCGAGCGGTTCGACCTTGCGTGCGCCGCAGCATGCGTCGGTGTCGGTCTGCCACACGTTGCGCTCGAGGTCGGGGTCGGGATGGATCACCCGCACGTTGAGATCGAAGCGCCGGGCGAGATCGTCGGCGTACCACTCGGTCTCGGCGAACAGGTAGCCGGTGTCGAGGAGGGTGATCTGCACGCCCGGCAGCGCGGCGTTGGCGACATGGGCGAGCACGCCATCACCGAAGCTGGCGGTGACGCACAGCCGGTCGCCGAACCGCCGGTCGGCCCACTGCAGCACGGCGGCCGCATCCGCGATCGGGTCGTGCGTCTCGACGGGTCGAGGTTCGCCATGCGCAGCGGAATTGCGCCGGGGGGAGCGGTGCACGGGTCGTAGTTAATCAATTCCGACCAAAAAGATCAACTTTGTCGGTTATTGCCGATCTGTCGAACAAAACCCCTGCGTATGCTGCTGTCGTGACGGCGACTGCCCGGTTCTCGTATCCAATTTGTCTCGATCTCGACGACGTGCTCGTGCTCGTCGTCGGCGGCGGTCGCATCGGTGCCCGCAAAGCCGATGCGCTCGCCGCCGGTGGTGCGCGGGTGCGTCTCGTGGCGACCGAGCTGAGCGAGCACGTCGATCGGGGGACGATGCACGAGGTGCGCGCTCGGGCGTTCGAGCCAACCGACCTCGACGAGGTGCGCCTCGTGATCACCGCCACCGGTGACGTCGCCACCGACGCCGAGATCTCGGCAGCCGCTCGCGCCCAGGGCATCTGGACCAATGCGGCTGACCAACCCGTCGATTGCGAGTTCATCCTGCCGGCCATCGCTCGCAACGGTCGGGTGTCGGCAGCGGTCAGCACGGATGGCGCAAGCCCCGCGCTCGCCGGCTATCTGCGTGACCGCATCGCCGAGCTGCTCACCGACGAAGTGGCGGAATTCGCGGAGGAACTCGCTCAGGCGCGGCGCGATCATCAGGCCGCCGGGGGATCGACCGAAGACGTCAACTGGATGCCGCGCATCCGCGCTCGGCTCGACGACGCCCTCAGATAGCGTCGCCGCCCGATGACCGATCGGGCCGGACGCTGCGCGCAACGCGTCGTTGCCGCGGTCCTGGCGCTGGTGGTCATCGCCAGCTGCACGTCGAGGGGTCCAGACGACACCGCCGCTTCGACCGCTCCGTCCGATGGATCGGCGGCCAACACCACGTCAGTACCTGGTTCGACAGCATCGACCGGCGATGGGGCGACGAACGACGACTCCACGTCGGTCGAGGCGGTGCCGATCGACGGCTCGACACCGGTCGCCGCTCCCGACGCCAGCGGTCTGCCGTCGATCAGTGATCCCGATGCCGACATCGTGATCGGCGAACTCGACAACGGCGTGCGGTATCTCATCCGCAACAACGACAACCCCGGGCGGCGCGTCGAGATGCGGTTGGCGGTCGACGCCGGCTCGG
This sequence comes from Actinomycetota bacterium, assembly GCA_039194665.1. Classification (GTDB taxonomy): domain Bacteria; phylum Actinomycetota; class Acidimicrobiia; order Acidimicrobiales; family Ilumatobacteraceae; genus JABSQH01. Next base: position 22,062 of record JBCCVW010000023.1, read on the forward strand.
GCCTCGAAGACGACGACCAAATCGGCGGCGCGCATTACCTCGAACACATGTTGTTCAACGGCACCGAGCGCTACCCGCGCAACGAGTTGCTCGATGTGTTGCGCAGCTTCGGAGCGGCGTTCGGGGCCGACATCAACGCCTCGACCGGATTCGACGAAACGATCTACCAACTCACGATGTCGACCGATGATCCCGAGGTGGTGGCGACGGGCATCGACGTGCTCGACCAGTGGCTGACGGCAGCGACGATTGCCGAGGCCGACGTCGATGACGAGCGCGGCGTGATCCTCGACGAGTGGCGCGGCTCCGACAGCGATGCCGGCGGCCGGATCTTCGATGCCATCGAGGAGTTGTTGCTTTCCGGCACGACCTACGAGGGGCACAAGCCGATCGGCACCCGTGAGGCGATCGAAGCGACCACGTCGGATCCGCTGCGCCGGTTCTACGACGAGTGGTACCGACCCGACAACGTCGGCATCGTGGTGGTTGGCGACATCGACCCGACAGCGATCGAGCAGCTGATCGGCGACACCTTCAGCGACGCCACCGATCGCAGCACCGGCGTCGAGCGCACCGAATTGACCGTGGCGCCGTCGACCGAACCGCGTGCGGTCGTCCACCTCGATCCCGACGTGCCGGAGGGCTTCGCGGTCGTTCGATTGCCGTCGGCGGTCGACACCGAGTTGACGGCGGAGGCGGCGTTTCAGCGGGCGTTGCTCGATTCGCTGCTCTTCGACATCATCGCGACGCGATTGAACGACGATGCGTTGCGTGGCGATGCGCCGTTCGACGACGCGTCGGCGGATGCCTCTCGAATCGTCCGCTTGCTCGACGCCCCTGGCATCGTGGTGTCGGCCGACGGCGACCAGCTCGAGGAGGCGACCCAAGCGGTCCTCGATGAGATCGAGCGCGTCCGCCGATTCGGCGTGACCGAGGCCGAGGTGGCGCGTGCGGTTGCTTCGGCGCGCAGCGCAAGCGAAACGAACTATGCCGGGCGGGAGACCCGCCAGGACGCCTCCTTCGCCGACGAATACGTGCGCCACCTCCTGTCCGGCGAGGCGATTCCCTCGGCCGACGATCAGCTGGCGCTCGAGACGGCCGTGCTCGACGGCGCGACGCCGGTGACGGTGGCATTCGGGCTGGTCGATCGACTGCGACGGGCCGCGCCACACATGTTGGTGGTTGCCCCCGAAGCAGATGAGGACGCCGTTCCTGATGCCGACGTGTTCATCACCCAGGCAACCACGCGGCTCGATCGTGACATCGACCCGCGACCCGAATCGGCGGTGATCGGCGACGCGCTGATGGTGGCGCCCGATCCGGTCGAGCCGATCGAGATCAGCGAACTCGCCGACGGCAGCGAGATCAGCTTCGTTGCGCCGGTGGTGATTGAGTACCCCAACGGTGCACGTGCGGTGTTCAACCAGACGAGCATCGTCGACGGAAACGTCGCCTTCGAGGCGCGGCGCTCCGGTGGGCTGCACGCAGTGGCCGATGCCGACGTGCCCAGCGCGGTCGCAGCTGGTCCCGTGGTGGGCGCAAGCGGCGTCGGCGAGTTCGGTCCAGTGGAGCTCGAGGCGTTTCTCGACGACCAGGAGGTCGGTCTGGCGTCGGTGATCGACGTGTTCCACGAGGGACTGTCGGGTGGTGCGGCGACCGCCGACCTGGAGACGCTGTTCCAGCTGATTCATCTCGCGATCACCGCGCCGCGCGTCGACGACGTGGCGCTCGAGCGATACATCGACGATGAGGAACCCTTCGCCGAAGATCCGGGACTCGATCCTGGTTATGCCGAGTTCGTGGCGCTGTCCGATGCGCGCTACGACGACCCGCGATTCCTGCCGCCGACGCCCGAGTCGCTGGCCACCGTCGACGCCGCGACGATCGAGCGCGTGTTCGCCGATCGCTTCGGCGACGCAGGTGGATGGACCTTCGCCTTCAGCGGCGACATCGACCCGGCCACCGCCCGCGAGCTCGCCGATCGGTACATCGGTTCGCTTCCCGGCACCGGCGCGATGTCGCCACTGCCGATCCGCGAACCCGACCCTCCGGCGGGGATCGTCGAGCAGACGGTCACGGCTGGCCAGAGCGAGGCAGCATCGGTGGCCTTCTTGTTCACCGCTCCAGCGAGCACCGATCCACAGCTCGACGTGGTCGCCGACGTCGCCCAGGCGGTGATCACGACCCGCCTCACCGACACGATCCGTGAGGAACTCGGCGATTCGTACTCGCCGTTCGCCGTGGTGCAGATCGGCGATGGCGGCGATCCGTTCGTCGACACGTACCTCTCGAACAGCACGGGCCCTGATCTCGTCGATCAGGTGTCGGCCGCGGTGCAGGAACAACTCGCCGATCTACGCAGCGCAGGCCCGAGTGAACAGGAGTTCGCCGCTGCGCTGGCCGGTGTACGACAGCGCCTCGAGCTGTACAGCAACCCGCAGATCAACGACGAGGTGCTGGCCGTATTCACCGATCCGCAGGGCACCCCGAGCTTCGACGAGTTCCTCACTCGCGAGCGGTTGGCCGCGACCGTCGAGATCGACGATGTCGCCGCGTTCCTGGAACGTGCGCTTCCCCCCGATCGCTACATCGAGATCCGCACCCTCCCGCGCTAGCGATCATCCGGACTGTTGGGTCCCAGCGGTCCGAGGCGCTCGCTGCGGTGCGTTGGCTCATCGCCGGTTGGCTGCGGCAACGTTGCGTTGGCTGACCTCGACGAGCTCGCCGCGGCGAACCTCGTAGCTCACGACGTGCTCGACCGAGAGCTGCCCGCTGCGTGACTTGCTCGACACCACATCGAGTTCGGTGCCGTCGACCAGCGCGACGAGGGCGACGGCGCGAAATCCGTCGCGGCTGCCCGGCGTGGATCGCTTGTCTTCGCGCACGAGGAGTTCGGATTCCCACACCCAGGTGTTGTCGACGGAGGCAAAGCGGGAACGGTGCGACGTCTTCGACTTCGCGACCAACCCGCCCGGGCACACGATGATGTTGCCGACGATCCATGGCTCGGTGCCGAGCCCGTCGCGTCCGAAGCCCGACTCGAACGCCTCGGCGATGATCGCGTCGTCGTCGCCTGCTTCGATCGCTCGTTCCTGCTGTACCTGCCGCACGACCTCGGCCAAGTTGTGCAGTTGGTCGTCGTCGAGTGAACGAACGTCGGCGAGGACCTGTTCGGGATCGGTGGTGCGATCGGTTGCCCCGGCCATGAGGCCAGTGTGTCCGGTGGCACAGCAGGTTCCCACCTCGCCTACAGTCGCTGGCATGAAGACGAAGGCAGCCATCCTCCGTGAGCGCAACCAGCCCTGGAGCGTCGAGGAGATCGAACTCGACCCGCCGAAGACGGGCGAGGTCCTCGTTCAGCTCAAGGCGTCAGGCATGTGTCACTCCGACGAACACCTGGTCACCGGCGACCTCGCCGGGGCAACTCCCGAACCACCATTGATCGGCGGGCATGAGGGTGCTGGGGTCGTCCTCGAGGTTGGCGACGGGGTGTACAGCGTCGAACCCGGTGACCATGTCGTGTTCGGTTTCATCCCGGCGTGTGGACGCTGCCCGTCGTGCGCCTCGGGCCACTCCAACTTGTGTGACATCGGCGGCGAAGCGATGCCGGCGGGAACGCAGATCGCCGATATGACGGCCCGGCATCACACCGCCGACGGTGACGACATCGGCCTGATGTGTCTTGTTGGATCGTTCGCTCACCACACCGTGGTCAACGAAGCGAGTGTCGTGAAGATCGATCCGGACATCCCGCTCGATCGTGCGTGCCTGCTCGGATGTGGCGTGGTGACTGGATGGGGCTCGTCGGTGTATGCCGCTGAGGTCGGACCAGGCGACATGGTCGCCGTCGTGGGCATCGGTGGGATCGGCTCCAACGCGGTGCAGGGCGCCAAGCTCGCTGGTGCCCGGGTGGTTGCGGCGATCGATCCCGTCGAGTTCAAGCGCGAGAAAGCGATGGAGTTCGGCGCAACGCACACGTATTCGTCGATCGGCGAAGCGATGGAGGACCTTGGCGAGTCCACGTGGGGACGCGGGTTCGACAAGGTCGTCATGGCGATGGGCGTCGGTGACGGCGATGCGCTCGGCGAGGCGTTCCACCTCGCCGGCAAGCGCGGCAAGATCGTGGTGACCAACATCCATCCAACCGTCGAGGCGTCAATGGCGGTGCCGGGGACGTTCCTCACGCTGTTCGAAAAGCAGCTCGTCGGGTCGCTGTTCGGTTCGGCCAACATCCGCAAGGACATCCCGCAGCTGCTCGAGCTGTACACCCAGGGTCAGCTCGATCTCGACGGTTTGGTGACGAACACCTACACGCTCGACGAGATCAACGAGGGCTTCCAGGACATGCGCGACAACAAGAACATTCGCGGCGTCCTCATCTACGACTGAGTCGAATCCGTCCCGCTGGTGTCGGAAGCCAGCGTGGCATCGACGACCTGACATCATCGGCGCCGTGACTGAACTGATCGATCGGATCGAGGCCGACGTCGTCGGGCGTCGCCGAGAGATCGAGCTCGTCGTGTCGGCGTTGCTCGCCGACCGCCACGTGGTGCTCGAAGGTCCGCCTGGCACCGGGAAGTCGACCCTGCTGCGCACCGTGGCCAAGGAACTCGGGGTGGGGTTCGAATTCGTCGAGGGGAACGCCGAACTCACGCCAGCTCGCCTGGTTGGCCACTTCGACCCAGCGCGCGTGTTGGCGGAGGGCTACGACCCGGAGGTCTTCGTCGACGGACCCCTGGCGAGCGCGCTGCGTGACGGCGCACTGTTGTACATCGAGGAGATCAACCGGGTTCCCGAGGAAACGCTCAACGTTCTCATCACGGTGATGAGCGAGGGCGAGCTGCACGTCCCGCGGCTCGGCCACGTGCCCGCCATGCCAGGGTTCCGTTTGGTCGCGGCGATGAACCCGTTCGATGCCATCGGCACCGCCCGGATTTCCGGCGCCGTGTACGACCGAGTCTGTCGTGTTGCCGTCGACTATCAGAGCGCCGAAGACGAGACGGCGATCACCGAACGTGCCGCCGACGTGTCGGTGGTCGACGGTGCGTGGCTCGAGAAGGTGGTCGACCTCGTTCGCCGCACCCGGCATCATCCCGACCTACGCGTTGGTTCGTCTGTACGCGGTGCCATCGACATGGCTGCGGTGGCCGAGTCGTTGGGCGAGGTGCGATCTACGCCGCCGGACGACGCCGATGTATCGCTCGATGCTGCGCTCGTGGCGTTGTCGGGCCGGATTCGCCTACGCGAGGGAACGACGCGCAGCACCGAGGACATCGTGCGCGAACTGTGGCGTGCGGTATTCGCTCCCGCGGAACCGGCCGACCGCGACGCGGGAAAAGCGACCGCCCCGATCGGGGCGCCGACGACCGACTGAGTCCGCCGCCAGCCGAGGGTGATGCCGCCGCCGACGAAGTCGCCGCGCACCGCAGACAGACGTCGACGCGTCGTCAGCTTGAGCACCGCTATGAGCAACTCGACGAGGTGTCGCCGGAGGTCGGCGTACTCGACGAGGAGGCCCTCGAGGAGTACCTCGATGAATCGCCAGACGATGCGCTGGCGATGCTCGCCGATCTGACCGGAGCGACGGATCCGGCGCTGCGCGCGCTCGCCCGCCGACTCGCCGCTCAGGTGTTTCTCCAGCTGGCGGCGCGCGGTCCGACGCGTCCGCGCGGCGTCGGCCGATTGGCCACCCGTCGATTGCGAGACGACCCCGGCGATCTCGACGTCGACGCGTCGATCGACGCCTTCGTGGCGGCGCGCGCCGCCCGTTCGGCGCCGGACCCCGAAGAACTCTGGGTGCGCCAGTGGCGCAGCCCGGCCACAGCGCTGTCGTTGGTGGTGGACCGCAGCGGATCGATGACCGGACGACCGTTGGCGACCGCGGCAGTGGCGGCCGCCGCCGTGGCCTGGCGTGCGCCGGTCGACTACTCGGTGGTGTCGTTCGGCTCCGACGTGGTGATCGCCAGATCGCAAGGCTCGTCATTGCCGCCCGAGACGGTGATCGATCGGGTCCTCGCCCTGCGCGGGTTCGGTACCACCGACGTCGCCTCCGGGCTGGCCGCCGCCGAAGAGCAGCTGGCTCGCTCGCCGGCCAAGCGCAAGGTGACCGTGTTGCTCTCGGACTGCCGCTCGACCGTGCCGAGCGACCCGACGGCGGTCGCCCGCCGGCTCGACGAGTTGGTGATCGTGGCGCCGGAGGGTGACGCCGACGAGGCGACCGAGTTGGCGGATGCGGTCGGGGCACGGGTGACCACGGTGTCGGGCCCAAGCGATGCGGCCGCGGCGCTCACCCGAGTGCTCGACCGCTAGCTCGTCAGGTACAGCTGATCGAGTCGTCGGGAACGACGCCGAACTGGTTCTCGTCGACTTCGACCACCGGCGGCGCGGCGACGCTCGAGTCCGGGTCTGCGGGTTCCGCAGGCGGTGCGGTCGCTGCGGTGGTGCTGTCCGGCGGCACGATGGTGTTCTCCGCGGCGAGCTCCTGTTCGGGGGCGCTCGCCAGGGTGGCGTGCCCGCGGAACACGTCGAGGATCGCCCGCATGTTCTCGCCCTCGATCTGCGGCACGAGCACCGAGTTGCCCTGAATCGTCGTGCCCCGCGCCTCGATCTGGTAGGTCGTGATGTTCTCGGGATCGATGCCGCTCAGCACGCCGGCGAACTCGAGTTGCTTGGCGAGGGTGAGGTCTTCGTTGTAGGTCACGTACTGGTCGCTCGTCTCGATCAGGCCACGCGCCACGTTCGGGCTCCAGGCTCCGGCAGCGAGCAGTTCATCGGCGACTCGGCGAATGAAGTCCTGCTGGCGTGAGATCCGTCCCAGGTCGGACGTGCCGTCCGTGCTCCAGGTCCCGTCCTCTTCCAGCGTTTGCAGCTTGCGCGAGCGCACGTACGCCAGCGCATGGTCGCCGTCGAACGTGTAGCACCCGGCCTCGGGCACGTTCAGGCCGGTGTTGGTGTCGCGCACCGGAGTGTCGAACGGCACGGCCACACCGCCCACAGCATCGACCAACGTCTTGAACGCACAGAAATCGACCTGGATCCAGTAGTCGACCGGAACGAAGAAGTTGGCGAAGATCGTGTCGCGCAACAGGTTCGGGTTGTCGCGTTCGTACGCCACGTTGATCCGTTGCTGGCTCGACCGACCAGCGATGGTCACCCACAGGTCTCGGGGAAATGACAGGACGGCGACCTGGTTGGTCGACGGGTTGACCCGCCACACCATGATCGTGTCGCTGCGCTCGCCGAGCGAACTGCGATCGCCGAATGCGCCGGCGTAGGGCGAGTCGGGGTCGACACAGTCGTTGTTGTCGGCGCCGGTGATCAAGAAGTTCTTCGCTTCGGGCTCGGCGGGCGGGAAGGTCTCCACCGGCACGGCGTCGTTGGTGTCGGGCGCCTCCGCCGCGCCGTCGGCAGCGCCGCTGTCGCCGGGCTCGAATCCGGCGTCGGCGGGGACCTGCTGAGCCTCGAACGCTGGCACGAGGTTGCGGTCTTCGACCACCCGTTGGCCGACGTAGAGCGCGCTGGCCGCAGCGAAGCTGCCGAAGGCGGCGACGAAGATCGCCACGATCGTCAACCGCTGCATCCACGTCCGCCGCTGTCGACGCTTCGGCGGGTCCTCGCGCGTCAACCCAAGGTCGGCAGGGGGCCTCGGTGGTGGCGGCGGGGCGTCGCTCGACATGACCCCCGGACGTTATCGGGGCCCGGGCGGCCGGTTACGGCAGGACGACGACCGTGGTGCCCAATTGGGCCCAGTTCCACATCCAGATCGCGTCGGGGGTGGCCTGGCGGACGCATCCGCCCGACAGGGGTTGCCCGAGCTGCGAGATGGACTGCACCGGTCGTCCGTACTGGAACGGGATCTCGTGGAACCCGATGTTGCCGCCCTGGCCACCGTGGGCGAAGCGCACCATGTACTTCCAGGTGATCGTGGGATTCTGGATGGCGAAGGTGTGCAGCGAGCGCGACCACACCGAGTAGGTGCCCGGTCGGGGGTCGAGCGGGGTCTGGCGGCCCGACACCTTGTGTGTCTTGGCGACCACGCCGTTGGCGTCGACGGCCCACACCCGCTGGATCGACTTGGAGTACACGACACGGCGACCCTCGCCCGAGTTCGCTGGCAACACCCACTCCGGTGGCGGCGGCGGTGGCGGCGGATCGACGAGCTGCACCTGCTCGCCGCGGGTTGGCGTCTGCCCCTCCGACGCTTCGATCGGCGACAGCGCCGGTGCCGTCGTGGTGGTCGATTCGGTCGAGTCGGTGGTGGCCGCCTCGTCGGTCTCGACTTCGACGGTGGGCTCGGTCGCATCTGGTTCTTCAGGCGCGGCGACCGCAGGCGCGGCGACCAGGAGTGCGGACGCGACTCCGAGCGCGACTATTCCCACCAACTTCGACATGGCCGGAGAGTGTAGGAGGACATCTGTGTGACGTGGGTCACACAGATGCGAAACAACTGCGGAACGCGGCCGCATCCGCGCGTCGCGTCGTCAGCCGACGTGCGCTCAACGTCGTCAGCTGGGCGCCGGCTCGGCCAAGGTGACGTCGGCGCGTAGTTCATCTGCTCCGTCCGCCACCGCCAGCTCGAGGATCGAGCCGGCGTCGAGCAGGTCGCGTCGCCCCGCGTCGATCGCCCCGTGCAAGGCCGATGGCACTGAGACCTCCACAGCGGCGACCGCGGATCGCTGGCTGCGCTTGGCCTCGGTCTTGGCGCGGCGCACGAGCGTGAGCAGCTCGATCGTGGGGTCGATCAGCGCTGCGTCGGCTGATGGCCCACTCGGTGTTGGCCATGCCGCACGGTGGATGCTGCCCTGCTGCCACCAGCTCCATGCTTCTTCGGTGGCGTACGGCAGAAACGGCGCAAGCAGGCGCTGCAACGTCGACAGTCCGCTGCGCAACGCGGCGCGTGCTGACGCTGCTGCCGGAATGCCGTGGGCCTCGTAGGCGCGGCTCTTGACCAGCTCGACATAGTTGTCGCAGAACCACCAGAAGAGTTGCTCGGTGCGCTCGAGTGCGCGGGCGTAGTCGAGCTCATCGAAGTCGGCGGTGGTCTCCGCAATCAGCGCATCGAGCTTGGCCAGCATCGACTGATCGATTGGATCGGTGACCACGTCGGCGAGTTGTGGGCCGTCGAGCGCAGCGGCGGACTCGTGGCCGGGGATCTCGCCCAAACCCAGCACGAACTTGCTGACGTTGAGGATCTTGTTGGCCAGCTTGCGGCCGACCTTCATCTGATCTTCGCTGAACGCGGTGTCGACGCCAGGCCGGGCGGATCCCGACCAATACCGGACGGCATCGGTGCCATACGTATCGAACAGGTCCATCGGCGTGACCACATTGCCCTTCGACTTCGACATCTTCTTGCGGTCGGGATCGAGGATCCAGCCGGACAGCGCAGCGTTGGCCCACGGCACCTCGCCGAACTCGAAGTGGCTTCTCACCATCGTGGAGAACAGCCACGTGCGGATGATGTCGTGACCCTGCGGTCGCAGGTCCATGGGGAACACGCGCGTGAACAGGTCGGGGTCGTCCTCCCAGCCGCCGGCGATCTGTGGGGTGAGCGACGACGTGGCCCAGGTGTCGAAGATGTCGGGGTCGGCGGTGAATCCGCCGGGCTGGTCGCGCTGATCGGCAGTGAACCCGACGGGAACGTCGGTCGACGGGTCGATTGGCAGCAGCGCTTCGTCTGGCGTCAGCGGTTCGTCATACACCGGCTCGCTGGATTCGTCGAGGCGGTACCACACCGGGACCGGGACGCCGAAGAAACGTTGACGGCTGACGAGCCAGTCGCCATTCAGTCCCTCGACCCAATTGTCATAGCGGTGACGCATGAAGTCGGGGTGCCACGTGAGTTGCGTGCCGCGCTCGATCAGCGCCGCGCGCAAGTCGGCCTCGCGGCCGCCGTTGCGGATGTACCACTGCCGCGACGTCACGATCTCGAGCGGGCGTTCGCCGCGCTCGTAGAACTTGACCGGATGTTGGATGGGCCGCGGCTCGCCGAGCAGTGCTCCCGACTCGGTGAGCTGCTCGACCACCGTGCGTTGCGCCTGCTTCGTCGTCTTGCCGACGATCGATTCATATACCTCCGCGTCGACGCCGTCGGGGGCGTCGGCGACGATGCGTCCATCGCGACCGACGATGGCCCGCATCGGAAGGTTCAACTCGCGCCACCACGTGACGTCGGTGGTGTCGCCGAACGTGCAAATCATGGCGATGCCGGTGCCTTTGTCGGGCTCGGCCAACTCGTGCGCGACCACCGGCACTTCCACGCCGTACAGGGGAGTGGTCACCGAGCTGCCGAACAGCGGCTGATACCGCTCGTCGTCAGGATGGGCGACCAGCGCGACGCAGGCGGCGATCAGCTCGGGCCGGGTCGTGTCGATCTCGATCGCGCCGTTCCCGTCAGCACGGGGAAAGGCGATCTTGTGATACGCGCCCGGCCGTTCGCGATCTTCGAGCTCGGCTTGCGCCACCGCGGTGCGAAAATCGATGTCCCACAACGTGGGCGCGTCTTGGCTGTACGCCTCGCCGCGCGCCAGGTTGCGGAGAAACGCGCGTTGGCAGGCTCGGCGCGACCGCTCATCGATGGTGACGTAGTGGTGTTCCCAGTCGACCGAGAGACCGAGTCGCCGAAACAGATCCTCGAAGATCTTCTCGTCGAGTTCCACCAGCTCGTCGCACAGCTCGAGGAAGTTCGGTCGCGAGATCGGGATCGCCTGGTGCTTTTTGGGCGGGTCGCCGCGGAACGGGGGCTCGAAGTTCTCGATGTATTGCTCGTGTGGATCGCAACGCACGCCGTAGTAGTTCTGCACGCGTCGTTCGGTGGGCAGCCCGTTGTCGTCCCAACCGATCGGGTAGAACACCGCCTTGCCGCGCATCCGCTGGTAGCGGGCGACGATGTCGGTGTGGGTGTAGCTGAACACGTGGCCCATGTGCAGCGAGCCGCTCACCGTGGGCGGCGGCGTGTCGATCGAGAACACCTGCTCCCGGGGTACCGACGCGTCGAAGCGGTAGGTGCCATCGGTGCGCCACTGGTCGATCCAGCGGGCTTCGATGCCGTCGAGCGTCGGCTTGTCGGGAACGTTGGACATCGCGTCCGAGGCTACCGAGCCAGCACGCCCGGCCGGAGCTGCGATTCCTCCCGCACAGGTGAGCCAAACCCGCAGATGTTGCGGTCTCGCTCACCGCTGGAACGTCGACGGTCTCCTCGCCGATGGCTCCTAGGCTGCACGGCCGTGCTGCACCTCTACGACTCAGCCACCCGCCAGGTGCGCGAGCTCGCGTTGCGCGAGCCCGGGAAGGTCAGCATCTATCTGTGTGGCCCCACGGTGTATGCACCGCCACACCTTGGCCATGGTCGTCAGAACATCATCTACGACGTGTTGGTGCGATACCTGCGCTGGCGCGGGCTCGAGGTGCGGCTGGTGTCGAACATCACCGACATCGACGACCAGATCATCGATCGAGCCAACAAGGAGGATCGGCCGTGGCAGGACATCACTCAGCGCTGCGAGGCCGTGTGGTTCGACGCTCAGGCCAAGCAGGGGGTCGCCCGTCCTGACGACACGCCGCGGGCAACCGAGTATGTCGACGGGATGGTGGCGATGATCGGCGAGCTCGTCGATGCCGACGCGGCGTACCCGACCGACGACGGTGTGTACCTGTCGGTCGAAGCGGTGCCGAACTACGGACTGCTCGCGTACCAGTCGCTCGACGACATGGTTGAAGGTGGCGGCGAGCGCCAGCTGGTTGGCACCGGCGGCAAGCGGCACCCGGCCGCCTTCGTGTTGTGGAAGCTGGCCAAGCCGGGCGAGCCGGCGTGGCCATCGCCGTGGGGTGACGGCCGTCCCGGCTGGCACTCGGAGTGCGTCGTGATGAGTCTCGACATACTCCGAGTGCCAGCCCGGACGCCCGTCTCCCCACGGCGACGGCCACGAGGGCTCACCCGGCTTGGCCAACTTCCACAAGACGAAATCGGCCGGATGCCGCTTACCGCCGGCGCCGACCAACTGCCGCTCGCCGC
>JBCCVW010000024.1:0-33610 GCA_039194665.1 Actinomycetota bacterium
AAGGTGGTGTACGCCGTTCCGGGCGTGCCCCACGAGATGCGCGACATGGTGCATCGGGCGATCATCCCTGACCTGCGGGCGCGTAGCGGCGAGACGTCGACGATCGTCAGCCGTGTGCTGCGCACATGGGGGGAGAGCGAGAGCGGGCTCAACGAGCGGCTCGACGATGTGATCGAGCAGCTCGAGACGCCCGACACGCCGACGCTGGCCTTTCTTGCTTCGGGCTGGAATGGGCTGAAAGTGCGGCTCACGGCGAAGGCGGAGACCACCGACATCGCAGCATCCCAGCTGGGCGAGTGGGAAGCGGTCGTGCGCGAGCGGATCGACGACCTGGTGTTCGGCACCGACGACGACACGATGGAATCGGTGGTGCTCGACGAGCTGCGCCAGCGTGGCCTGCGCCTCGCTGTCGCCGAATCGGTCACGGGTGGTTTGGTCGGCGCGCGGCTGACCGACATCGCGGGGGCGAGCGACGTGTTCCGCGGCTCGATCGTCAGCTACGCCAGCGAAGTCAAGCGCGACCTCTTGGCGGTGAGCGACGGGCCGGTGGTCAGCGAGTCGGCGGCGCGCGAGATGGCCCACGGCGTCCGTGACCGCCTCGGTGCCGATGTCGGCCTGGCGCTCACCGGCGTCGCGGGGCCGACCGAACAAGACGGCCAACCGGTTGGCACGCTGTACGTGGGACTGGTCGGCCCGGGGTTCGACGAGGTCCGCCATGCCCGGCTCCCCGGCCAACGCGAACAGATGCGCCAGTTCTCCGTGATCACCTCGCTCGGCTGGCTCCGAGCGGCGCTCAGCGGACCGTGACGAGGCCGGCAGCTACGCTGACTGCGCCCCTGTAGCTCAGCTGGACAGAGCAGGTCCCTTCTAATGACAAGGTCGCAGGTTCGAATCCTGTCGGGGGCGCCCTGTCTCGGGAGCGGTGCCGACCGGGAACGTCAGAGTCCGAGTTGGCGGCCGGCGAGGTCGCGCATGATCTCTTCGGATCCGCCGCCGATGGCCTGAACGCGGACCTCGCGATACAACCGCTCGACGGTGTCGCCACGCAGATAGCTCGCCCCGCCGAGGATCTGCGCAGCTTCGCGGGCGCAGAACTCGAACGTGAGGGTCGCATCGACCTTGGCTTCGCAGATCTCTGCGACCGGATCGTCGCCGGCGTTGAGGCGCCACGCCAGCAACTCGAGCCATGCCTGGCAGGCGTTGATCCGGCGGTCCATTTCGACCAGCTTGTGACGGATCACCTGGTGATCGGCGAGACGGCGTCCGAACGTCTCGCGCTCGCGCGCCCAGCCCAACGCCTCGTCGTAACAAACGCGGGCGAAGGCGATCGACTGCGCGGCAAGGTCGATGCGCTCCGCATTGAAGTTGTTGACGATCATCGAGAAGCCCGCGCCCTCCTCGCCGAGCAGGTTCTCGACCGGGACGCGCAAGTCGTCGAAGTACAGGGTGGCGGTGTCGGAGGCCAGCCAGCCCATCTTGTCGAGCTTGGTGCGATCGAGCCCCGGACTGTCACCGTCGATGACGAGCATGGACAACCCTGCTGCGCCCTCTCCGCCCGTGCGCACTGCGGTGGTGAAGAAGTCGGCACGCATCCCCGAGGTGATGAACGTCTTCGACCCGTTGACCACGAAGTGGTCTCCGTCGCGTCGTGCGGTGGTGCGAATACGGGCAACGTCAGACCCGCCGGACGGTTCGGTGATCGCCAGCGCAGCGATGGCGTCACCGGCCATACACGGCGTGAGGACACGCGCCTTCAGCGCGTCGGAGCCGAACTTCTGCACGGGCGGCAACCCGATGTAGTTGGACAGGAGCGCGGCGACCACGCCACCGCTGCCGGCTCGTGACACCTCCTGCATCAGCACGAGTCGCATCAGTGCGTCGCGTTGGCCATGACCGCCGTATTCCTCGTCGAAACCGTCTCCAAAGAACCCGATTGCGCCCGCCTTGTTGTAGAGCTCGCGAGGCACCAGGCCATCGAGGTCCCACTGATGGACGTGCGGTGCGATCTCCTTCTCGGAGAACTGGCGGACCACCTCGCGAAAGGCCTCGTGATCCTCGGTGTAGAACGGTGACGAGGGTCCGGCCGACAACGTGGATTCGGTCATGGTCCGGAGCGTAGACGGCCGCTCCGCCGATTCGCCCGGCGCCGCCGGTATCCTGCGATGTCCGCCACGCCCAGCTGTTTGGGCCGCGAGATCGAGGTGTGCGTGAAGTTCAAGAAGGGCGAAACCGTCATTTACCCCCAGCACGGGGCATGCGTCGTGCAGGGCACGAAGAAGATGGACTTCTTCGGGGAGAAGCAGGACTACCTGATTCTCAAGACGGTGATCAACGAGATGACCCTGAAGGTCCCAGTGGCCAGCACCGAAGAGGTCGGCGTTCGGCCGCCGGTGTCGGCCGACGAACTCGAAGACCTCGTGGCCGTGCTCGCCAAGCCCGATCCACGTGTGCCGTCCAACTGGAGCCGGCGGTTCAAGAACCACCAGGAGAAGCTGAAGAGCGGCGACGTGTACCAGGTCGCCGAGGTGGTACGGAACCTGGCGGCCCGCAACCGCGATGCGTCGCTGTCGGCCGCCGAGCGGACGATGTACGAGCGGGCGCGGGTGAACCTGATCTCCGAGATCGCGCCCGCACTGAAGGTGTCGGCCGACGACGCCGAGGCGTACCTGGACGACGCGTTGGCCAAGGGCGTACTCAAGGCCGGCGACGCCAAGAAGACCGCCAAGAAGAAGTAAGTCCACCATCTGCGAGGAGGCGCTCGGTAGCGTCGCCGCATGGCGCTGCTGTCCCGTGGGCGTCCGCTGACCATCGGTCTCGCGGTCGCCCTCATCATCACGCTGCTGGTCGCTCCCAGCACGGTGGCATCTGAACCTCTGGCTGCCGGGACGGATGTGCCCGAGCCGCGACTGCGGGATGGCTTCCGCAACGATCTGGTCGCCGACCTGGCATCGCCGACCGCCGTCGAGCAACTGCCCAATGGCCGCGTGGTCGTCCTCGAGCAGCTCACCGGTCGGGTCCGATTGATCGACCCCCAGAGCGGCGTGATCGACGCGCCGGCGCTCGACCTCGACGTGTGTGGCGGGAGCGAACGCGGGCTGCTCGGGTTCACGCACGATCCCGACGTCGGTCGCAACGGCCGGGTCTATGTGTTCTACACCCGCGAAGCGCCGACCGAACCCGGCGGCTGCGTGAACCGCGTGAGCGCGTTCACGTTGTCGGGAGACACGATCGCCCCAGATTCCGAGCAAGTGCTGCTCGACAACATCTCGTCGGTCAACGGCAACCACAATGCCGGCGACCTCGAAGTCGGAAACGATGGCTTCCTCTACGTCGCGACCGGTGATGCCGGACGCGACCCACGAGAGGACTCCGGTGGTGGCGGCGGCAACGACGCGGCCGGCGATCTGTCGCTGCTCAACGGCAAGATCCTCCGACTCGATCGCACCACCGGCGCGCCCGCACCGGGAAATCCGGTCGGTGGCGACGGAAGCGTCGCGTGCGGCAGCCGCGGTAACCGTCCTGATACGCCGACGACCAATTGCCAGGAGATCTTTGCCTCAGGCCTGCGCAACCCCTATCGCTTCGCATTCGACCCGAACACCTCGGCGACGCGCTTCTTCATCAACGACGTCGGCCAGTCGACGCGTGAGGAGGTCAACGAGGGTGTGTTCGGGGCGAACTACGGCTGGAACAGCCGCGAGGGTCGTTGCCCGATCGGGGAGAATCCGCCGTGTGCGGGACCGCCGGCCGGACTCACCGACCCGATCACCGATTACCCGCGCACGATGGGCACGTTCATCACCGGCGGCGCATTCGTTCCCGACGGCATGTGGCCCGAGACCTACGACGGCGCCTACTTCTTCGCCGATGGCGGCACCGGCAAGATGTGGGTCTACGAGGCGGATGGCTCCGTCGACTACGGCAGCCCCTTCTTCGAGGACGCGGTCGGGCTGGCCGACATGACGTTCGTCGTCGAACCCAGCGGTTTGGCGTTGTACTACACGAGCAACTCCGACGATGAGGTGCGCAAGATCACCGCTGAGGAGCGGCTGCTCACGTCGGTTGGCCCGGCGCGCTTCGATGACGGCGGTGGTGCACGACGGGTGTTCGACAGCCGTGAACAGGATCCGCCCGCGCCCCTCCGTGGAGGTACCACGAGGGTGATCGATCTCGATGCGCCGGCCGACGCCCGTTCGGCGCTCGTCAACCTGACCGTGGTGCGCCCAGCCGGCCCGACCTTCGTCACCGCATGGGAGCCGCGTCGAGCGCGTCCCGAGAGCTCCAACGTCAACGCGGGCGACGGTGAAGTGGTCGCCAATGCCTCGGTGGTGCCGATCGACGGCGACGGGCAAATGATCCTGTACACCCGCTCGACCGCGCACATCGTGGTCGATGTGCTCGGGTTCTTCCGCAATGCCCCAGTCGACGCCGGGGCTGCCGGCCGATACGTTCGTCTCGACCCCGATCGGCTCGTCGATCTGCGTCAACCGACCGGCCCGGACAACACCTACGTGTCGTTGTCGTCGAGTGGGGTGCGGACCACGTACCGCGTCCCAGTACTCGGACGCACCGGCGTCCCGACCGACGACGTGAGTCATGTGATCGTGACGCTGACTGCGCTCAGCGGGTCGCGCCCGTCGTCGGGCTTCGCGGCCGCGTTCCAGGGTGGCGCCGCGCCGCCATCGATCTCCAACCTCAACGTGAACGGCAATGACGATCGACGAGCCAACCTCGCGGTGATTCCCATCGGCATCGACGGGGCGATCGATGTTCTGCTCCACAACGTCGACGACGTCGTCATCGACGTGGTCGGCTGGATCACCTCCGACCCGGGCGGGGCCGGCTCCGGCGGTCGGTTCCAACGCATCGAGCCGCGCCGCGAGGTCGACACCCGTATTCCGCAAAGCTTCGACACGCTCGGACCACGCCAGGACGCAACGCACGTCTACTCGAACCCGGTCGATGGCGGCATCGCGGTCGTGCACAACCTGACCCTGGCGCCGAGCGCAGCCGCCGGGTTCGTCACGGCACACCCGTCGACAGTGGTCCGCCCTGAGGTGTCAAACGTCAATGCCACCGCTGGGGGCCAGGTCCGCGCGGCGCTCGCCGTGACGCCCCTCGGCGGCGACAGCGTGACCTTCTACGCGCACAACGGCACGGAACTCGCCGTCGACGTGTTCGGTTACTTCACCGCCAGCGGTAGCTGATCGACGCCGCGGATCGTCAGTCGGTCGCGGAAGGTGGGCTCGTCGAGGAGCTCGATCTCGTCGAATCTGCGGATGAGTCGGCCGATGGCGACGGCGGCCTCCAGACGGGCCAGCGAGGCGCCGAGGCAGTAGTGGATGCCGGCGGAGAACGCGAGGTGTCGGCTGGCATTGCCGCGGGCGAGATCGAGGCGATGCGGGTCGTCGAACACGGCGGCGTCGTGGTTGGCCGCACCGAGCACGCAGAGCACCGAGGCCCCGGCTGGCGCTTCCACCGCATGATCGCCGTCGCCGAAGACCGTCGGTTCGGTGGGGATCCGCACGGTGTGCTGGACCGGCCCGTCGAAGCGCAGTAGTTCATCCACCGCGTTGGCGTCGAGGCTCGGATCGTTGCGCCACCGGTTGAGTTCATCGCGGTTGCGCAGCAACGCCAGCGTGCCGTTGCCGATCAGGTTGACCGTCGTCTCGTGGCCGGCGACGTAGAGCAGGACGACGAACGCCAACAGCTCTTCGGTCGTGAGCCGATCGCCTTCTTCTTCTGCGACCAATAGCGCCGACAACACATCGTCGCCGAGGTTGCGGCGCCGCGCCTCGATGACCTCGACCAGGTAGGCCACGAGCTGGGCCGCCGCACCCTCCGCCTCATCGAGGAGCTCGACGGTGGTCGTCGGTTCGAGTGTGGCGGTGATGACCTGGCTCCACTCGCGGATCTCGTCGCCTCGCTCCTTGGGGATTGCCAGGAGGTCGGAGATGACCTCGAACGGCACGGGAAAAGCGAGCTCGTCTACCAGTTCGAATTCGCCTCGTTCGGCGGCGCGGTCGAGGATGCCGTCGACCATGTCCTCGATCGAGGTGCGTAGCGCCTCGATGGCGGGTGGGGTGAACGCTTTGTTGACCAACCGACGAAGTCGGGTGTGGTCGGGCGGGTCGAGATTGAGGATGCTCTTCGCGCTCCCGCGACGGCGCTCCCGCCGCCTCACCCATACCGGATCGTCGGGGCGCGGCGCGCCATTGGCGTCGACATCTCGGCTCAAGGCGGGGTCGCGCAGCGTCGCCGCCACGTCGTCGTAGCGCGTCAGCACGATCATGCCGAACGGGGTGTGGTGCACCGGTTCGTTGGCCCGCAGGGCGTCGTAGAACGGGTACGGGTCGGCGCGGAATGTCGGGTCGAGTGGGTTGTACGTCGGCGCGGTCGTGGAGTCGGCCATCGCCCGCATGCTCGCGAAACGGTCAGGTCGCCGTCGAGGCGAGCGCTTCCGCGAACCCGTCGATCACGCGATCGATCTGTTCGTCGGTGATCACCAGTGGGGGGCAGAACGTCACGGTGTTGTCCCCGATCGCCCGAGCGATCACCCCACGATCGAGCAGCGCGTCGCGGACGGTGACGGCCTGATGCGCATCGTCGAGTGCGGCACCGAACACCGCCGTGTCGCCGCGCACGTGGTCGAGTCCCTCGCCAACCAGTGCGGTCAGCCCGGCCCCGAGCCGGCCGCCAACGTGACGGGCTCGATCGAGCAGCCCCTCGCGCTCGATGATGTTGATGTTCGCCAGCGCCGCAGCGCATGCGGTCGGATGTCCGGAGTACGTGTACCCGTGGCGCAGGATGAATCCGTCTTGCTCCAGTGCGGCGCGCGGCGCCGCGCCAACGATCACCCCGCCCACCGGTTGATACCCCGAGCTGACGCCTTTGGCGAATGTCGTGAGATCGGGAACCACGCCGAAGTGCTCGGCGGCGAACCATCGGCCGAGGCGACCGAAGCCGGTGATCACCTCGTCGAAGATCAGGTATGCCCCGTGCTCGTCGCACAGGCGACGGGCCTCGGCCAAGTATCCCGGCGGCGGCGGGTACACGCCGGCCGCGCCCTGTACCGGTTCGAGGAGCACCGCCGCGATCTCGGACTCGCGTTCGCTCATGAGCAGCGACAGCGCTTCGACGTCGTCGGCGGGCACTTGCTGCACGTCGGGAACGAGGCTGCCGTATCCCTCCTTGTTGGCCGGCAGGCCTTGCGCGCTCGTGCCGCCGAGATTGGTGCCGTGGTAGCCGCGCTCGCGCGAGATGATCAGGTGCCGTTCGGGATGCCCCGCCATGCGTTGCCCGAGGCGGGCGAGTTTCATCGCCGTGTCGACCGCTTCGGACCCCGAACCGGCGAGGAACACCCGGGCGTCGGGCATCGGGGAGAGTTCGGCGATGCGTGTGGTCAGCTGTTCGGCGGGCTCGTTGGTGAAGGGGTCGAAGCATGAATACGCCTCGAGCTGGCGCATCTGCGCGGCGACCACGTCGGCCATCTCCTCGCGGCCGTGACCGATCTGGCAGTACCACAGGCTGGCCATCGCATCGATCAACTCGCGACCGTCGGCATCCCACACGCTGGCGCCGCGCCCCCGGGTAAGCGTGATGAACCGTTCCTTGGTCGTCGGGGCAAAGGGGTGCAGGAACGGAAGCGGCATGCCAGCATTCTGCTCGATGAGCACTGCCTTCGAGCGCGCCGCGGCGGCCGTCGCCGGCGGCGGCGACCCACACCTGTTGGCCCGGGAACTCACCGAGGAAATGACCCTGGCGGAGAAGCTCGGCTGCCTCGATGGCGACTCGCCGTTCTGGCCCGGACTGATCGACATGGGAGGTGGCGGCTACTACCGGCACACGTGGCCAGCCGCCAAGGTCGAGTCGCTCGGCGTTCCCGGCATCGAGTTTGCCGACGGCCCGCGCGGCTGCGTGATCGGCGACGCCACCGCGTTCCCGGTGAGCATGGCGCGCGGTGCCAGCTTCGATCCCGAGCTCGAGGAGCGTGTCGGCGACGCCATCGGCACCGAGCTGCGGGCCAGCGGTGCGACCTTCACCGGCGCCGTGTGCATGAACCTGCTGCGCCATCCTGGCTGGGGTCGAGCCCAGGAGACCTACGGCGAGGATCCGCATCACGTCGGCACGATGGCCGCTGCGCTCACTGCGGGGCTGCAGCGCCACGTGATGGCGTGCATGAAACACTTCGCGCTGAACTCGATGGAGAACGGGCGCTTCCGCATCGACGTGCGGGTCGACGAACGGACGCTGCACGAGGTGTACCTCCCGCACTTCCGACACGTCGCCGACTCGGGTGTGGCCTCGGTGATGAGTGCCTACAACTCGGTCAACGGCGCGTGGTGCGGCGAGAACGAAGTACTCCTCACGGACATTCTGCGCGACGAGTGGGGGTGGGACGGCTTCGTGATCTCCGACTTCATCTTCGGGCTGCGCAACCCCGTCACGTCGGTCGAGGCTGGGCTCGACATCGAGATGCCGTTCCGCCAGCAGCGGGCGACGACCCTGCCGGACGCGGTCGACACTGGCGAGCTCGATCTCGACACGGTCGACCATGCGGTGGGCCGCATCATGGGGACGCTCTTGCGCTTCGCTGCGGTGTACCGCTCCCGTCCACCGTTCGCCGAGATCGGATCTCGAGCGCATGTAGAGCTCGCCCACGAGGCGGCGGTGTCGTCCACCGTGTTGGTGCGCAACAGCGCAGGCGTGCTGCCCGCCAACCCAACGACCACCGGCCGCATCGCGGTGATGGGCGAACTGGCTGCGGTTCCCAACCTGGGCGACGGCGGTTCGAGCGATGTGCGCACGACCACGGCGGTGACGCTCCTCGAAGGAATCGAGGCGGCGTTCCCCGACAGCCGTGTGCACCACGTGGACGACGCCGCATTGGCGGCCTCGAGCGATCTGGTGGTCGTCGTCGTCGGGACCACGAAACACGACGAGGGGGAGTATCTCGACACCGCCGGGACCGCAGTGGTCGCCGCGCAACTGTTTCCGTCGACGGACGATCCACTCGTCGGCAGCGACGCACCTGGCATCGATTACGAGATTCCGCCCACCGCGAGGGATACCGCCCGAGCCTCGTCGGCACGCGATGGCGATCTTGGCCCGAGCGACATGGCCCCTGGCGGCGACCGTCGCTCGCTGCGTCTCAGTGAGACCGACGAGGCGCTGATCGCCGCCGCGGCGGCGCTCGACGCGCCGACCGTGGTGGTGGTGATGGGCGGATCGGCGTTTGTCATGCCGTGGGCGAAGACGGTCGACGCCATCGTGTACTGCTGGTACCCAGGCGAGCAGGGCGGCGCCGCGGTCGGCGAGATCCTGGCTGGCGCCGCCGAGCCGGGTGGGCGCCTCCCGTTCGCCATCCCCACCGACGAGGCCCAGCTGACCGCCTTCGATCCCGACGCAGAGCGGGTGACCTATGACTACTTCCATGGTCAGTGGAAGCTCGACCGAAATGGGGTCGCCGCCCATTACCCGTTTGGTTGGGGGCTCGGGTACACGACGGTCGGCATCACCACCGCAGCACTCGACGACCACGCCACAACGGTCACCGCGCAGGTGCGTAACGACGGCGAACGAGATGGGTCGACGGTGGTGTTCGTGCACGCCGGCATGTCGAGCAGCGACCACGAACGTCCGCGTCGCCGCCTGATCGGCTTCGCCAAGACGCGGGTGCCCGCCGGGGCGACGGTCGCCGTCGACGTTGCCCTCGACTGGCGGCAGCTCGACCTGCGCCATGCCGGCGCGTGGCGCACCGAACCGGGCGAGTATCTCCTCGATGTGGGCCGCCACGCCGACGACCCCGACGCCATCGGCATCACCGTTCAGCGGGGATAGGGTCCGGCTCGTGAGTAAGCCGGAGGTTTCCATCCCAGCCGTTGATCCGCCCGTCGACCTGGTGATCGACGATCTCGTCATCGGCGAGGGCACCGAAGCCATCGCTGGGACCGACGTCACCGTGCACTATGTCGGCGTGTCGTGGTCGACCGGCGATCAGTTCGATGCATCGTGGGACCGTGCCGAACCGTTCCGGTTCGGACTTGGCGCCGGTCAAGTGATCGCCGGCTGGGATCACGGGGTGCTCGGCATGCGCGTCGGCGGTCGCCGCCAGCTGACGATTCCGGCCCACCTCGGTTATGGCGCCGCAGGCGCTGGCGGGGTCATCGCCCCCAACGAAACGCTCGTCTTCGTCGTCGATCTGCTCGAGGTGCACTGAACCGCTTGCCGCCACGTACCGCGGATGCGAACATGTGTTCGTGTCCGCATCGAGTTCCGCGTCGGCGTCGATACTCCACGCCGATCTCGACTCGTTCTACGCGTCGGTCGAACAACGCGATGATCCGGCGCTGCGCGGCAAGCCAGTCGCAGTTGGTGCGTCGCCGACCGGCGGTGTGGTTCTCGCCGCGAGCTACGAGGCCAAGGCGTTCGGTGTGGCCACGCCGATGGGTGGGGCCGAGGCGTGGCGGTTGTGCCCCGACCTCATTTCGGTGGCGCCGCGGTTCGGCGCATACTCCGAGGCGAGCGACGCGGTGTTCGACATCTTCGGGGACACCACGCCGCTCGTGGAGGGCATTTCGATCGACGAAGCCTTCCTCGATGTCGGCGGACTGCGCCGGCTGAGCGGCACGCCGGTCGACATCGCCCGCCGACTGCGTGCTCGCGTGCGCGCTGAGGTCGGCCTCCCGATCACCGTGGGCGTGGCCCGCACGAAGTTCCTCGCCAAGGTGGCCAGCGGCGTCGGCAAACCCGACGGTCTGTTGGTCGTCGAGCCCGAGGGCGAGCTGGAGTTCCTCCATCCGTTGCCGGTTCGCCGGTTGTGGGGTGTCGGTGCGGTGACCGCGCAGCGGCTCAACGACCGCGGGATCTACCACGTCGGCGACATCGCCGCGCTCCAAGAATCGGCTGTGGTGGCGATCACTGGTCGCGCGGTCGGTCGGCACCTCCATGCGCTGGCCCACAATCTCGACCCGCGACCGGTCGATACCGCCCGACGGCGTCGCTCGGTCGGGGCCCAACATGCGTTGGGTCGCGGCGACCGCACCAGAGCCGATTGCGACGCCGTGCTGGCCGGGTTGGTCGATCGCGTCACGGGTCGCCTGCGCAGCGCTGGCCGTGTCGGCCGGACGGTGACCATCCGCATCCGCTTCCACGACTTCGCCCGCATCACTCGCTCGTTCACGCTTCCCGAAAGCACTGCATCGAGCGCGGCGGTACGGCGTGTGGGTGGCGCGTTGCTCGACCGCGCCTGGCCCTCGATCGACGAGCGGGGTATCTCGTTGCTCGGCGTCTCGGTCAGTCAGCTGAGCGATGCCGACGCCGTACAGATGGCATTGCCGTTCGAACGGAACGCCGCTCCGGCGCTCGATGAGGCGCTCGATGCGGTGCATGACCGTTTTGGTGGCGGCGCACTGCGTCGCGCGTCGTCGGTGGGGCGCTCGATGGTGTCGATGCCGATGCTCCCCGATTGATCGACGGCGCGCCGGGGTCTGACGATCTATCGTGCCGCTCGTGAGCGCCGCCCCGTATCCGCCAATCGGTGACCACGGTGTGATCGGCGATCTGCAGTCGGCGGCACTGGTCGCGACCAACGGATCGATCGACTGGTTCTGTGCGCCGCGCTTCGACTCGCCGCCCGTGTTCGCCGCGGTACTCGACGCCACGCGCGGCGGACGGTTCGCGATCACCCCGACCGCCGAAGCGGTCACACGACAGATGTACCTTCCGGAGTCGGCGACGTTGGTCACCCGGTTCCTGTCGGCCGACAGTGTCGCCGAAGTGACCGATGTGATGCCGATTCACGATCCGGCGACAGCGACCGACCGCCGACGGATCCTGCGTGTGATCCGCGGGTTGCGCGGGCGCACCACGTTCGCCGTGGAGGTCGCGCCGGCGTTCGACTTCGGCCGGGTGCCACACACCGCGTCGGGCGCTGGTCGCCACGTGCGTTTCAGCACACGCGACTTCGGTGTCGACGTGACCGCATCGGTCGATCTCGCGGTGGACGGTGCAGCCGCCACCGGGACGGTCGAGGTCGGTGAGGGTGACGTCGCCTGGCTCGTGCTCGAGTCCGGCGCCGAGGAGCGCGTCGTCGAGCTGACGCGCAGCGATGTCGACCACGAGCTGATGGCGGCGAGCGCGTTCTGGCACGACTGGGTTGCCAAGGGTCGCTATCGCGGCCGCTGGCGGGAGATGATCACCCGGTCGGCGATCACGCTCAAGCTGATGACGTACGCCCCGACCGGCGCGATGGTTGCTGCGCCGTCGACCAGCCTGCCCGAACGCATCGGCGGCGAACGCAACTGGGACTACCGCTTCACATGGGTGCGCGATGCCTCGTTCTCGATGCGTGCCCTGCTGGCCCTCGGCTACGACGAGGAGGCGATCGCCTTCTCGCACTGGATGCGCCAGCGAATCGACGAACGCCGCGATCGCCAACACGGTCCGTTGCAGATCATGTACCGCGTCGATGGCGACACCGAACTCACCGAGGAGAACCTCACCGACCTCGACGGGTACCGCCACTCGCGTCCGGTACGCATCGGCAACGGCGCCGTCGATCAGTTGCAGCTGGACATCTACGGCGAGCTGCTCAACGCCCTCCAACTCCTCGATCACTACGGCCACTTCATGAGCGATCGCGCCTGGAAGGCGATCGTCGACGTGATCGACTGGGTGTGCGAGAACTGGGACCAGACCGAAGCCGGTATCTGGGAGTCGCGCGGGGGTCCCCAGCACTTCGTGTACGGCCGAATGATGGTGTGGGTGGCGATCGATCGAGCGCTACGGATCGCCGCCCACCGCTCGTTTCCGGCGCCGATCGCCCGCTGGACCACCGTGCGCGACCTGATCTACGACGTGGTGCACGAGCGCGGGTTCAACGAGGACCTCCAAGCGTTCGTGCAGTTCGATGGCGGCGACGTGCTCGATGCCGCCATCTTGTTGATGCCGCTCAATGGGTTCATCTCGCCGACCGATCCGCGATGGCTGTCGACCCTCGACGCCATCCGCCGCACCCTGGTGACCGACAGCCTGGTGTACCGATACGACCCGCGGGCGTCGCCCGACGGCCTCACCGGTACCGAAGGCACGTTCTCGTTGTGCACCTTCTGGTACGTCGCTGCGCTCGCCCGTTCCGGGTTCGTCGACGAGGCACGGCTCACGTTCGACAAGATGCTCACGCACGCCAACCATCTCGGGCTGTTCTCCGAGGAGGTTGGCGTCACCGGCGAGCAGCTCGGCAACTTCCCCCAAGCGTTCACCCACCTCAGCCTCATCGTCGCCGCCCTCGAACTCGATCGAGCACTCGATGGCGACGACTGATTGCACCCCAAGGAGAACTCGGCTATGAGCGAGCAGCACTCGAGTGGTCCCGGTCCCGTCTCGGACGCGCTGGTGATCTTCGGGATCACCGGCGACCTGGCCAAGGTGATGACGTACCATTCGTTGTACCGGCTGGAGCGGCGCGGCCTACTGAACTGCCCGATCATCGGCGTAGCGATCGACGACTACACCGTCGAGCAACTCGCCGATCGGGCGCGCACGTCGATCGCCGAACAAGAGGGCGGATCGATCGACGAAGCGGTCTTCACCCGCCTCGTCGGTCGGCTGTCGTATTTGAAGGGCGACTTCGACGATCCGGCGACGTACGCCGCGGTGGGCGACGCGCTCGGTGACGCTGTGCGGCCGCTGTACTACCTGGAGATCCCCCCGTTTCTCTTCGCCAGAGTGGTGCGCGGCCTCAGCGACGCCGGCCTCACCGACGACGCCCGGGTGATGATCGAGAAGCCGTTCGGGCACGATCTCGAATCGGCCAGGGCACTCGCCGCAGAGCTCCACCAGTACGTACGTGAAGATCAGATCCTGCGCGTTGACCACTGGCTCGGCAAGATGGGCGTCGAGGAATTGCTCTATCTGCGGTTCGCCAACATGATGCTCGAGCCGGTGTGGAATCGGCACTTCGTCGAATCGATCCAGATCACGATGCTCGAGTCGTTCGGGGTGGAAGATCGCGGTCACTTCTACGACCCGGTCGGGGCGCTGCGTGACGTGGTGGTCAACCACCTCCTGCAGGTACTGGCGGCGACGATCATGGAGCCGCCTGCCGGTGACTACGCGGAAGTGATGCGCGACGCCGTCGTGGCCGCCATGCGGGCGATCATGCCGGCCGACCCGGCGCACTACGTACGGGGTCAGTACGACGGGTACCTCGAAACCCCCGGTGTGGCCGAAGGCTCGGCGACGGAGACCTTCGTGGCGCTCAAGCTCGATGTCGACAACTGGCGCTGGTCGGGCGTACCAATCTTCATCCGCGCCGGCAAACACCTCGCCGCGACGATGACCGAGGTGCGATTGGTGTTCAAACACCCGCCGAAGCTGGGCTTCGGGCAGTTTCAGGGCCGGCTCGCCGAGCCCGATCAGCTCGTGGTGCGGGTCAACCCGGATACGGCGATCCAGATGACCCTCGATGCCCACCGTGCCGACAGCACCTCACCGGGGCCGATCACGATGGACATGGCCTTCGCCGACGAGGGCGGCGAAGATCCCACTCCTTACGAGGTGTTGTTCGTCGCCGGAATGCACGGCGACGTACGCCACTTCGCCCGCCAAGACGCGGTCGAGGAGGAGTGGCGCATCCTGGCCCCGCTGATCGAGGCACCGCCTCCCGTGCACCCGTACGCGCCCGGAACCCTTGGTCCCGCAGCGGCGGACAACCTCGTGAGCGGCAGCGGTTCGTGGCGTGGGCCGTGGACCGACGGCCTGTAGCGAGCTAGTTCGCAGCTGCGTCGACCCAGACCGGGCTCATCTTGTGCGCGTCCTCGAGGCCGCGGCGCAGCCCGCGCAGGTAGGCGATCTGGCCGCCGTGTTGGTTGACCTCCCAGATCAACTGGCGATACAGGTTGGCCAGGGTGAGCTGCCCACCGAGGGGGCCCTCGATCATCGTCGTGAGCAGCGCGTCGTCGTCGACTGCGGCGAGTGCGGCAAACGTGGCGTCCCAGGTCGCCTCCAGGTAGCCGACGAGCACCTCGATCGATGGCACGACGAAGGCATCCATCTCGTCGGCGGCGAAGCCGAACCCCGTGTCGCCGCGGCGCGCTGGGAGGCGTTCGAATCGCTGAGCCCATCCCTCGCTGTCCCACAGTTGGTCGACGCGTCTGGCGCGGGTTTGGATCAATAGATCGTGGACGCGGGAGATGTGCCACGTCAGTAGGCCGATCGACATCGAGTCGGGCGCGGGACGCCAGACGAGGTCATCGGTGGTCAGCCCGTCGAGGCTCTCGCGCGTGGTCGTGCGGTACAGCTCGAGTGAGTCGTGGATGAAGTCGCGCAGTGGAGCCATCGACACCACGATGCCATGTGCGCCACATCCAGCGCTGGGTGGCATGCTCGTGCCATGACGCCCGATGAGCTCGCCGCTGCCGTCGCCGCCGACGAGATCGACACCGTGGTCGTGGGATTCACCGACCACTACGGCCGGTTGCTCGGCAAACGATTCGACGCCGAGTTCTTCCTCGAGGTCGGGTTGTCCGACGGTGCGCATGCCTGCGACTACCTGCTCACCGTCGACATGGAGATGGAGCCGATCCACGGCTACGAGTACGCCAGCTGGGAACAGGGGTACGGCGACTTCCACCTGGTCCCCGACGTGGCAACGCTGCGCTGTGCGGGCTGGGCTGAGCGCACCGCCATCGTGTTGTGCGACGTGCATCAGCACGATCACACTCCAACATCTGTGGCGCCGCGCTCGATGCTGCGTCGGCAACTCGAGCGTCTCGCCGACCACGGGTTCAGCGCGATGGTCGCGTCGGAGCTCGAGTTCTTCCTCTACGACGACAGCTACCGGGGTGCCCGCGACAAGGGATACGCCGATCTGCGTCCAGCCGGCTGGTACATCGAGGACTACCACCTGCTGCAGGGCGCCCGCGTCGAGCCGTTCGTCGGTGCCGCCCGACGCATGCTGCGGGCCAGTGAGGTGCCGGTGGAGACCACAAAGGGGGAGTGGGGTCGGGGCCAGCACGAGATCAACGTGCGCCACGCCGACGCGCTGGCGATGGCCGACCGCCATGCGCTGATGAAGCACGGAATGAAGGAACTCGCTGACCGTCACGGAGTCGGACTGACGTTCATGGCCAAGCCGCACACCGCCGAGGCGGGGAGCAGCTGCCATCTCCACGTGTCGCTGTGGAACGAGGAGGGGGCGAACGCGTTCGCCGAGTCCGACGAGGTGTTCAACTGGTTCCTCGGCGGCTGGCTGGCGCACGTCGACGACTTCATGGCCTGTTACGCCCCGACGATCAACTCGTACAAGCGCTACGTCGATGGGTCGTGGGCGCCGACGCGGATCGCCTGGTCGAACGACAACCGCACCGCCGGCTTTCGCGTCGTGGGGGCCGGCTCGTCGAAGCGCATCGAGTGCCGGATCCCCGGCGCCGACTGCAACCCGTATGTGGCCTACGCCGCATCGTTGGCTGCCGGCCTACGCGGTATCGAGGAACGGATCGAGCCGCCACCGGAGTTCGTCGGCGACGTGTACCAGGCGCATGAGCTGCCCCACGTGCCGCGCACGCTCGAGCATGCCGCAGCAGCATTCCGGTCGAGCGCAGTCGCACGGGCGGCGTTCGGCGATGACGTCGTCGCCCACTACGCCCACTTCCACGACGTCGAGGTCAACGCCTTCGACGCTGCCGTAACCGACTGGGAACGCGCCCGCTACTTCGAGCGGATCTGACATGCGCCTGGCGAACAAGGTTGCGGTGATCACCGGCACCGGCGCCGGCATCGGGCGGGCCAGCGCGTTGCGCTTCGCCGCGGAGGGTGCTGTCGTCGTCTGCGCAGATCTGCGCGCTGGGCCGAACGAGGAGACGGTCGAGATGGTGCGCGCCGCCGGTGGCGTCGCGTCCGCGTCGACGGTCGACGTGACCGCTGACGACGCAGTGGCTGACCTGTTCACTGCCGCCGAGCGCGATCACGGGCACGTCGACGTGGTGTTCAACAACGCCGGGGTGATGCTCGATTCTGACGGCGACGCCATCGATGTCGACCTGGCCACGATCGAGCGCACGCTGGCGATCAACGTCACGGGCGTGTTGCTCGGCTGCAAGCACGGGATTCCTGCGCTACGCCGAGCGGGTGGGGGAGCGGTGGTGAACACAGCGTCGTTCGTCGCCTCGGTGGGCGCCGCGACGCCCCAGGTGGCCTACACCGCGTCGAAGGGTGCGGTGCTGGCACTGACCCGCGAGCTGGCGGTGGTCCACGCGCGCGAAGGGATTCGTGTGAACGCACTCTCGCCGGGGCCACTGCGCACCGAACTGTTGATGTCGTTCCTCGATACCGACGAGAAGCGCCAGCGCCGACTCATACACGTGCCGATGGGCCGCTTCGGTGAAGCCGACGAGATGGCGGGTGCCGCGGTGTTCCTCGCCTCCGACGACGCGTCGTACGTGACCGGCGCCAATCTCGCCGTCGACGGTGGCCTCACCGCCGCCTACGTCACTCCGGAATAGGGAATGTCTCGGAGGACCGCCTGGTTGTAGGAGATGGATCATCCGATCCGACCGACGAGGGGCGCACCGTACCGGCCGGCACGACGGGCGCAGGAGACAATCCGATGGCATGGATGATCCTGGCACTCGCCGGAGCGTTCGAGGTCGCCTGGGCGTCACTGCTCGGCGAGACCAAGGGGTTCACCCGGGCACTGCCGACCGTGGGCTTCGTCGTGACCTTGGCGATCAGCATGTATCTGCTGAGCGTCGCTACGCGCACGATTCCCGTCGGAACCGGCTACGCCGTGTGGGTTGGGATCGGCGCCGTTGGCGCCTTTCTCGTCAGCGTCTTGCTCAAGGGGCAAGAGACCAATATCCCGCAGATCTTGGCGATCGCCGCGCTGGTCGGCTCGATCGTTGCGGTGAAGCTCACCGCGGCATGACCGATCAACGCTGCGGCAATGCGGAGAGCACGTCGTTGATGATGCGGATGCGGCCCTCCACGCCCGGGTATCCGAGCCGATCGATCGTCACGACATTGCCGGCAGCGACCGCCGGGAGTTGTTGCCACAACGGCTGAGCCGACACGTTGGCCAGCGATTCGTCCTCGCCTTCGACCCCGCTGGTCTGGGCGAGGATGAGCACCTCACCATCGAGCACGGGGATCAATTCGTTGGAGAGGAAGACGCGACCGTTCGATTCGCCGTCGAGTTCGCCGCCGCCCGGCGTCAGCGTGAGCCCGAGGTCGAGCAGTACCTGGGGGATGTTCACCGGGCCGTCGACCCAGGCAGCCACGTTCTCGCCTGAGTACACCGTGGCCGCGCTCGCTTCGAGACCTGCGGGCACCTCCGCTGCCGCGATCGCTTCGTCGTATTGCGCGAGCAGCTGGTCGGCGCGCTCGGGCACCCCCATCGCCGCGGCGAGGTCGCGCACCTGCTGTTGCCAGTCGGTGTTGTCGACCACGGCGGTCTCGGCGATGGCCTCGAACTCCGACGTGCCGACGAGATCGACCACGCCGGTCGTGGTGATGATCAGATCCGGGTCGTACGAGGCGAGGAGCTCGAAGTTGGGATCGGTCGACGACAGCGGATCGATCCCGGTCGTGTCGCGCTCGATGCCGACGAACTCGTCGCCGAGCGTGGCGGTGGCCGCCACGGCCTGACCGCCGAGCGCGAGAAAGTCGGCGAGCAAGAACTCTTCGCCGATCACGACGACGCGGCCGAGATCGACCGGGCTGTCGATTGCCTCGTCGACCGGCGCTTCCGTGGTGTCGGGAGTCGTCTCGGGGGCGGTGTCGGTCGTGGCTGGAGCGGCCTCGGTTGTTGGCGCGCCGGTCGTTGGGCTCGGCTCGGTGGTTGCGCTCGCAGTGGCGGGGGTGGTCGTCGCGGCCGACGCTGCGGTGGTGTCGGCGCCATCGTCGTCGTCCGATCCGCCGCACGCGGCGACGAGCGCAACGGCCAGCGTGAGCGCTGCAGCGCGTGCAGACGAGCGTCGATGGGTCGTGAGCATGACGGGCGAGTATATGGACCTGTGCTCGAACCATTCGGGCCACCTATCGGCTTCGCCCGATGAGTTCCGGCTGCGTCCGACCAGCCGTTCAGATTGCCTAACACCGCGAGTTGCGGTGCAGAACCATCTCCGTCATACTGCCCGCCGCAGCGGCGATCTCACCGAGTCGGTCGCCGTATCCCCCACGACGACTCGGCAGATCGGAGAATCATGACGGCTCGACGGCTGGCGGCTGCGGCTGCCGCGCTCGCACTGGTGGTTGCTGCGTGCGGGAGTGACGACGAATCCGGCGCAACGACGGCGCCCAGCAGTGAGGCGACGACGGCACCCACGACGATGCCCGCCACAACTGACGCGCCCGATGCCGCGCCGGACAGCACTGAAGCGACCACGGCCGATACCGAGCCGAGCGACGCCGAAGCGGCGTTTCCGGTGACCATCGAGCACAAATTCGGCGAGACGACGATCCCGGCAGCGCCACAATCGATCGTGTCGATCGGCTTCGGTGAGCACGACGGCCTGCTGTCGCTGGGCGTGACGCCGATCGGGGTGCGCGACTGGTACGGCGATCAGCCCTTCGCCACCTGGCCGTGGGCGCAGGAGGCACTGGGCGACGCCGAGCCCGAAGTGCTGTCGAGCACCGAGCTCAACTTCGAGCAGATTGCGGCACTCCAGCCGGACCTGATCGTGGGCCTGTCGTCGGGAATGAGCGAGTCGGACTACGAAACGCTTGCCGCGATCGCGCCGACCGTCGCCCAACCCGGCGACTATCCCGACTACGGCACGCCGTTCGACGAGGCGATGTTGATGACCGGCCGCGCCGTCGGCAAGGAGGCGGAGGCACAGCAGATCGTCGACGACACCGAGGCAGCCTTCGCCGAGGTGCGCGAGATGTATCCCGAGTTCGGCGGCCAGACCGCGGCGGTGGCGTTCGCGTTCGAAGATCTTCCAGGGGCCTACGCGTCGAGCGACGTGCGCGCCGAGGTGATGAGCCGCTTCGGCTTCGTCACGCCGCCGGAGTTCGACGAACTCGCCGGCGAGAGCTTCTTCTTCAGTGTCAGCGAGGAGCAGTTGAGCACGCTCGATCAGGACGTCATCGTGTGGTTGGCGTCGAGTGAGGCCGAGTACGAAGCGTTACGCGGCCTGGCGCTGCGTCCGACGTTGGCTGCCAACGCCGAGGGCAGAGAGTTGATCGCCGATCCGCTCCTCACGGGAGCGTTCTCGCATTCGAGCCCACTCAGTTTGCAGTTCGTCATCGAAGAGCTGGTACCGGAATTGGTGGTCGCCGTCGACGGCGACCCCTCCACTCAGGTGCCGTCGATGCTGGTCTTGGACTCGGCGGGTGCAGACCTCGGCCCGGACGAGCAGGCGGCCGCCGATGCATGGTCGGCGGTGTTCGACTCTGCGGTCGCCTTCGACGGCAAGGCGGAGTACCTCGAAGCCGCCGACGAGTTGCGTTCCACGATCGACAGTTATCAGGGCGTCGGCGACTCGCTGGGTGGCATTCGGCTCGACCCGGTCGGCGTCGTTGTCACCGACGAGCAGGCCATCGTGACCTACGACGTGTACTTCGGCGAGAACGCGGCATACACCGCGCTCGAGGGCGAGATGAGTTTGGTCGACGGCATCTGGACGGTCAGCCGCGCCGAGTTCTGTGGATTCATGGCGTCGGCTCGCAACCCCTGCCCGTAGCGGCGCAGCTCACATCCCGCGGCGGCCTGGTGTCCAGTGGGCGTGGGAGCCGATGGCGCGTCGTGCCACCCCGGCTCGTTGGAGCGTGCTGCGCACTGTCTGCATCATCTTCATCTCTCCCGTGACGTACGCCCGCGTGCCGGGCGGCAACGTCGTGGGCAGCGCAGCCGGCAACTCGGTCCGCAGCGCCGGCGCATCGGCGGCGCGCACCCAACGAATCCGCAGGTTGTCGGCGACGTCGCCGTCGACGGTCAGGTCGGCGAGGTCGGGGTTGGGCGTGCCGACGATGACATCGATGTTGGGTGCCCGCTCATCGGTCAACAGACGCTCGGTCATCGCGGCGATCGACGCGATGCTCGACCGGTCGCCGGTCAGTACGTAGGCCGGCGCACCTGCACTCAGCGTCGGTCGCCCGCCCGGGCCCATGAAGGTGAAGCTCGCCCCTACGTTCAAGCTCGCAATCCAGCGGCCGGCCGGCGAATCGGGACCGCGATCGACGACGAGCAACTCGAGCTCGTTGGAGTCCGGCGTCGCCCGGCGAACGGTGTAGTGCCGCCACCGGTCGCGCATCGTCTTGCCGTCGGGGTCGACGACCACCGCGATCGCCTGCCCCGGCTGCCACCCGACGGTGGGACGACGGGTGGTGACGCAGATGTGTGTCAGCCCGTCGCCGATGGGAGTCACCGACACGACGTCGGCGCGGTTCTTGGTGGTGTTCTGACGCAGTGTGGATGTGATCGACATGGGATCGTCGTCATTCACGCGGCGTGTGCGGCCAGACTCCGGTTGGCGGCGTCGAGGCTGCCGACGGTGCGTTGGAGTGCAGCGGCGATCTGCGGGTCGCTCATCTGCGAGAAGACGCTGCGTCCCGGATTGAGTCGGGCCTTGGCCGCCCACCCGCCGATGCGCTCGTCGCCTCGGCGTACCTCTTCGACGGCAAAGCCTGCAGCGTAGACGCGCAGCTGATCGGCGATGAGCCCGGTACGCGGCACGGGCTGGCACAGCTGATTGCGGTCCTCGTCGTCGATGTCGAGCGACTCGACGTAGCCGATGACCGACGCCGACCACGGCGCCACGCCAAGCGTGGTGAACTGCACGGTGATGGCCCCCGGAGAGAAGATCGGCCGGAGCGGGGACGTCGCGAGGCCCTGTGCGGTGCAGTCGACGTACACGTCTGTGCGGTCGGCGATCACGTCTCCGTGCTCGAGGTGAACGGCGTTGGCCGAGATGCTGCGCACGCGACCGAGGCGGACCGTGTTCTCGATCGATCGCAGCTGTTCGATTTCGCGCGCCGAGACGTTGGCACCCCGGTGCACAGCGGGCTCGACGGAGGGGTCGAGGCGAAGGAACCATCCACGTTCTTCAAAATTGCGGGCGAACTCTTCGCCGGTGGTCGAGGAGGCGATCGACTCGATCAGGTCGGCCTGGTACTCCGCCATACCAGCGGCCAGCGTGAGCGGCTGCGTGCCGCGGCGGTCGACGAACCAGCCGTCGCGCGGCAGGATCCAGCGAATCGAGTCTTGGTCCACCCCTTGGTCGAGGAGGAAACAGCAGGTGTCCATCGCGGTCTTGCCGGCACCGATCACGGTGAATCGGCCGGTCGAGTCGGCAAGGCGCACGATGTCGGTGGGTGTGCCGATACGCGTCTCGGGGGCCGCGGCGTAGGGCCGCCGGTGGCGCATCGGCACGATCGACTCGACGTATGTCGCGTCGACGACTCGGCGCCGCGCACTGATGATGGTCTCGTGACCATCGAGCACCGACCGCACGGTGTATGGACCGTCGTGGGCCGTTGCTGCGGTGCGGTCGCCGAGGAACTCAGACGAACCGAGGAACCGCACGCGACCCGAGCCCAACAACTGTTCGTCGAGCACGCGCTGGTAGTAGTCGACCAGCTCGGCGCCGCTTGCTCGCTCGTAGTACCCGGCGTTTGGCCCGCTCTCGTCGATGCGGTCGAACCCGAGCGGTCGCGAATTCACGCCGTAGAACGCCGATGGTTGGTGCAGCCGAACGAATGGGTACGCGTCCACCCAGTGTCCACCGGGTTGATGGCGGCGATCGATGAGCACGATCTCAGCGTCGGTCTGGGTGACCAACTCGTCGGCGATCGCCATGCCGGATGCGCCGGCGCCGATGATCAGGTAGTCGGTGTCGATGTGCGACTGGGTCATGAGAACTCCCTATGAAGTGAGCTCGAGAAACGACGTCCACCGAGCCGACGTGTCGTCGAATCCGGCGGGCGCTCCGCCGTCGACGAGGATGTCGACGAGGTCCTGCAGCACCCAGTAGGTGGCGAACCCCGTGCCGCCGAGGATCCACGCATCGCCCACCACGTCGGCAACGGCGCCGTTCTGTACGGCGCCAAGCTGGCCGTAGATCGGTGAGTCGACCAGTGGCGCCACATCAAAGTTGACGCCTTGTCCAAGCACCAGCAGATCGGCATCGTGCTCGCCGACCGTCTCGGGCGACACCGGGACGAAGGGAATTCCGGGCGGGCCCTCGGCCAATTGTGCTGCGGGTCGGGTCAGGTCAACCGCGGTCAGGATCTCACCGGTTGCGCCTGACGCGTTCACCGCCAAGATGTTGCCGAGGCGTACCGTCATGACCGATACGGACGATCCGGCGGCGCCCTGGTCTGCGAGCGCCTGGGCCGTGTCGGCCTCGAAGGCATCCACGGCGGCGATCACGGACGCGGCTCGGTCGGTGGCCTCGAAGTCGACGGCGAGCACTTGGAGTTGCTCCTCCCAGCTCGCATCGAGTGGTGTGGTGACAAGTGGTGCGATCTGTTCGTATTCGCTCGCCCGTTCGACGAGGAACGGGTTCTCGATGCCGACGAGGAGGTCGGGGTCCAGCCCGGCGACGACTTCGAACGACGGCTCGGCGATCACGAACTCGGTGGTCGGGATGCCGAGGTCGCTGTTCAGCGCAGCGAAGGTCTCTGAGTTCAGCGTGGTGAGCACATGGGCGGGGGTGACGCCGATCGACAGCAGCGCAAACGCCGTTTGCTCGTCGAGCGCCACGATCGTGCGATCGTCGGCGATGGCTTCCGTCGTGGTCGGCGCGGCAGTGGTCGGCACGTCGGTGTCAGGTGGTGCGCTGGTCGGTGTGGCGCTGGTCGTCGGGGCCTCGCTGGTCGACGGCGCGGTCGCCGCCACCGTCGTCGGACTCTGCGCGCTCGTGCTCGACGCCGTGTCGTCGTCGTCTCCGCACGCCGCAAGGGCGAGGACGACGGCGCACGTCGCGCCAATTGCGAGCATTCGTGAGCGTCCCCGTCGGTGCTGCATGTCGAGATAGTAGGCAGACCGAACACCACGTGTTGGTGCCCGCACGATTCACTGCCAGGCGTCGATATGTCGCTGACGGCGCTACGATCGCCGTCGGCGAAGGGGAGTAGCTCCCCGTCGGGCGATCGACATACTGGGTGATGAACCCCGGTCCCCGAGCCTCGCATGCGAGGTGAGCAAGACCTTCGGCCAGGCATCGAAACAGATGCCCGGTCGAGGCATCCCCTCCTCCGGGCCAGGAACTCGGAGGACGAATGGAAGCGATCGCGCTGAGCGCCGGGCTGGTGTTCATCGCCGAACTCGGCGACAAGAGCCAGCTCGTTGCGCTGTCGCTCGCCGCACGACGGGCGTGGCGTGACGTTGTCGTCGCCGTACTCGTCGTGTCGGTTGCGGCCACATCGCTCAGTGCAGCCGCTGGTGGCCTGATCGGTTCGACCTTGTCTTCGACGGCCCGCGCCTGGCTCGCGGGGACGGTGTTTCTCGCGGTCGCGGCGTGGTCGTTCGTCGTGCGTGCGGATCCCGCAGATGAGGTCGACGTTGCGCCGCTTCGCTCGCAGCTCGCGCTGGTCGGTGTACTCGTCGTTGCCGAACTCGGCGACAAGACGATGTTCGCCACGGCCGGGTTGGGCGCCGAGTTCGGGGCACTCCCCGCGTGGGTCGGCGCAGCGATCGGCATGACGGTTGCCGGGTTGCTCGGTGTGGCGATCGGCGTGCGACTACGGCGTTGGCTGACACCGCACACGCTTCGAATCGTGACGTCGGCGATGTTCCTGTTCGTCGGGTTGTCGTTCGTCGTCGTCGCCGTTCGTGGCTAGCCCCATAGCCATCGTTGACCATGGGAGTTAGGTGAGGTTAACGTTGGCGCTTCATGCTGACTCGTCGAACAGACCCTGCCGCAGACCGGCCCGGATCGCTGCAGGGCGCCGGGAACGCACACCTTGGCGACCGTGCGTCGATCGACGCCAGACGTATCGAGATCGTCGCCCTCGGCGGGTACCTCGACGTCGAGGCGCGGCCGTTCGAGCGTGCCGTCGCCGCCTATCCCGCACTACCCGGGGCGGGGAGGGCGTTGGCCATCTGGGAACGGTTCGTGATCGGCCTACTCGACGTGACGAGCCAATCCTGGAGTGCTGATCTCGGTTGCGACCTGTACGACGGCGACACCCGACTGTTCGTCGAGTCGGAACCGCCATACGTCGAGATCGTCAGCGATGCGCCGCTGTCGAAGCCGGATCCAATGCAGCTGCGCGGAGTGATCCATCTCGCCGAAAGCATGCGGCCGTCGATGCGCCGGGAGGCCGCGGTGAGCACGAGCGAACTGGATTCGGTGATCGGTACCGTTGTAGCGGACGCAATCGTCCGGTTTCCCGTCGATGCGTGTGTCGACCCGGAGCGTGCGGCGCGCTCGCTGCAGCGCATCGGTGGCCGCTACGAGTCACGCCGCGGGCACGCGTCGTCGTTGTCGATGCGTTGAACAGCGGGCCAGCGAGCCCTCGGCGTCAGGCGTCTGTTTCCTGTTCGGCGAGCCATTGCTTCTTGATCGCCCGCCAGGCTTCGTCGGTGTGATCCCGTCGCCAGTAGGGCGAGATCGACGCGCCGTCTTTGGAGAGGCCGCGATCCGACAGCAGGTGCCGACGGACCGCACGGGTTTCTCCGGCTTCGCCGTGCACGAAGACCTGCGGTGATCCGGCGGGGAACTCGTACGAGCTGATTGCCTCGACGAGCAGCGTTTCGGGCGACGACGCTCCCTCACGGTGAAGCCAGCTGACCGACATGGTGTCCGGTCCATCGAGTTCGATCTCGTGTGCTGGGCCGTCGACCACCAGAAAGACCGCGGCGACCGCCTGCGCCGGGAGCGCCTCGAGTGATGACGCGATGGCTGGCAACGCGCTCTCGTCGCCGGCGAGCAGATGCCAAGCAGCGTCGGGATCTGGCGCGTAGCCACCGCCGGGGCCGAGCACCTGGAGCGCGTCGCCGGGCGTCGCTTTTTGCGCCCAGCGGCCCGCGTATCCGACGTCGCCGTGAGCGACGAAGTCGAGGGTCAACTGTCCGGCATCGGCATCCCACCGACGAACGGTGTAGCGCCGTCCACGCGGCCGGTGCTCGGGGGCTGCAGCGCGCGCGGCGTCGACGTCGAAGGGTGCGCGATACGTCGCTCCGTCGGGAATGAACAGTGCATTCACGTACTGGTCGGTGTGCGCGGTTGGTGTGAACTCGGCCAGCCCAGGCCCGCCGAGCACGATCCGGCGCATGCTTGGCGTCAGCCATTCGGTCGTCTCGACGATGCCGTGATGCGATGCGGGGCCACTCATCGGGTCGATCGTAGGGGCATCGCTGCACCAGAACAACGCAACAAAATCACCGTGGCTTGCAGTAGATGGTAGGAATGCTTAACATCTCGCCGATGCGCGTCCGGTGCACCCTCTTGCTCGCTGCGGCGATCGCGCTCGCCGCTTGTGGTGGCGGCGATGATGCGGCGAACACGACGGCATCGACGACCGACGTCGCCACGACGGTCGCGCCCGCGACCACCGCGACACCCACCACTGCGACACCGGCGACCGACGCGCCGACAACCGATGCTTCGTCAACCGACGCGTCGACGGCGCCGTCGACATCGGAGGCAGCTTCTGCTGGAGGCGAACCGATCACGGTCGTCGACGACCGGGGCGTCGAAGTGGTGATCGAATCGGCCGATCGCATCGTGCCGGTCGACGGCGACCTCGCCGAGATCGTGTGGGCGCTCGGCCTCGGCGACAACGTGGTGGCCACCGACATCTCGGCGACCTACCCAGAGGCGGCAGACTCCAGCACCAAGATCGGCTACCAACGAGCGCTGTCGCCCGAACCGATTCTCGAGCAGGAGCCGACCGTGGTGTTGGCGACCGAGGTCGCCGGCCCGCCTGAGACCCTCGCCGACCTGGAACGCACCGGTGTCCCGGTCGTGATCGTCCCGACGCCGCCGACCGCTGATGGCCCGGCCACCAAAATTCGTGCCGTCGCCGCCGCGCTCGGGGTGCCGGATCGAGGAGAGGAACTTGCCGCGCAGGTCGAGGGCGAGATCGCGGCCGCAGCAGCACGGGTCGACGGGTCGATCGAGTCACCGCGGGTCGCCGCGATGTACGTGCGTGGCGAGAATGTGCAGTTGGTGCTCGGTGCCGAGTCGGGCGTCGGCTGGGTGATCGATGAGATCGGTGGGGTCAACATCGCCGACGAGCTCGGGGTGGCCGACGCCGAAGCAATCACCGCCGAAGCGATGCTCGTCGCTGCGCCCGACGTGATCATCGTGCCGTCGGCAGGGCTCGAGTCGGTCGGTGGTGTGGAGGGGTTGTTGGCCATCCAAGGGTTGTCGCAGACCCCGGCGGGCCAGAGCGGGCGAGTGTTCGCATACGACGATCAGTACCTGCTCGGAAACGGACCGCGCACCGGGCAACTCATCGATCAGATGGTCACCGACATCTATGCGGGTGCCCAGTGAGCGCGTCGACGGCGCCAAGCCGCGTCGACGTCGACCAGCGGCCGCACTTCGACGCGATGCCCACCATCGTCGGAGACCGTCATTCGTTTCCCTCGCACGCCGAGTTGGCGCGCACGCTGATCGGACCTGGCGCGCTGGCTTCGGTGGCCACGGTGACCGAATCGGGGCACCCGTATACGTCGATCGTGCCGATCAGCACCGTCGACGCGGGTGCACCGGTGGTGTGCGTCTCCCAACTCGCCGAGCACACGATCAACCTTCGCCGCGATCCGCGTGCGAGCGTGCTGGTACATGCCGAGCACGATGGCGTGCGCGACCCGCTCGCGCTGCCCAGGGTGACGCTGGTCGGGGCGTTCGTGCCGTTCGATCCCGACGACCACATCGTTGCGGCGCACGCCGAAATGCATCCCCACAGTCGTGCGTATCTCGACTTTCCCGACTTCGAATGGTGGCGATTCGAACTCGTGCATGCCCGCTTCGTGGGTGGCTTCGGCGTCATGGGCTGGGTGAGCGCCGAGGAGTACATCGCGGCGCGACCTGATCCGGTGATCCGCGCCGCGCAGCCGATGATCGAGCACTTGAACGACGATCACGCCGATGCGTGTCTCGCGATCGCGCGGGTGCTCGGTGGAAGCCCGGATGCACCGGTCGCCACGGTGACCGGGCTCGATCGCTACGGGATCACGGTCGAAGTTCGCGAGCGAGCGGACCCGACGTTCTCGATCACCACCGTCTCGGCCATCTCGCGCGTGGCCTTCGACCCAGCGGTGGAGCAGCCCGAGGAGGTTCGTGCTGCAACCGTGGCACTCGCCGCACGGGCACGCGGCGCAGATGCCGCCGCCGATTTCGACACCGAAAGGAACACCCCGTGACGCATATGGAACGCCTGCGAATTGCCGTCGCTACTGCGCACTCGACCCACGGCGGACAGCTGCGACTGCACTGCTCCTCGGGTGAGTGCGTCGTCGTCGGCACACACCCCGCAGCCGACATCGACCCGTGCAAGATGCGGCAGATCGTTGTTGCCGGACTGAGTCGTCGGCTGTCGCAGCAGTTGGAACAGCTGACGTCGATCGAGTTCGCCGGCACGCTCGAAGATCTCGGTGGCGGCGTGTTCCGCGTGCGGCGACCGGACATGGAGTGTCGAACGTTCGCCACCTTCCTCGCGCCGTGCCGACTCTTTGAACTGATCGCCGACCTCCCTGACGTGGACGACACCGAAGTAGAGGCGACCATCCGGCCGGATTCGTCGCTCGGGGTGTCGGTGATTGAACTGCGTGCGCCCCGTGGCCAATTCGGCATGCTCGACGACGTCGTTGCGCGGTTGGCTGCGAGCTGCTTTGCCGAAGAGGTTGTGGCCAGCGTGCGTACCGACGCCGAGCGGACCGAGCCCGCCGATGTTGCCCGACGGCAGCGCGGGGGTGAACGCTGATGCGCCGCCTGACGGCAGTTGTCGCCGCCGGCGCGCTCCTGCTGGCCGCGTGCGGTGACGACGACAGCGAGGGCAGCGCCGACACCACCGCAGCATCGAGCACGGCCGCGCCGACCACCGCCGCCCCGACGACGGCAGCGCCGACGACGGCCGCCCCGACGACGGCCGCCCCGACGACGGCCGCGCCAACGACGGCCGCGCCAACGACGGCCGCGGCGACCAGCGCCCCAAGTGAACCCGGCGGAGGCGACGACGAAGCGGCTGCCACGGCGTGGGCGTTGGTCTTCGACTCGACGGCATCGTTCGATCAGAAGGCGCCGCACCTCGCCGACGCCGATGCCTTGGCGGCCACGGTCGAGGCCTACGCGGCGACCGGCGACGGATTCGGCGGCATTACCCTCGTGCCCACGGCGGTTGTCGTCGACGGGGATAGTGCGGCGATCACCTACGACGTGGAGTTCGGCGGCAATCCCGCCTACGGCGACCAGCAGGGAACGCTGACACGCGTCGACGGGGTGTGGGTGGTTGGCCGCGACGAGTTCTGTTCGTTCATGGCGTCGGCCCGCGTCGGGTGTGAGGCATAGTCGCCCCCTGCTCAATCGCGGGCGATCTTGCAGCACTGATTAGGTATTCCTAACCTAGGCCGCCGTGTCATCTGTCGCTCCGGCACCAACCGTGCCGGAACCCCTCGAGACGCCGGAGGAGCGGCACACCGGTCGGCGGGTCGCCCAGACCACGATCACACGCCGCATCGTCGGCGTGATCGTGTTGATCGTGGCGCTCGTGGTCGCGCTGGTGATGTCGCTTGCCGTCGGTGCCAAATCGATCCCGTGGGGCACCGTGTTCGAGTCGTTCCTATCGTACGACCGCTCGCTGACCGACCATCTGATCGTGCGCGAGCTGCGCGTCCCACGCACTGCGCTCGGCCTGTTGGTCGGGGCAGCGTTGGGTGCGGCGGGTGCACTCATGCAAGGTGTGACCAGGAACCCGCTGGCGGATCCCGGGCTGCTCGGCGTGAATGCCGGCGCGGCGTTCGCCGTCGTGTTGGCGATCTGGGCCTTCGGCGTGAGCACCGTTCTCGGCCTCGTGTGGTTCGCGTTCATCGGCGCAGCGATCGCCTCTGTCGCCGTCTACCTGCTCGGAACGGTCGGGCGCGGCGGGGCCACCCCTGTACGGCTCGCGCTGGCCGGCGCGGCGCTGGCCGCGTTACTCGGCGCGCTGACGCGTGCGGTCACGTTGCTCGATCAGGCTACGCTCGACCAGTTCCGCTTCTGGGCGGTCGGCTCCCTCTCGGGACGGCCGCCCGAGGTCGGCTGGCAGATCCTGCCGTTCGTTCTGGTCGGGTTGCTGCTCGCGGTTGCGGTTGCCCGGCAGCTGAATGCCATGGCGCTCGGCGACGAGGCGGCTCGCAGTCTGGGCACGAAAATCAACACCACGCGCGCGCTGAGTGTGCTGTCGATCACGTTGCTCTGCGGGTGCGCAGTCGCCGCCGCTGGCCCGATCGGATTCGTTGGACTCGTCGTTCCGCACATGATGCGGGTGGCGTTCGGCCCGGACCAGCGATGGTTGATTCCCGCATCGGCATTCGCTGGCGCCGCGCTGATCCTGTTCTGCGACACCCTCGGCCGAGTCGTCGCCCGGCCCGGTGAGATCCAGGTCGGCATCATGACCGCCGCGGTCGGCGGTCCGGTGTTCGTCATCCTCGTCCGTCGCGTCCGTATGGCGCAGCTCTGATCGATGACCACCCTCGAGCGTTCGCCCGCAACCGACTCAGGCGCCCCCGCGCCGAGCGAGTTGCCCCTGCGCGGCCATGTCATCCGCTTTCGGGGTTTCTCCGTTCGGCTCGACCTGCGCGCCGTGGGAGTGTGCGCCATCGTCGGTGCAATCACCATCGCGGTTGGCTTGTGGTCGATCAGTGTCGGCGACTTTCCGATCCCGATCTCGGACGTGATCGCCACGCTGCTCGGCAACCCGACCGAGGACTCCGAGTTCATCGTCGGGACGCTGCGCCTGCCGCGCGTGCTCGTCGGCGTCGGGGTCGGGGCGGCGTTTGGGATGTCGGGCGCAATCTTCCAGGCGCTGGTCCGCAACCCACTCGGCTCGCCCGACATCATCGGCTTCAACTCGGGCGCCGCGTTGGGTGCGGTCACGATGATCGTCGTCGTCGGCGGTTCGTCGTTCCAGGTGTCGGTCGGAGCGCTGTCCGGCGGCGTGATCGCGGCGTTGTTGGTGTACCTCCTCGCATGGAAGCGCGGCATTCAGGCGTACCGGCTCGTGCTCGTCGGCATCGGCGTGGGCTTCGCCATCACGGCGGTCATCGACTACATGGTCACCCGCGCCGAGATCAATGACGTGCAGCGAGCGGCGGTGTGGTTGACGGGTTCGCTCAACGGCCGCAGTTGGGACGAGGTGCGCATCGTGTGGCTTGCGCTGCTGGTCCTCGGGCCGCTGGCGATTCTGATGCAGCGCACGCTCGATCGGCTCGATCTCGGAGACGACACGGCAGCGGCGCTGGGCGTGCGGGTGTCGCGCTCGAAGCTGGCGCTGGTGTTGGTGGGCGTCGCCCTGGCGGCGCTCGGTGTCGCCGCAGCGGGCCCGATCGCCTTCGTCGCCTTCGTGTCGGGACCGATCGCCCGCAGGTTGGTGAACACTCCGCGGGCCGCCATTGTGCCTGCCGCGTTCATCGGTGCGCTCGTGGTGGTCGTAGCCGATCTCGCTGCCCGACGCGTATTGGCCCCAACCGAGCTGCCGGTCGGCATCATGACCGCACTGATCGGGGCGCCCTATCTGCTGTGGTTGTTGACCCGTCAAGCACGGACAGGAGCATTGTGATCGGCGAACCCCCCTCGACGAACGGCGCCCATCCGAATACAACGTCGCGCCTACGCGCCGACCACGTTCGTTTGGCGTACGACGAACACGTCGTCGTTCAAGAGCTCGACCTGGCGATTCCCGACGGCCAGATCACCGTGATCGTCGGTCCCAACGCATGCGGGAAATCGACGTTGCTCCGGGCGTTGGCGCGGCTGCTCAAGCCGAGCTCTGGCGAGGTGATTCTCGACGGCGAGTTGATCCACCGACTGCCGACGAAAGAGGTCGCCCGACGGCTGGGACTGCTCCCGCAAACCCCGATCGCGCCGCAAGGCATCTTGGTCGTCGACCTCGTCGCCCGCGGCCGCACCCCCCACCAACGGCTTTTCCAGCAATGGTCCGACGACGACGAACGGGCCGTCCGCAGCGCATTGATGGCGACCGACACGATGGATCTCGCCGACCGCCCGGTCGATGAGCTCTCCGGAGGCCAACGTCAGCGGGTGTGGATCGCCATGGCGCTGGCCCAAGAAACCGGGCTGCTCCTCCTCGACGAACCAACCACCTTCCTCGACATCGCCCACCAGGTCGAGATTCTCGACCTCGTCGATCGACTCAACCACGAAGAGGGGCGCACCGTCGTGCTCGTGCTCCACGACCTCAACCTGGCCTGCCGGTACGCGCACAATCTGGTCGCCATGGTCGACGGGCGGATCCACGGGGTGGGCACCCCCGACGAGATCATCACCGACGAGACCGTTGAAGAGGTGTTCGGCTTGCCCTGCGTGGTCGTTCCCGACCCGTTGAGCGGCACGCCACTGATCGTGCCCCACGACACGCGCGCCTCGGCAAGCCGAGCCGCCACGGAGGCAGAATCGACGTGACGACGACGATCTACGACGAACTGGCCTATGTGTTCGAACATCTGAACTCGAACCATGACGACACC
Source organism: Actinomycetota bacterium (assembly GCA_039194665.1). Classification (GTDB taxonomy): domain Bacteria; phylum Actinomycetota; class Acidimicrobiia; order Acidimicrobiales; family Ilumatobacteraceae; genus JABSQH01. The sequence continues at coordinate 32,639 of JBCCVW010000024.1, forward strand.
GTCGTGTTCATCGCTCGTCATCTCGCCGACGAGCCGGCAGCCGCCATGGTCGACGCGCAGCTGCACTCGGCGTCACCGGATGGCATCACGATCGCCTGCCGGCGTCAGGACGGTTCGGAGTACCAGCTCGAGCACCCTTTTGGATCGCCGCCGGAGTCGCTCGACGAGGTCCGCGGACAGCTGTTCGGGCTGCTCGGCGCCGCGCGCAGCGCCGCCGACGAATCGGTCGGGCTGACCAGCTTGGAGCGCGAAATCGCCGGCACCGACAAACTGTCGACCTTCGTCACCAGTGTGGTCGCCGTACAGGATCTCACGCCGAACCTGCGACAGATCACCTTCGGCGGCGGGCTCGACAACTACGCCTCGATCGGCGGTGACCAGTTCTTGTACGTACTGCTGCCGCCGGCCGGCCGCAGCGAGCTCACCGTCGACACCGACTTCAGTTGGGCGGCCAACGAGGAGACACCGGAGGCCGATCGACCGCAAGGCGCGTACTACACGGTGCGTCAGTGGCGCCCCGCTGCCGGCGAGATCGACATGTGGTTCGTATTGCACGGCGACGCCGGCCCTGCGTCTGCGTGGGCGGAGCGCGCCGCGATCGGTGCTCCAGCGGGTCTGTGGGGGCCACGCTCGACGTTCGCCCCACCGCCCGGCACCGATCACTACCTGCTGGTGGTCGACGACACGGGTCTGGGCGCAGCTGCGGCAGTGCTCGATCAGCTCGCCGTTGAATCACCATCGGTCGATGTGATCGCCGAGACCGTCGACCCGGGGCATGTCGTCGATCTTCCGTCGTGGGACGGGGTGAACGTCGAGTGGTGCTTCCGCGATGGAGCGGCCCCTGGCACCACAGGTCTGTTGATCGAGGCCGTCGGTCGCCGTGCGCTCGATGTGCCTGGACTGTACGCGCTCGGTGCTGCCGAGTCCCGCGAGGTCACCGCCGTGCGCAAACACCTTCGCCACGACGTCGGC
>JBCCVW010000025.1:0-33446 GCA_039194665.1 Actinomycetota bacterium
CTGGTACTGGTCGAGTCGTTCGCCGATGGCGCCACCGGGGTGGTCCACCCCCTCGACGGCACCCCCCTCCGCGACGAGCGCGACGACGAGGCCGATGGCGCCAACGTCCCGCCATCGCTCGACGGCGCCGACGTGTCGTTCGCCTACCCGACGCTGACCGCCACCGCCAACGGTTGGCAGGCCACCGACGGAACCGGTCGGGTGTCGACATTCGGCCCGAACGGCAATCTCATCGCGGTCGACGCGTCGGCCCAGGATGGATACGCCCGCACCGAGTACGACGTCGTCGCCGACGGCGGCCGGCTGCTCGCAGTCACCGATCGCACGACCGGTCGCACAATGACGTTCACCTACCGCGGCGACCGCAGCTGCCGTCCGCCAGCGGGATTCGACGGCGGCGCCGGCGACCAGGCCCTGCTGTGCACCATCGCCGGATTCGACGGCACCGAGACATCGCTCGGTTACCTCGATGGCCGCCTGGCGCGCATCGAGGCGGCCGGCGCAACGACCGACGTCGTCTACGACGGCGCTGGCCGCGTCGTCGAACTGCGTGAGCCGATCGCTGCCGACGCGGTGGCCGCCGGCGTGCGCCCCGACGACGCGTCGGTGCGCTGGTCGATCGGCTACGACGACCAGGGCCGCGTGGCCCACGTGGCGACACCCGAGCCGACGCCAGGCGCGGCCGAAATCACGCGCAGCTACCAGTACGGATCCGGTACGACGACGGTGCATGTCATCGACGACGGCGGAGAGCGCGTCGCGCTGACCGTCGAGTTCGACAGCGACGACGCTCGTCCGACGTTGCAGCGCAACGCCGCGGGTGCCACCACGCAGTACCTGTACGGCCCCGACGGGGCGCTGCTCGGCACGATCGACCCGCAGGGGCAGCAGACCACGTACCACCACGACCCGGCGACGTCGACCGCCACGTTGTACGGGCCTGCGCCCGCTGCCTGGTTCGGCGACGACGGCGTCCCCCTCCCCGCTCATGCCGATGCTGTCGCCACGCAGGTGCAGTCGAACGGCGCCGGCGCGGGCGCCCACGCCACGTTCAGCTCGGCGAACTCGATGGAGGCCGTGCGCCTGATCACCGGGCCGCACATCGAGGCACCGGCATCGATCGACACGTCGACGGACTGGCGCACGACACTCAGCGCCGATCCAGCCGTGAACGCCGGCGACCAGCTACGCATCAGCGCCTCCGGCGTCGACGCCGCCGCATCGACGGTGATCGTCAACGGCACCGCCTGCGCACTCGGTGAGGGCTGCCCGATCGACGAGGTCGGCAGCACCAACCGGTCGATGCTCATCGCCGACCTCCACGTCGCCGCCGGCACCTCGGCGATCGACGCGACGATCCAACGCTCGACCGACGGCGGCGCCACCTGGGCCGACGTGCCCTTCGACTCGTTCAGCGGCAACGACCTGCCAACCACGACCACCCACAACGACGTGTACCGCTCCGGGACGGCGGCGGTGACGACGGTCGAGGACACGGTGTACGCCGACCCGGCGGCCGGCATCGTCGACCGCTACCTACGCGACGGCCAGGCCACCGCCACGCTGCGGCACGAAGCGCTCGACCCGGCCGCCGACCAGTGGGGCCGTCCGACCGCAATCGTTCGTCCGTCGGGCCTCACCACGACCCTCGATTACTGGGGCAGCACTGCGAGTGCAACGCACCCGCTGACGGGTGAGTCGTTGGCCCAGACCGGTCAGCGCAAGAACATTCAGATCGGCAATGGCGCGGTGTACACGACGATCTACGACGGCGCCGGCAACCCGGTCGCCACGCTGATCGATGGCACCGTCGTCGAGGCCGTCGTCTACGACGCTCGCGGGCGCATGGAGCGTCTCGTCACCCCGTCGGGAACCAGCGAGGTGATCTACGGCGCCAACGGCGATCCACTGCGCACCGACGTCGCCTCGTCGCTGAGCACCGGCGATGTGTTCGTGTCGACGACCACCGACCTCCTCGGACGGACCATCGAACAGACCGACGTGTGGGGTGTCACGTCGCAACTGAGCTACGACCGCACCGGCAACCTCGTGTCGGTCGTGACGACCACCCCCGATCTGTCGACCACCACGCGCACCTACACGTGGGATGCCGCAGGGATCGCCGAAGATCGCGTGGTCGCAGTGGACGGTTCTGTCGTGTGGGCGCGCATCACCGAACGCGACCACGCCGGCGACGCAACGGCCATCGAATACAGCAACGGCACCACGGTGCGTCTTGCGATCGATCCCGCCACGGGCGTCGAGTCGGCGACATGGACCGACGCTGCAGGCGGCGTATGGAGCGAGACGATCACGAGTTCCACTCAGGCCGACCGGACGCTCAGCCAGGTGCTCAGCACCCCGACGTCGACGGCGACGTTCGGATTCGGCTACGACCCCTCGAGCGGGGCGTTGATCGACGCCACCCTCGAGGTGATCGGCGATGGGGCGATGAGCGCCGACTGGACCTACTCGTCGACCTACCCCAATGGCGACTGCGGCGCGGCGCACATGCTCGCCGACGGCGCCCGTGGCACCGCGGTCGCCACGATCGACGGCGTCACGACAACGACCACCACCTGTTACGACGCCGACGGCGCAGCGGCGGGACAAAACCGCACCACCGACGGAGTGACCGAGCCGGTGCGTGTCGAGGTCAACAGCGGCAACGTCGTCGCCTACGACGAGGTCGAAATGGCCTACGACGCGACGGGTCAGCTCGTCGCCGCCAACGACGGCGAGACCATCCTCGAGTTCACCCGCGGCACCGACAGCGAGATCCTCGAACGGCGGACCACGACGGTCGACACCGGCACGATGATCACCCGGACCGCATCGGCCGGCCTGACGCTCGACGAGCACAACGACCCGATGCTGCAGAGCATCGAGTTCCCCGGCGGGGCCGCCGTGACGATTCCACTCGGCGACGCCGCCGGCTGGTCGTTCCTCAACGCGGGCGGCGACGTGTGGTTCACCACCAACGCCGCAGGTATCGCCGAGGCGACCGTCGCCATCCTCTACTCCCCCGACGGCGAGTTGCTGACGACCGACACCGCCGACGCCGCGTGGAAGCAGGGGAACAACGGCGACTCGCTCGGCCTGGCCACCGAGCTGGTGATCTTCGGCGCCCGGGTCTACGCCCCCGGCCTCGCCTCGTTCACCACCGCCGACCCGTTGGCTCACGGCGGGAGCACTCCCTACAACTACGCCAACGGCGACCCGATCAACCTGGTCGACCCCACCGGCAACGCGCCGGAATGGGTGACGAAGTTTGCCAACTTCCTCGACAGCGTGCCGCCGTGGGCCGAGTTCGTCGTCGTGCTCGTCGTGATCCTCGTCGCCTTCATCCCGGTCGTTGGCCCGGCGCTGGCAGCCGCGATGAGCCTCGTGCTCGCCGGCTACTACATCTACAAAGGCGTCACGGCGATCCTCGACGGCGACATCGCCGCCGGAATCCTGTACCTCACCGAGGCCGTGGTGATGCTCGTCTCGTTCGGCTACCTGGCCAAGAGCGCTGCTGCGGGCAAGGGGATGATGACGACGAAGACGAGCGTCGTCGGACGCAACCACGTCGTTCCGCAGAAGAAGTGGAAGGGCGTCTGGAAAACGCGCAACTCCCGGGTGAAGACGGCGAACGTACACAGGAATCCACGGACGAGCGTGAGCAACCACGCCGACAACCTGTACCGCAACGAGCCGACGCCGATCCGCTCCCAGTCGAGCCAAACGATTTCGGCGCCGCACAGCTTCCACCCCCGGGTGGTGACGACGACGAAGTTCCGCACCGGTGCGCTGGTGATGATCTTCGCCAACGTCCCGATTCTCGGGATGAACCTGGTCGCCGCGACGAACCAAGGCCCGAACAGCGGGGGTGGCTCGTGAACTCGCCTCGCACCGACGGCATTCAGCGGACGAGCCCCGCAACCACGACGACCACGAACACCACGACCGAGAAGATGGAAGACAGCACCGTGAAGAAGAACAAGAAGAAGATCGCCACCGCCACCGCCATCGCTGCCACCATTGCCGCCGGGCCGATCGTCGCCCCGCTCACCGCCGATGCCGGCGATACCAGCGGCGCCACGGTGGCGGTCGCTAGGGAACGCCACGGCCCCGGTGTGTTCAACGGCCCGGGCGGCACGGTCGGCAACGGCGACACCGTGGTCGGTTTCACCCCGACGCTGCCGCTCGACGCCCCGTCGGGTGAGATCATCCTGCGCGACGGCAATGGTGATGTCTTGACCACCTCCGGCGCCGTCGACGACGACTGGACCGTCGCCGAAGGCGTGCTGGCACCTGGCGGCTCGTACGCCTGGGATGCGCTCGACAGGACGGGCGGCCAGCAGACGTGGGTGGCCCCGCCAGTTCATCACTACAGGAACGGAACGCCACCGATGCAGCTTGGGGCGACCAATGCGATCGTCGAGTCGGTGCAACCTCCGCAGACATTTTCAGTTGCTGCCGGACATGGCACCAACAGCGCCGCCTCCGGCTTGTCGACCCGCTTCTGGCCGCACGTCGACCCCAACGAGCTCGTCGACGTCGACAGCGGCGGCAGCGTCGACCTCCTTCCCGGCACGATGATCCCCGGCGCCGGTTCTGAGGTGATCAGCAGCTCGATCGCCCTCGATGCGACGCACGAAGCGATCTACGAGTGCATCCACACCGAGTACCCGGTCAACTCGCCCGGCGGCGGCGTCGACACCACGCATATTCACTGCGGATACGACTACGCCTTCGACGCCACGGTCACCAACCGCGCAGCTGGTGCCGACGCGGCGGCACACAACATCGAGGGTCGCAACGTCGCCCCGTCGTACCAGATGACGATCACCGACGATCAGACCGTGGCCGGCGACGGGTTCGTGCTGTCGACCGCCGAGGAGAACATCATCTCGGCTGCCTATCCCGTGCAGACCGGGTTCGGCTACCGGATGCTCGGCTACATCGAGGTCCCCGAGTCGGGGACGTACACCTTTGGCACGACGAGCCCCGCAGGGGCTCGGGCCTACCTCTACGACACGACCGCCGACGACCTCGGCAAGTTCGAGATCAGCGCGGCCGACGCGTGGTCGCCCGCCGAACTCGCCACCACCTGCGGGGCATCGTCGAATCGGTTGAGCTTCGAGAACCCATTCATCCGCACGCACGGCGGCGGGCGGTACCACGAGTACAAGTACGAAGACGGCGAGCCCGACTGGTACCAGTTCCCCGACGCCGAGTGGGCCAGCCTCTCATCCAAGCTGCGCACGAACTGCACCCTCGACACGACGGTCCGCTGGGGCCAGTCGGTCGAGCTCGAGGCCGGCACGTTGTATCCGATCGACGTCGCCGGCTGGGTCGGTGTCGCCGGCGGCGAAATCGGCCTGCACGTCGACGGCCCAGTCGCCGAGGCCGGCCCGGTCCCGACCGCATGGCTGACCCCCGCGCCGTCGAACGTGATCGACTTCGAGCGTTCGATCGCCCCGGCGTCGACGCTCGACGGCGAGCTGCTCGCGTGGTCGATGAACGGCTACGGCGACGAGCTCGTCGGCATCGATCCCGACCGCGGCCTGGTCAGCTACGCCCCCGACGGGCTCGGTGGCTGGTCGATGGTCGGCCAGGTGTCCGACGTGGTCGAGCTCCCAACGACGGGGCACGCGGTCGCCACCGGGCAGGGTCGTCTCGATCGGGCGACCGCTCCCGGGGCCCCATCGATGAACGGCGTCCCGGTCGACTCGGCCAGCGGCACGATCGAGGTCGGCCTGCGCCAAGGTCAACTCGTGAACGGACAGATCACCGCCAGCGGCTCGACATCGGTCGGCATGCTCAGCCGCAACGCATCCCTCACGGTCGATGCGTTGCGCTTCGATCTCGACGCCGATGGCACGATCATCGGGGGTGAGGTCAGCGGTGGCCTGTACTCGAGTTATCCAGCGGGCACGACCAGCCCGCTCACCTCAGTGGAGGGCGAACTGCAGGAGGGCACGGTGCGGCTCGTACTGCGCAACCAGCACCAGATGGAGATGGCCGAGCTGTTCCTTCCCGTCGCTCCCGCCGACGATGTCCGGCCGGTCGGACCGACCTCGTTCGCCGTGAACCGGTCCGGTGTGAAGATCCAGAACCTCACGCCGACGTCGACCGGGCCGGCGCGCACGGTCAACGTCCTGGACGGCGGCGGTGCGCTCAACGGCACCTTCACTGCCAGGGCGGAAACCAGCGGACAAACGTGGCCGACATTCCACGACCTCACCATCAACTCGCTCACCTTCGAACTGGCAGCCGACGGCGCACTCGTCGACCCGCAGATCTCGGGGTCGATGCGCACGGTCGACCTCCACGGCGGCAGTGACACCAACGCATCGCTGTCTGCGCTCACAGGCCGACTCGACCCGACGACGATGCGTCTCGAAGTCGAGGCGCGCGCCGGGTTCCGCCGGATCACCATGTCATTGCCGGTCAACCTCTCCTCGATCGCCACATTCCCGCAGCACGCCATCGCCAGCAGCGACTACGGCGACACCGTCGTCGTCGCCGCCGATCCGACCGGACTGGGCGGCAACGGCGCGGGCGACGTCGCACTGGTCACCAAGCGCACCGACAGCGACCCACTCGCTGCCGACAATGCCGACATCGTGTGGATCAGCGAGTTGTACGCCGACGGCGACGCCCCGACCACGGTGGGCACACTTCCTCAGTCGGTGCAGATCACACCCGACGGCTTCACGGTCGGCGTACTCCAGCCCGTCGCCGGCGGCGGCCATCGTGTCGACGTGTTCGATCGGTCGTCGCTGTCGGCCCCGTGGCAGCAGTACGGATCCTTCGACATCGATCGCGCCGCGGTCGGCACGCATGCCACCGTGCCGTTTGCCGTCGGTCGCGACGGGCTCGACCGGTTCGTCGCCATCAGCTCGGGCGACGCGGTCACGATCTCGACGAGTCGCAACGGCACATGGTCGACAGTCGCCACGCACCCGACCGCCGGACCGGTGACGTCGCTGTCGTTCGACTACTTCGCCGAGCACCTGGCGATCGGCCAGCCGACCACCGGCACCGTTGTCGTGCTCGAACGGGCGGGCAACGACTGGGTCGTCGACACGACGTTGCAGCCCACCGATGGCGCCCGATTCGGGTCGTCGGTGGGGTTCAGTTGGGGGCTGCTCACCGTGGGCAGCGACGGCACCTACTCGTGCGGCATGCCCAACTGCGGAGCGCCCGGCACGTTCACGCCGGGCAGCGCCCGGGTGTACCGCGATATCGACGGTTCGTGGGGCGAGTACGGCAGCTGGTTCAACGTCGAACTCGGCGAGGGCACCGGCCCGTCGGCCGCCGTCGCTCAGGGCGGCACCGCGGTGGCTCCCCGCCTCGCCGGCGTCTCGATCGGCGTGCTCGACCTCCCCAGCGCCTCCCCCGGCCTGATCTGACGAGCGTGCGCATCGTCGCCTACTCGAACATGGCGACGGTGCGCATGCGTCGTTCGACGTGGTACTCGAGGGCGTGTGTGGCCAGCGCCGACACCTCGTGGGTGACCGCCGACTCGTCCAACGCGAGTGCGCTGGCGAGGCGGCCACCGAGGATGTCGCGGATCACCACCAGCGCATCGGCCGACAACGGATGCCCCGAGCGACAGCTGCGGCACAACACACCGCCCTCACCGAGATCGAACGCCACGAACTCAACATCGGGCTCGGCGCCGCCACAACGCACGCAGGTGTCCAGCTCGGGGCGCATGCCCTCGTTGGCCAACAACTTCCAGTAGAAGCCGGCGACGGTCAGTGGTGCGGGCCGGTCGGCGATCGCCCGCAACGCGCCGACCGCCATCCGGTACAGATCTGGATTCGGCTCACGTTCCAATGAGAGCTGCTCGGCCGCCTCGAGCACCGCCAATCCCTGCGAAGCTCGGTCGAGCGAGGAGAGCATCGGCGACAGTGGCTCGACCGACTCGGCCTGCGACACGATGTCGAGCTCACGGCCACGCACCAGCAGCACACGTACATGGCTCATCGGCTCGAGGCGGGCCCCAAACTTCGAGCGCGTCTTGCGCACTCCCTTGGCGACGGCTCGCACTTTGCCGTTGTCGGCGGTGAGCAAGACCACGATGCGGTCCGCCTCGCGCAGTTTGTAGGTGCGCAGCACGACACCCGTGTCGCGATACAGCTCACTCATCGCGCCAGGCCAGAGCCGCGCTCAATCGTCACCGAGCGATTCGTCGCCGAGCGGGTCGATGCCGCCAAATCGACGCTCCCGATGGGCGAAATCGGCGATCGCGTCGACCAGATGCGCCGGACCCAACGCATCCCACACGGTTGGCACGAACACCAACTCGCCGTAGGCGAGCTCCCACACCAACGACGGCGGCAGCCGCGTCGATGGGCCGAGCACCACGATGAGGTCGGGCTCACAATCAGCCGGGGCGTACAGCGCCTCGGCAACCGTCGCTTCGTTGATCGGGTCGTTGGCGTCGAGGGTCGACATCGCATCGGCAAACCGTTGGCGACCGTCGCCGCAGGGATCGACGATCACCCGGCACGCCCCCACCTGGCGCTCCCACCGGTCGGTGCGCTCCCCGCCGATGTGTTCCACGAGGGGTGGGCCTTGTTCGAAGGCGCGCACTGTCAAGAACGACGCCTCGGCGCGGTCGGCGACCGCGCCGAGGTCAGCCACGCGTTGATCCCACCGCGCCTCGCCGAGGTCGTGCCACTCGCCCAACGTCCCGCCGACCACCATCACGTGCCGCAACAGCTGCCGTGACGACGCACGATCAGATGACTGTGCGGCCGATCTCGCCGATGACGCGCCGGCTGACTGTGCGGATGGTCTGGCCGTCTGCGCGCGCCGCGACACCGTCGTTACTCCCACCCCTCCATCATTCCATGCGGGAGGCCGCGATCCTCGTCTCGTCGCCACCGCATCGGCGACCGACCGCAGCACTAGCGTGGTCCGCCGTGACCCACCCGCTGCACGTTGCCTGCATCATGGACGGCAACGGCAGATGGGCGGCCAGGCGCGGCCTGCCACGCACCGCGGGCCACACCGAAGGCGAGGAGAACCTGGCACGCGTGGTGCGCGCCGCGGTCCAGCGCGACATCGGGTGGCTGACCGTGTTCGGCTTCTCCACCGAGAACTGGCGTCGACCACGCCCTGAAGTGCGGCACATCCTCGGGCTCCACGAGCGATTGTTCGGCCGCGTCGCAGAACTCAACGAACTCAACGTGCGAGTGCAGTGGATTGGTCGTCCCTTCGACAGCCGCGAAGCGCGGACACCGCGATACGTACAACGGGCCATCCGCAAGGCGATCGCCGACACCGCCGGGAATACCGGCATGGTGCTGACCGTGGCATTCGATTACGGAGGACGTTCGGAACTGGTTGCCGCCGTCGAGGCCGCTCGCCACGACGACGACGCAGTCACCGCGGAAGCGATCGGCCGCCATCTCTACTTGCCTGACCTGCCTCCCGTCGATGTGCTCGTGCGCACGAGCGGCGAACGGCGCGTCTCCAACTTCTTGCTGTGGCAGTCGGCTGGCGCGGCGATCTACTTCACCGAGACGCCGTGGCCGGACTTCGACAGCGGCGAACTCGACGCGGCGCTCGCGCTCACCCGATGAGCGCCGCAGCGGGATGAGCACTCGATGAGTCGCGCCGCCGAACGGCTCGCCGAGGTGACTGGCGCGCTCGACGGCGCCGAAGAGCGCCCCGGGCAGATCGAGATGGCTGAACTGGTCGCCACCGCCATCGCCGACGAGCACCCGCTGATCGTGCAGGCAGGCACCGGCACCGGTAAGACCCTCGCCTACCTCATCCCGGCGGCGCTGTCTGGGCGCACCGTGGTCGTGTCGACCGCGACCAAAGCCCTGCAGGACCAGCTGGCGACCAAAGACCTACCGTTTCTCGCCGAGCACCTCGACCTCACCTTCGCCGTGCTCAAGGGTCGCAGCAACTACCTTTGCTTGCAGCGACTCGACGAGCTCGCCCACCCCGACGACACGCAGCTCGCCCTTGACGGCGAGGGGGGCGAGTTCGGCGCGCTCGCCCCGACCGTACAAGCGGAGATCAATCGGCTCGCCGACTGGTCCGGCCGGACGCAAAGCGGCGATCTCGCCGAGCTCGACTGGTCGCCATCGGACGCGGCGTGGGGCGCGGTGAGCGTCGGCAGCGACGAGTGCCCCGGGGCCGATCGCTGCCCGCTCGGCTCGGGGTGCTTCGCCGAATCGGCCAAGCACCGTGCTGCAGCGGCCGATGTCGTCGTCGTCAACACGTATCTGTACGGGCTCGACGTGGCCAGCGACGGCGCAATCCTGCCGACCCACGATGTCGTCGTGTTCGACGAGGCGCATGTGCTCGAAGACGTGATGAGCGACACGGTCGGACTGCAAATCGCTCCTGGCCGCTTCGTCACGCTGGCCGGAACGATCCGCCGGGTGATCGAGGACCCGCAGCTCACTGCGTCGATCGCCGACATCGCCGATGCGTTGCGCGATGCGTTGTCGGACCGCCTCGGCGAACGGCTCGAGTCACCGTTGCCCGACGGATTACACAACGCGCTCACCGACGCACGCACTCGACTCGGCGTCGCCCTCGACGGATTGTCGGCCATCGATACCGACAACGACGAGGTCAAGCAGCGTCGCCTGCGCGCCCAGGTGATGACCGGCCGAGCGGTGGAGCAGATCGACGCAGCGATCGAGGGACGCCCTGGATCAGTGATGTTCGTCGGCGGATCGCCGATGAGCCCACGGCTCGAGATCGCCCCGCTCGATGTCGGCCCCACACTCGACGCCGGCGTGTGGTCGCAGCGCACGGCGATCTTGACAAGCGCCACGATTCCTTCCTCGCTCGCCAACCGCGTGGGAATCGATCACGAGTCGGTCACCGAGGCCGACGTCGGCAGTCCCTTCGATTACGACACCAACGCCTTGTTGTATTGCGCGCTGCATCTGCCCAATCCCAACGATGCGGGATTTCGCGACGCCGCCAACGATGAACTCGAGGCGTTGATCGCCGCCGCCGGCGGCCGCACCCTTGCCCTGTTCACCAGCTACCGCGCCATGGACGAGGCCGCCGAGGCACTGCGTGCACGGATCGACGTGCCGCTTCTGACACAGCGCGACCTACCCAAGCCCGCACTGATCGAGAAGTTCTCCGCGGACGAAGCGACCTGCTTGTTCGCCACCGCCGGGTTGTTCCAGGGCGTCGATGTGCCGGGACGAACGCTGTCGCTGGTGGTGATCGACCGCATTCCGTTCCCCCGCCCCGACGATCCCTTGCTCAGCGCGCGTCGTGAACAGCTCGGGCCGACCGCATTCGCCGACATCGACCTCCCGCGCGCATCGATGCTGCTCGCCCAAGCGGCGGGTCGCCTGATCCGCTCACGCACGGACCGCGGTGCGGTGGCCGTCCTCGACAAGCGGTTGGGCACGGCGCGCTACCGGTGGGACATCGTCAACGCACTCCCCCCGATGCGTCGCACCCGCCACCGCGCCGACGCCGAGGCCTTCCTCCGCGACATCACGTCGTAGCCGAAATCCTGTCGATATCCGGCGCGAGGCGCGTGGAAACGACAGAATTTCAGAGAGAGGGGTCGACGTTCCGGAGGGATCGACGGCGTCAGGTGATCGAGGCGGCGAAGATCGAGGCGATCGCCTCGTCCATCTCGGCGTTGAACTCGGCGTCGGTCTGCTGTGCCGTCAACCCCTCAGACAACGCCCGCGAGAAGCTGGCGATCATGCCGTGGTTGCGCGCCAGACGTTCGTTGGCCTCGTCGCGGGAGTAGCCGCCCGACAACGCGACGACACGTACCACCTTGTCGTGCTCGATGAGCGGGCGGTAGAAGTCGTCGACCGAGGGGATCGACAGTTTCAACATGACTTCGCGACTCGATGCATCGAGATGCTCGATGATCCGATCGCGCAGGATCGTCTCGGCCTCGGCCTTGTCGGCGATGGTGATGTCGACCTCGGGTTCGAGAATCGGCACCAATCCGCCGTCGAGGATCTGCTCGCCGACCGCGAACTGCTGGTCGACGATCGCGGCGATCCCCGACTCGCTCGCCGCCTTGACCACCGAGCGCATCTTGGTGCCGAACACGCCGAGGCCGACGGCGCGGGCGACGAGTTCGTCGAGGCCGGGAATCGGCTTCATCAGCTGGACGCCGTCATCTTCGTCGGCGAGGCCCTTGTCGACCTTGAGGAACGGCACCACCCGCTTCTCCGACCACAGATACTCGGCGGAGCCCTTGCCCTCGATCTGCCGATCCATCGTCTGCTCGAAGAGGATCGCGGCGAGGATGCGCTCGCCCGTAAACGCCGGACAGGTGACGATCCGCGTGCGCATCTGATGGATGAGATCGAACATCTCGTGTTCGTTCGACCATTGATCGTCGGCGACGCCGTACGCCCGCAACGCCTTCGGGGTGGAGCCGCCGCTCTGGTCGAGCGCAGCGATGAACCCCTGCGCCGAGCGTGCCTTCTGGAGCATGTCCTCGTTCACGTGGCCGACACTAGCGACACTCCCCGTGGCCCGTCACCGGCCGTTGGTCCCTCTGCCAGCACGATCGCCGCGCGCGAGGATGCAGCACGATGACCAACACCTCACCGCTCACCGCCCGCCGCCAGCTCGGGGCGGGCGGACCGCTCGTTGCCCCCCTCGCGCTCGGCACGATGACGTTCGGCGCGGAGACGCCCGAAGCCGACGCCTACGCGCAACTCGACATGTTCGTCGAGGCCGGCGCCAACCACATCGACACCGCCGACGTGTACGGGCCGGACGGCGCCTCGGAGTCGATCATCGGGCGGTGGCTCGCAGCACGAGGGCGAACCGATGATCTGATCATCGCCACCAAGGGACGCTTCGGCCCGCCGCCTGGCTCCACCGGCGCATCGCGCCGCGCCCTCGAACTGTCGCTCGACGCGAGCCTGACGCGGCTCGGCCTCGATGCCGTCGACCTGTACTACGTGCACGGATGGGATCCACACACGCCACTGATCGAGACACTCGACACGTTGTCGACCCTCGTTCGTTCGGGCCGGGTTCGCCATGTTGGCTGGTCGAACTGCACCGGCTGGCAACTCGCCCAGATCGTCACGCTCTGTGAAGCACACGGCTTCGTGCGGCCGGTCGCCGTTCAGCCGCAGTACAACCTGCTCGACCGCGGGATCGAGTGGGAGGTCATGCCGTACGCCCTCCACGCCGAGCTCGGTCTCGCTCCGTGGTCGCCGCTGGGCGGCGGTTGGCTCACCGGCAAGTACACCCGCGAGCACCGTCCGACGGGGGCGACCAGGCTTGGCGAAGACCCCGAACGAGGTGTCGAGGCCTACGACGCGCGCAACAACGAACAGACGTGGCGAGTGCTCGACGCGGTGGACGACATCGCTGGCGGACACGGGGTGCCATGGGGGCACGTGGCGCTGAACTGGGTCGCTGGACGGCCGGGTGTGGCCACGGTGTTGCTCGGGGCGCGCACCACCGGCCAGCTTGCAGAGAACCTTGCGGCGACGAGCTTCGAACTCAGCGCCGACGAACGGCAACGACTCGACGTGGTTTCGGCCCCCGGATTGCCACCGTATCCATACGGGATGATCGAGGAGTTCTGCGAGGTGTCCGACTGGGCGCGTCTCGCCACCCGGCCCACCAGCCCTGGAGGATTGTCATGACCGACGAATCGACGGACGAGGTTGTCCACCTGGCGATCGACGACGGGATCGCCACCATCACCCTCGACTCGCAGTCGAACCGCAATGCGTTGTCGCGCCAGCTCGTCGCCGAGCTGCACGAGCGCCTCGACGTCGCGGAGGCGGATGACGCGCGCGCAGTCGTGCTGACGCATGCTGGCCCCGCGTTCTGTGCCGGCGCCGACCTCAAGGAGCGACGCGACGGACCACCGGACTCGGGACCGTTTGTCGACGTGCTCCGTCGGCTGATGGACGCGCCGCGGCCGACGATCGCCGCCGTCGATGGCGCAGTGCGTGCCGGCGGGATCGGCCTGATGGCCTCGTGTGACCTCGTCGTTGTCGCGTCGACGGTGACGTTCGCGCTGACCGAGGTCCGCATCGGCGTGGCGGCAGCGATCATTTCGGTCCCGATCCTGCGGCGCGTCGCACCCTCGCAGATTGCGGCAGCGATGCTCACCGGTGAGGCATTCGATGCGACCGAGGCGCGGTCGATCGGCTTGGTATCGCACGTCACCGACGATGTTGCGGGCACCGTCGGTGCCCTGTGCGCAGGCGTGCAGGCGGGCGCCCCGACCGCTGTGGCCGAGACGAAGGCGATGTTGCATCGCGTCCCCGAGTTGGCCCGCGACGACGCGTTCGAGGAGATGCGCATCCTCTCGGAGCGACTGTTCTCAGGACCCGACGCGGCCGAAGGGATGGCCGCGTTCGCCGAGAAGCGCCGGCCCAACTGGTCGCCGTAGCCCAACCGCACCCGTTCGCCGCCCTGGCGTGCCATTGGTCACACGTGCGACACTGACGTCATGACCGACACGATCACCAGGGAAGAGCTCGACGCCCGCGTGGCTGGGCAGACGCTGCCAACTCGTTTCCTCGCCAACCTCGAACGCAATCGCGACGTGCCGGTGATTCGTTGGGTCGACGACCCCAGCGGGGGCCTGCCGCCATACGAAGAGTTCAACGCGTGGACGCTCGGCGACCTCGCCGACCTCACCGCTCGGCTGACCACCGGCCTCGAGTCTCTCGGCATCGGTCCTGGCGACACCGTCGTGATGATGATGCGCAACCGGCCCGAGTTCCATGCGCTCGATCTCGCCGTGTTGTTCCGTGGCGCCACGCCGGTATCGATCTACAACTCATCGGCCCCAGAACAGATCGAGTATCTGGCCAACGACTGCTCGGCCAAGCTGGCGATCGTCGAAGACATGGGCTTTCTCGAGCGCCTGCTGAAGGTACGCGGCGAGCTGTCGGCCTTGGAGAACGTGGTCATCCTCGAGGATGCAGAAGGCGTCGGCGACGACATCGTTCGTTACGCAGCGCTCGCCGAGAGTGCACCCGCTGATCTGGCCGCGTCGGCCGAGCTCGCCACACCCGACGGACTGGCGACGATCATCTACACCTCCGGCACGACGGGGCCGCCGAAGGGCGTGATGCTCTCGAACCAGAACGTGGTGTGGACGCTCGAAGCGGTCGGCGAGAACATGAAGGTACAGACCGACATCGACAACTTCGCCGGTAAGCGCCACGTGTCGTACCTCCCGATGGCGCACATCATGGAGCGGCTGCTCGGTCACTACTACCTCGTCGACTTCGCCACCGAGCTGACCTGCTGCCCCGAGACGTCGATGCTCGCGGCATACACCGCGGCGGTGAAGCCCAACGTGATGATCGGCGTTCCGCGGGTATGGGAGAAGTTCTACGCCGGCGTCAACGCCGCACTGGGCGCCGACCCCGAGAAGGCCAAGGCCTTCGGAGAAGCGCTCGACGCGGCCCTGCCGATCAAGGCCAAGATGGATGCCGGAACGGCCACCCAAGAAGAGATCGACACGTGGAACTTCCTCGATCAGGTGGCGTTCACCACGGTGCGCGGCTTGATCGGCCTCGACCAGACCGAAATCGGCATCACCGGCGCAGCGCCCCTCCCGGCGGAGATCCTGTCGTGGTTCCGGGCGATCGGTGTCCCGCTCACCGAGGGCTACGGCATGTCGGAGACCACCGCCGTGTTGACGTGGTCGAACATTCCCAAGCCCGGTTGTGTGGGCACGCCGGGTCTCGGTGTCGACGTGAAAATCGCCGAGGACGGCGAGGTACTGGCCAGGGGTACCAACATGTTCGTCGGCTACTTGGGTCAGCCAGAGAAGACCGCTGAGACGCTCGACGACGACGGATGGGTGCACACGGGCGACATCGGCGTGCTCGACGAAGATGGCTACCTGAAGATCGTCGATCGCAAGAAGGAGCTGATCATCACGGCGGGCGGAAAGAACATCAGCCCCGCCAACCTCGAATCGGAGCTGAAGATGATCCCGCTCGTCGGTCAAGCGTGCGTCATCGGCGACCAGAAGCCGTTCGTGTCGGCGCTGGTGGTGCTCGACCCCGATGCCGCGAAGAGCTGGGCGGCGAGCCACGGCCTGAGCGGCGCCGACGCCGATCCGGTCGTCCTTGCCGAAAATCCAGACGTGATCGCCGAGATCGACGCCGGGTTGACCGAGGTGATGGCCGGCTTCAACAACGCTGAGGCGGTGAAGAAGGTCAAGGTGCTCGGCGAGGAGTGGATGCCCGACTCGGACCTGCTCACGCCGACCTCGAAGCTCAAGCGGCGCGGCGTGTTGACCCGCTTCGCCGACGAAATCGACGAGCTCTACGCCACCACCCGGTCGCCGACCCCGCGGGCGGTCACGATCAGCTTGGGATCGTCGGGGTGGTCCTCGATCTTCAGGCGCAGCCGCCGCACGTGGGCGTCGACCAGCCGCGAGTCGCCGAGGTAGTCGTAGCCCCACACTCGTTCGAGCAACTGGTCGCGCGACAACACCGCGCCGGCGTGGTCGGCAAACTCGCACAACAAGCGGTACTCGGTTTTGGTGAGGTTCAACTCGACCCCGGCCTTGAAGACCAGGCCCTGCTCGCGGCGAACCTCGATGTCGCCGAATTGCATCGACGCCGGCGCGCTCGGCGTGGCGTGCAAATTCACCCGGCGCAACAGCGCACGGATCCGGGCGGCCAACTCCTTCGGCACCACCGGCTTCGTCACGTAGTCGTCGGCACCCGCCTCGAGCCCGGCGACCATGTCGATCGTGTCGGTCTGCGCCGTGATGATGATGATGGGCACGATGCTGGTGGAGCGGATTGCTCGGCACACCTCGAATCCACTCATGTCCGGCAGACGCAGGTCGAGCAAGACGAGATCAGGTGGTTGCCGCTCGAATGCCGCCAGACCGGCAGCACCGGTGCCGGCTTCAGCCACCGAGTAACCCTCGTCCTCCAACGCCAGCGACAACGCGAGGCGAATCCCGTCGTCGTCCTCGATGAACAGCAGCGACTCCATGTCACGTCTGATTCTGCCTGGTGAGGCCGCCGCGAATGTGCGGTTTGTTACCGAAATCGCACAATCCGAGCGTCGGCCTGTCACATCCGACCACCACCATGATGGCTGTTCACGCTGCCCCGGTGAGGTGCCTTCCTCCCCCTGGCGCCTCACCGGCAGCGCGTGGACCGCTATTCGAGCGTCCACCGTCCGACTTCCAATCCACCTCCCGGGCGGTCCGCGTCTCGTCGACGCCACCGGTGCACCCCAATGCTGAGCCAGAATGCTTCCGTGGCTCGCCGACGAACACTGCGATTGCGCACCCGCATCACGCTGTTCTTCGTGTTCATCGCCCTGCTCGCGGGTACGGTGCTGATCGGGGTCACCTACGGATTCGCCCGCAACAACCTGCTCGACGAGCGATCCGACGAGGCCCGCGACCAAGCGTTCACCAACGCCAACCAGGTCAGCGAACGGCTGACGGACGACCCCGAATCGATCTTCGGCTTCTTCGACAACGGCCTCCGCACAGAGTCGGACGGGTTTGCAGCGCTGCGCACCACCGAGGACGGCCCGATCGCCACCGACACCGTGGTCACCGACGTGCGCTACCAGGTCGACGTGTTTCCGGCCCGTCTCGTCGACGCGGTTTCCGCCGGACGGTCTGGGCAGCAGTACACGGCGATCGACGGCGACGACTACCTCGTCGTCGGCGTGTACGTGGCGGCGCACGACGCGGGGTACTTCGAGGCGTTCTCCCTCGATGCCACGGAGAGCACGCTGACCGCGATCCTCACCGCATTGGCCCTCGGGGCGGCTGGCACGCTGTTGCTCGCCTCGCTGTTCGGACTGGCCACCAGCCGACGGCTGCTCGCCCCGCTCAGCCAGGTGGCCGATGCTGCCGAAGACATCGCGTCGGGCGGCCTCGACACGCGATTGGCGCCCGAATCCGACCCCGACCTCGACCGTTTGGCCGGTTCGTTCAACGAGATGGCCGATGCCGTCCAGGCCCGCATCGAACGCGAGGCGCGCTTCGCATCCGACGTGAGCCACGAGTTGCGATCGCCGATCACCGCCCTGACCGCTGCGGTCGAGGTACTCGACGCCCGGCGCGACGACATCCCCGAACGCACCCAGCAGGCGCTCGACGTGGTGGTCAGCCAGGTCCGTCGGTTCGACTCGATGGTGATCGATCTGTTGGAGCTGTCTCGACTCGACGCCGGGCCCCCGGAACTCAACGTCGACGATGTCGATCTGGTTGACCTCACGCGGCGCATCGCCGCCCGGTACGGCGCCCCGGAAGTACCCATCGATGCCAGCTCCACAGCCGGCGCGCCGTCGGCGACTGGTCTGGCCGGCCCGCTCATGGTGACCATCGATCGCGTCCGTTACGAGCGCATCCTCGGCAATCTGCTCGACAACGCCGCCACGCACGGCGGCGGGGCGGTGCGCATTGAGCTCCGACCGGTGGCCGATCGCGTGATGGTCGCCGTGGAAGATGGCGGCCCCGGCGTGGCCGACAGTGAGCGCCACCGCATCTTCGAGCGCTTCGCCCGCGGCAGCGCCGCACGCAGCCGGATCGGCACCGGCCTCGGCTTGGCCCTCGTCGCCGAGCACGCGGCGGCGATGGGCGGATCCGCGCGCGTCGAAGACCGCATCGGGGGCGGCGCCCGATTCGTCGTCGAGCTCCCCCGCGAGGTCGTCGGGCGGGTCGTCGACAATCCGACCCCGCCCCATGGGATCACCCCCGTCGCTCCCCAACCAGCGCACGTGACAGCGCAACCGGCGCGCTCATGATCGGCGGCCGGCGATGTGCCGCTGCGGCGATCGCCGCAGTGATCGCCGCGACCGCCGCCGGTTGCGGCGTACCCACCGGTGACAGCAGCTTCGACGAGATCCCGCCGGCCGAGATCCCCTTCGGCCTCAACGAGGAACCGACGACCACCACCACGACCACCACGACAACGACGACACTCCCGGACACCCCGCAGACCTCTGCGCTACCGACGACGACCACCATCGCCTTGTCACTGGTCGAGATCTACTTCGTGTCGGGCCGCGACCTGCAGTCGGTGCAGCTCGAACTACCCCGCGGTTTCGGAGCGACCCAGGTCAAGGACCTCCTCGAAGCCGGCCCACCGGTCGGATCAGCGGGCGTGGGGCTCGACTCGCTGATCGAAGAAGGCCTGATCGTGTCGATCGAGGAGGCCCGCGGCGTGTTGACCATCGACCTCGACGGCGACCTGTTCGACGACATCGCCAGCTTCGATCAGAGCGAGGCCTTCGGTCAGATCGTGTTGACGATGACCAAGGCCGTACCGACCGTCGGGCTGGTGGCGTTCACCATCGACGGCGAACCGACACGCGTCAAGCTGGGAAATAGCGACTTGTCTGCCGAGGGCGCGCCGGTGGCCTACGACGACTACCGCGTGCTCATCGCCGGCGAAGTCGACCCCAATGCGACCACGACGTCACTCCCCGTCGCCGAAACCGGCGTACCCGACACCGGCGTCACCGAGACCACAGACACCGACGCCACCGTCACCGATCCGACGGTGACCGACACGACCGGCGATCAGTAGCCGAGCCGCTCGACGCGATCAGGTCGG
Organism: Actinomycetota bacterium; assembly: GCA_039194665.1. Taxonomy (GTDB): domain Bacteria; phylum Actinomycetota; class Acidimicrobiia; order Acidimicrobiales; family Ilumatobacteraceae; genus JABSQH01. Next base: position 19,560 of record JBCCVW010000025.1, read on the forward strand.
CGCTGCCAATTCTTGTCGACCTTCACCCTCAGTTCGACGAAGGCACCGTCCGGCAACTGCTGGCGCACCTGCTGGCCAACACGCTTGAGTACCTGGCCGCCCTTGCCGATGACCATGCCCTTCTGACTCTCGCGTTCGACGATCACATCGATGCGAATACGCGGCCATTCCCACTCGACCACCTCGGTGGCGATCGAGTACGGCAACTCCTGGGCCGTCTCGGCAAGCAGCTGCTCGCGGACGAGTTCGGCGACGCGCCGCTCCTCGCCGACGTCGCTCACGGCGTCGGGCGGGAAGTACAGCGGGCCGACCGGGAGCCGAGTGGTGATCTCGTCGAGCAACACGTCGAGACCGTCGCCGGTCCGCGCCGACACCGGGACGTATGCGCCGGCGTCGAGTTCGGACGCCGCCTGCAGCATTGCCAGTACCTGATCGGGCCGCGCCCGGTCGAGCTTGTTGACCACAACGATCGAGATCGCCCCGACTCGTTCGGCGACCCATCGATCGCCGCTCCCGAACGGCTGCGTCGCATCGAGCACCAGGCAGATGACGTCGACACCGTCGGCACTGTCGAGTGCGGTTGCGTTGACCCGCTCGCCGAGCGCGGTCACCGGCTTGTGCAAGCCAGGCGTGTCGACGAACACCAGCTGCGACGGCGGTGTGCCGTCGAGACGGGTCGACACACCCATCACCCGGTGGCGCGTGGTCTGCGGCTTGTCCGACACGATGCTCACCTTGGTGCCACACAGCGCGTTGATGATCGACGACTTGCCCACGTTGGGCCGACCGACGAGCACGACGAATCCGCTCTTCAGGTCCTCAGGTGAATCGTTGACGGCCGCGGCGTCCGTCGAATCGTCGCTCACCACCCAAGTTTGCCAAGCTCGCCGCCATGACCCGCATGATCGATGGCCTCAGCGAACTCAAGACGCTCGTCGGCGAGCACCTCGGATACTCGCCATATGTCGAGGTCACCCAGCAGATGGTCAACACCTTCGCCGATGCGACCGGCGACCATCAGTGGATCCACGTCGACGTGGAACGCGCCAAGCAGGGCCCGTTCGGCGGACCGATCGCCCACGGCTACCTCACGCTGTCGCTCGGTCCGATGCTCGCCCCGCAGGTGTTCGGCGTGTCGGGCATCACGATGGGCGTGAATTACGGCGCCGGCAAGATCCGCTTCCCGTCGCCCGTGCCAGTGGGCTCGAACCTGCGCCTCGGCGTGACGCTGAAGAGCGTCGATGACATCCCGGGAGGCGCCCAGGTCGTCACCGACTTCGTCTTCGAGGTCGAAGGTGCGGAGAAGCCGAGCTGCGTCGCCGAGGTGATCACTCGCTACTACGAGTGACCGACCCAGGGTGACGGCTACGACCTCGGTGCCATGCATGAGGTTCGGCTGATCGACGCCCGCGGTTCTGAGGTCCACTGCGCACGGCGGTCCGCCATCGGGCAACATCGAGCGATGGCACCCGTCTCGTTCACCGTCGAGTACCGCTTCGACGCCCCGCCCGGACACGTATGGGACGAGCTGGTCGACTGGAAAGGGCACGAGCGCTGGATCCCGGCGACCCGCGTCGACGTCGGCCCGGGCGAGCCGACCGAGGTCGGCACCGAGTTCGTAGCAACAACGGGCGTCGGGCCGGTTGCGCTTCCGGACCGCATGCGGGTCGCCTCCTGCGAGTGGGACGCGAAAACCCTCAGCGGGCGATGTGAGGTGGAGAAGCTCGGGCCGGTGCTGACGGGACGCGCCGGGTTCACGGTGTCTCCTTCGGAGGCCGGACGAACCGACCTCGTGTGGTTCGAAGATGTGCAGGTGCGGTATGCCCCAGCGTTGTTGGGCCGAGCCCTCGGCCGAATCGGTGCGCTCGGATTCCGTTCAGCGATGAAGCGGCTGGCGGCCCAGTTGAACGAGTCATCCGCCGCACCAACGCCGACCGCCTGACTCCATCGACCGCGGACCACCGGTGGCGGATTCGCCGCCACGGCGGCGGATTCTCTACGTTGCGACGATGTCGACGCCGGGGGCCGTCACCTTTCCACTCGCCGCTGTCCACGAAGCGATCGCTACCTCGCGCCCCCACGACGACTGCCTCGTGTTTCGCGACCGGCGGCTGAGCTGGTCCGACGTCACCGAACGCACGCGCCGGCTGGCCAACCATCTCGTCGAGCGTGGACTGGGCTGCCACACCGAGCGCGCCGACCTCGCCAGTTACGAGAGCGGCCAAGACCACCTCGCGATCTACCTGCACAACGGCAATGAGTATCTCGAGTCGATGCTCGGGGCGTTCAAGGCCCGCGTCGTGCCGTTCAACGTGAACTACCGCTACGTCGCCGATGAGCTGACCTACCTACTCACCGACGCCGATGCCCGAGCGGTGATCGTGCACTCCGCGTTTGCGCCGACGCTGGCCGAAGTGCTGCCAGCGCTCCCCCGACTCGACACGATCATCCAGGTGCCCGACGAGTCGGGCCACGATCTGCTGCCGGGTGCGGTGTGGTACGAGGACGCGCTCGCTGCGGCATCACCCGAGCTCCCCCCGGTCGAGTGGAGCGCCGATGACCTGTACATGCTGTACACCGGCGGCACGACCGGGATGCCCAAGGGCGTCATGTGGCGCAATGGCGATGCGATGGTCGAGTGCTTCGGTGGCTCACCCGCGGCGGCCACGGTCGACGAGTTCGTCGACGACGCCACGACCGGCCTGCGCGCACTGTTGGCTCCGCCGTTCATGCATGGCGCGGGTCACTGGATGAGTTTCCGGACGTGGCTGGGAGGCGGAACCGTCTTCGTCCAGTCGCATCCCGAGCGATTGGTTCCGCGCGACATCTGGTCGCTCGTCGAGAGCGAGACGCTGAACTTCTTGCTGATCGTGGGCGACGCCTTCGCCCGCCCCCTGCTCGACGAGCTCGATCGCACCCGAGACGCCGGACAGCCCTACGACCTCGGATCATTGAACGTGATCTTGTCGGGCGGAGCGGCCCTCTCGGAACCGCTCAAACGAGAGTTCCTCGATCATCTGCCAACTGCGCTCATCGTCGACGGTCTCGGTTCGTCTGAGGCCGGCGGCCAGGTGTCGCATGTGTCGACCGCCGGATCGGCATCGACCGGTACGTTCGAGATCAGCGAAGGCAACGTCGTGTTGTCTGCCGATCTCGATCGAGTACTACAGACCGGAGATCAAGAGCTCGGCTGGCTGGCCAAGACCGGCCGGTTGGCGCTCGGCTATCTCGGCGACGCCGACAAGACGGCGCGCACCTATCCGGTGGTCGACGGCGTGCGGTATGCCGTGCCAGGCGACCGGGCCCGCCTCCTCGATGGCGGGCTCATCGAGCTGCACGGCCGCGACTCGGTCACGATCAATTCCGGCGGCGAGAAGATCTTCGCCGAAGAGGTCGAGGGTGCGCTCCGCACCCACCCGGCGGTGTACGACTGCGTCGTGTCGGGCCGCCCGAGCGAACGCTGGGGCAACGAGGTCGTGGCCATCGTGCACCTCCGCGACGGACACGATGCCACCGACGACGACCTGCGCGCCGCCGCCGAATCGCGTATCGCTCGCTACAAGTTGCCCAAGGTGATCGTGCGCGTCGGTCACATCCAACGATCGCCGTCGGGTAAGGCCGACTATCGATGGGCCAAGGAGACCGCGGTGGCCTATGGTTCCGAGCATGGGGTTGATCGACAAACTCAAAGGTGAACTCGTCGACATCATCGAGTGGATCGACGACTCGCGATCGACGCTCGCCTGGCGCTTTCCGCGCTATCAGAACGAGATCAAGAACGGCGCAGAACTCATCGTGCGCGAGGGCCAGGAAGCGGTGTTCGTGTATCGCGGGGCACTGGCCGACACGTTCACCCCCGGGCACTACGAGCTGACCAGCGAGAACTTGCCGATCCTGTCGACGCTGCAAGGTTGGAAGCACGGCTTCGACAGCCCGTTCCGTTCGGAGGTGTACTTCATCAATACCCGACCGGTCACCGGGATTCGCTGGGGCACCCCACAGCCGGTGACCGTGCGCGACCCCGACTTCAAGATGGTCCAGGTGCGGGCGAACGGCTTGTGCGTGGTGAAGATCGACGACATCGAGATCTTCTTGAAAGAAGTGATCGGCACCGACTCAGCCGTGGAAGCCGAGGAGATCACCGAGCTGTTGCGTCGAGTGATTTCGATGGCCTTCTCCGACATGGTCCTCGAGACGGGTCTCGGAGCGATCGACCTACAGGGCCGCCAAGTCGAACTGTCGGAGAAGCTGCGCGAGTTCGTGATCGAGCGCGTCGACGACGAGTTCGGTCTGACGATCCCCGAGATCACGATGAACATCTCGCTGCCCGACGAGATCACCCAGGCCATGACCCGTGGCGTGGCCAAGGGCGTCGAGGCGTCGGGCTTCGTCGAAAACGTCGACCTCGGGAAGTACCAGCAGGCGCAAGCCGCCGACGCGATGGTCGCCGCCGCTGAAAACGAAGGCGGCTCGGTGATGGGCGACATGATGCAGATGGGTATGGGCGTGGCAATGGCCGGCCAAATGGCCAACCAGATGCCCGGATTCGGCGCACCGCAACAACCAGCGCAGCCCGCACCCGCCGCAGCGGCTCCGGCTGCACCTCCGCCGCTGCCAGGGCAGAAGATGTTCCACGTCGACCACGGCGGCACGCCGGGTGGCCCGTACAACATGGCGCAGATGCAGCAGGGCATCGCCGGCGGTCAGGTCACCGGCCAAACCCTGGTGTGGGCCCAAGGCATGGCTGGTTGGGCGCCCGCCCAAACCGTGCCCGAGCTGCAGACGCTGTTCGCGACTCCCCCGCCGATGCCGCCGACGTCGCCCACGCCGCCGCCGGTCCCCGAATGAGCGACCCCAACCTCCCGCCACCGCTCCCCGGGCAGGGCGCCGGCGATGCACGCGGCGATGCCGGTTTCGCCAGCCCGCCCGACCTGCCAACGCAGGGCCCCGGGCCGGAGCAACCCGACGATCCCGAGTCGCTCGCGCTCACCCACGACACCGAAGCCAGCCGTACGTATCCCTGTCGAGCCTGCGGTGGCGAGCTGCACTACGACATCAAGTTGCAGATGCTCAAGTGTGCGCACTGCGGGGCAACGGAGGATTTGCGCGAGGTCGAGGGCGCGGTCGAGGAGAAGGATCTCCGTGAGGCGCTGGCCCTCATTCGTGCCGGCGCGATGACGCACTCCGCGGCGTTCCTGCCCGACGAGAAAGAGATCGTGTGCCAGAACTGTGGGGGCCACACCACGTTCTCCGGAAGCCTGACCGCCACGATGTGCCCGTACTGCGCCACCCCCATCCAGCGCGACGATGTGCACGCCGCACCCGAGCGACTCCCCGTCGACGGTGTACTGCCCTTTGAGGTTCCCGAGGACCGTGCCCGGGATCTGATCGAAGAGTGGATCAACAGCCGCTGGTTCGCGCCGTCGGAGTTCAAGAAGTACAACCGCACCGGCTCGTTCGCCAGCGTGTACGCCGCCTATTTCACCTACGACGCCGACACGCTCACGTCGTACCGCGGCCGCCGCGGCGACCACTACACGGTCACGGTCGGCTCCGGCGACAACCGGCGTACCGAGGTGCGAACCCGTTGGCGTTCGGCCGCCGGCCAGGTACACAACCTGTTCGACGACGTGACCGTGTTCGCCAACACCGGGCTCGACGGATCGCGCATCGCCAAGCTCGAACCATGGCCGACCGAGCGATCCAAGCCGTACTCGGCCGAGTACGTCGCCGGCCACCTGGCCCGTACGTACGACCACGACGTCGAGGAGTGCCTCCCCGAGGCGACATCGCGGATGGAGTCCGAGATCCGCTCCGACGTACGCCGCGACATCGGCGGCGACGTGCAGGAGATCCATTCGATGAACGTCGACTGGCGCACGATGACCTACAAGCACCTCCTGCTGCCGATTTGGCTGCTCACCGTGATCTACGAGCAGCGCCCCTTTCAGGTGTACATCAACGGCGTCACCGGCGAGGTCCACGGCGAACGGCCGTACAGCAAGGTCAAGATCGCCCTCGCCGTCGGCGTGGCGCTGGCCATTCTGATCACGATCCTCGTCATCTACACGGCGTCGGGAGGGAGTTAGCGGTGGGGACCGTCATTACCGTTGCGCTCCTCGTCGCCGTCGGGGCGGTCGTTGCATTCGGGGTGGCGCTGGCGGTGCGCGGCAAGCGGGAGTACGACACGGCAAACGAGATCGTTCCCGGCGTACCGAGCGCGGCGCCCGACTCGTGGGCCGGGGCTCACTCTCCCGAAGCCAAGATGCACCGCCGTCTGCGCGACGCTGTCGGCGCGCTACGCGCCAACCCGAACGTCGCCGAGCACGGGCTGACCGACTCCACCGCGGCGCTCGAACGCGAAGCACTGGCGATCGACGAACGGCTGATCGCCGCCGCGGCGTTGCCGGAGCGTACTCGTGGCGATGCTGTCGCCGGGTTCGAGCCGTTGGTCGCCGGGTTCGAGGATGCGGTCACCGACCTCGTCACCAGTGTGCAGGTCGCCGACAGCCGCGAGCTGGTCGAACGCGCAGTCAGCGACGCCGATCTACGGCTACAAGCGTTGGCCGAGGCGCGTGCGGAGGTGGAGCGCATCGACCGCCAGCAATCGGGCCAGCTCGACGACCCACCTCCGGGATCTGCGCCGTAGCCTCAGCGGTCGATGACCGACCGCTCGTGGGACACCGGTGCGCTGCCGCAAGGCGAGGCCAAAGTCGTCGCCGTGCGTGACATGTTCGACGCGATCGCGCCGCGCTACGACCGCCTGAATCGCATCATCTCGTTCCGCCTCGACGTGCGCTGGCGACACCGCGCGGTGCGCGAGCTGGCCTTGCGGCCCGGCTCGCTGGTGATCGACCTGGCCAGCGGCACCGGCGATCTGTGCATCGACCTACAGGCGGCAGGCCTCGTGCCGCTCTCGTTCGACCTGAGCTTCGGAATGCTCTCCGCCGACCGTTCCGGCGCACCACTGGTACAAGCAGACATCCTGCGGTTGCCCCTTCCCGCTGGCGCCGTCGACGGCGTCACCTGCGGGTTCGCGCTCCGCAACCTACTCGACCTCGATGCCTTCTTCGGCGAGCTGGCACGTGTCACCCGCACGGGCGGGCGGATCGCCTTGCTCGACGTCGGCATCCCACACAACACCATGGTGCGCTGGGGCAACGACATCTACTTCGGACGGGTCGTGCCGCGTATCGGTGCGCTGCTGTCGGACGGTGCGGCGTATCGCTACCTGCCCAAGAGCGTCGAGTACCTCCCGCCGCCCGACGACATGGTCGCCTCGTTGACCGCAGCCGGCTTCAACGACGTGCAACACAGCCAACTCAGCGGCGGCCTGACCCAGCTCCTCACCGGCACCCGCCGCTGATGCGCGCCGTCACGCGCCTGCTCTCCGAACTCGACGGGGGACCCGCCGGCGTCGATCTCAACGACGTCGCCCGCGGCGATGGGATGCTCTTCGTGCAGAGCCGAATCGGCGTCGCCGGACGCGGTGTCGCCGCCCGTGGCGATCGCACGAGTATCGAGTCCATCCTGGCCGGCATCGACCACGACACGACCGTGCCGGAGGTCAGCCCGCTGGCGATCGGCGTGCTGGGCTTCGAACCCCGTGATACCGGCGAGCTGGTGGTCCCCGAGGTCGCGGTGCGCCGGCTCCCCGACGATCGAGTAGCGGTGACCACGATCGACGGAACAGACTGGCGTCCCGCCCTTGCCGCGCCACCGGACGCCGCCACCAGCGTCGGCGCGTTCACGGTCGCTCCCGAGGCGGTCGAGCGCTATCTCGCAGCCGTGACGGCCGCACGCGATGCCGTGCGCGCCGGTGACCTCACCAAGGCGGTGATCGCGCGTCCAATCCATGTCGCCAGCGATGCGCCCATCGATGTGCACGCGGTCCTCCGCCGTCTGCGGGCAGCGTTCGGTTCGAGCTACCGCTACTCGTTCGATGGACTCGTCGGGGCCTCGCCGGAGCTGCTGGTGGAGGTCGAGCGCTCGAACGAGGAGGACCCCGTGACGGTCGTGCGTTCGCACCCGCTCGCCGGCACGGCGCCGCGCACCGGCGATCCTGAGCGCGACGCAGTGATCGCCGCCGAGTTGACCGACAGCACCAAGAACCAGGTCGAGCACCGGGTCGTCATCGACGTCGTCCACGACACCTTGCTGCCCTACGCCAGCTACCTCGACTGGGAACCCGAGCCGTCGATCGTCACCGTGGCCAACGTGCAGCACCTCGGCACGCGGATGGAAGGCGTGCTCTCCGATCCCGCTCCCTCGGTCCTCCCCTTAGCCCGAGCACTCGCCCCGACCCCTGCCCTCGGCGGCCATCCTCGGGACGAGGCGATCGACTTGATCACCGCACATGAGGGTTTCACTCGCAGCCGCTACGGCGGCGCGGTGGGCTGGGTTGACGCCGCGGGCAACGGCACCTGGGCGGTGACCATCCGGTGCGCCGAGTTCTCACCGGACCGATGCTCGGCACGCCTCGTCGCCGGCGGAGGAATCGTCGCCGACAGCGAGCCGGACGCCGAACTCGCTGAAACGCAGGCCAAGTTTCAAGCGATGCTCGGCGCCATCATCCGCCCGTAGCTCAGCCAACGCGACCGGAGCTGCTGGGGTCGATCGCCGCGGCGACCGCCTCGTGGAGGTCGGCGTGCACCGCAACGTTGGCACGACGATCGGTGGCCACCCGGGCGACCCACGGACCAGGCATGCGCAGCTGCTCGATGAGCGCATTCGGAGTGGCGATGTCGACGGTGGGCACCCCGTGCGCCGCGGCGAGGGCCAGTGCATCGGCGCCATGTGGCGTCCCGAACAGCTGCTCGAATTGCTCATCGGACAATTGGCCCGCCTGGGGCAAGAACGAGAAGATCCCGCCGCCGTCGTTGTCGATCACCACGACTCGCAGATCGGCACCGCGGGCGGTGAGCGTCACGAGGGCATTCGCATCGTGGATTAACGCGATGTCGCCGAGGAGCACGAGTGAGGGGACTCCGTCGAGGCAGCGTCCCAGCGCGGTGGACATCGTGCCGTCGATCCCATTCGCCCCGCGGTTGCACCACGCCGTCGCCGCAGGCCCGCCGAACCATTCGAGATCGCGCACCGGCATCGATGAAGCAACGGTGACCCGTGCATCGGGCGGTCGATGCGCGGCGACGATGCGCGCCACGCCGGGTTCGGTCAGGTGCCCGGCCGCCTCGAACTCGTCGAGCAGGGCGCCGGCTGCAGCACGGGCCCGCTCCTCGGCACGCCGCCAGCGCGCCGCCCATGGTGTTCCCGTCGCCCCGGCGTCGACCGCAGCGAGCACCTGGTCGATCGAACAGTGCGCAGTCACGTCCAGTCCGGGGTCGATCCTGCCCGGCCCACCGACCTGCACAAGTGACGCTCCAGCGGCAACGGCCCGCGAGGTCCACTCGACGAGCACGCGCGACGCCGCAGGTCGCCCGATGCGCACGATGCTCGTTGGTAGATGGTCGTTGGCAAACGGACCATGGCGCAGGACCGCATCGGCCATCGTGATCGCGCCGTCGTTGCGCACCCGCGAGAGCGGGTCGGCGATCAGCGGCCAATCAGTCCGTTGCGCGAGCTGCCGCACCTGCTCAGGAGCGACGAGGCTGCGTCCGCCCGCGAGGATCACGCCGCGCGGTTGATCGAAGCCGGCTGGCACGGGGTCGTGATGGTGCTCGGGGCGAGCGCGTGAGACGGGTGCACTCGCCGCGGGAAGCCCGTCGGGGTCGGCGGCAAGTGGCTCGCGAAACTGCAGATTGACCTGCACCGGACCCTCAGCGGCACGCTGCCACGCGTCGCTGGCCCGCTGTCGCCATGCGCCCGACTCGGCGATTGCGGCGTCGCCCAGATCGAACATCGCCCGGGTGTAGACGCCGAAGATCCCCGGCTGGTCGATCGTCTGCGGAGCGCCCACCCCGCGCAACTCGGCTGGGCGGTCTGCGGTGAGCACGATCATCGGGATCTGTGAGAGGTGTGCTTCGATCACAGCCGGCAAGAAGTGAGCGACGGCCGTACCGCTGGTGCACAGCAGGAGCGCGGGCGGACCGTCGATGCCAAGTCCGAGGGCGACGAAGCCGGCGGCGCGTTCGTCGTGGACCACGTGTACGGCGACGTCGTCGCGGCGAGCGACAGCCAGCGCCATCGGAGTCGAACGCGAGCCCGGGGCGACCACCGCATGACGAACCCCGAGGCGCACCCACTCGTCGACCAACGTGGCGGCGAACGTCGCCTGTCTCCGTGCATGGGTCATCGACGCCGACCATACGGTGCACATCGGCCTAGCGTGGTGCTGTGGACCACGCCGACACCGATCCGTCCCGCTCCAACACCGCCGGAGAACGCCCGACCATCACGGTGGAGATCTACTCCGACGTGGTGTGTCCTTGGTGTTACATCGGCAAGCGCAAGTTCGAGGACGGGTTGGCCCAGTTCCGCGCCGAGTTCGGCGACCACGTCGACATCGACGTGACGTACCGTCCGTTCCAGCTCGATCCGACTGCGAGCCCGGGGCGGTCCGGTCCGGTGTTCGACGCGTACGCCAAGAAGTTCGGGGGACCTGAGCGAGCCCGGGAGATCATCGACCACGTCACGTCGACCGCAGCCGATGCTGGCATCGAGTTCCGCATGGACCGCGCCGTGCGAGCCAACACCTTGCTCGCCCATCGACTGTTGTGGCTCAGTGAGCAGTCCGACTCGCCAATCCCGCAGGACGCGATGAAGGAGCGGCTGTTGCGCGCCTACTTCCACGACGGCATCGACATCGGCGACCCCGATGCGCTCGCCGACCTCGCCGCAGTGGAGGGCTTCGATCGTGACGAAGTGCTGGCGTTCTTCGACAGCGACCGTGGCGACGCCGAGGTCGCAGCCGAGCTCCGCGGGGCCGCCGAGCGCGGCGTCACCGCCGTACCGACGTTCGTGTTCAACGACGCGTGGGCCGTGCCCGGTGCACAAGAGCCTGAAACGTACGCCCGGGTGCTGGCCAAGATGGCCACCAACGCTGGCTGACGTGCGCATCGCGCTCGCCCACGGGTTCACCCAAACCGCACGGTCGTGGGAGGTCGTCGCGCCCGCGTTGCAACGCCACCTCGGCGCATCGGCTGAGCTGGCCGCCGTCGACCTTCCCGGCCATGGCACCGCCAGCGACGTGCGCGCCGAGCTGTGGGGTTGTGCAGACCATCTGGTCGCCCATGGCGGCGAGGCGATCTATATCGGCTACTCGATGGGCGGGCGCGTCGCACTGCACGCGGCACTCGCCCATCCGACCGCGGTTCAAGGGCTGGTCCTGATCGGCGCAACGCCTGGCATCGACGACGAGGACGAACGGTTCGCGCGACGCGCCGCCGACCGTGGCCTCGCGACGCGTATCGAAGAGATCGGCGTCGACGCGTTCATCGACGAGTGGCTCGCCCTGCCGCTGTTCGCCGGCCTCTCCGCCGATGCGGCGATGCGCGACGATCGGCGTCGAAATCGGGCCCCTGATCTGGCGTCGTCGCTCCGACTCACGGGCACCGGTACGCAGAGCCCACTGTGGTCGCGCCTCGCCGACATCGATGCGCCGACCCTGGTGATCGTCGGCACCAACGATGAGAAGTTCACCGCGATCGGCGAGCGGATGTGTGCGGGTCTGCCAGCGGCCGAGCTCGTGATGGTCGACGACGCAGGCCACAGCGCGCACCTGGAACAGCCAGCCAGAACTGCGGCGGCGATCGGCGAGTGGATCGCCCGGGTCAGCCGCTGAGCGCCAACCCGATGGTTGCCGCGGCGCCGTACACCAGCTGCACTCGCCCCGTCGCTCCGAGCACCGCGATCAGCTGTGCCGCCCCCGCACCACCGAGCACGGTGCGCGCCGGGCCGATCGCCACCGGCAACGCAACCAGCCCAAGCAGCACCCAGGGCCGGTCGATCGCCACGATCGGCAACACGGCGAGTGCCACGACGAGCAGCGCCACGTACAGCCACCGTGTTGGTCGGTCTCCCAACCGTACGGCGAGTGTGCGCTTGCCGACCTCGCGATCGGTCGGGATGTCCCGCAAGTTGTTGATCACCAACAGCGCACACGCCAAGGCGCCGACCGCCGCACCCATCCACAACGACACCGCCGTGACCTGCTCGACGGCGGCATACGTTGTCCCCGCCGTAGCGACGAGGCCGAAGAAGACAAAGACGAAGAGTTCGCCGAGGCCGAGGTAGCCGTAGGGCTTGGGACCGCCCGTGTAGAACCAGCCTGCGGCAATCGCTGCTGCGCCGACGACCAACAACCACCACGATGTGGCGACGGCGATCGCCAGGCCCGCAAGTGCAGCGACGGCGAACGCGATGAGCGCCGCTCGTTTGACGCTGGCCGGTTCGGCCAGCCCACTCGCCACCAGCCGTGCCGGACCCACTCGAACGTCGTCGGTGCCACGGACGCCGTCGCTGTAGTCGTTGGCGTAGTTCACGCCGATCTGTAGGGCGATACTCACTACCAGCGCCGCCGCCACGCGCCACCACACGATGCCGTCGACCGACGTGCCAACGGCGCAGGCGGCGCCAACCGCCACCGGAACAACGGCTGCGGGCAGCGTGCGTGGGCGCGCTCCGATCATCCAACGGTTCATCGGTGCGCCATGATGGGCCGATGAGCGAGCTCTGGCAACGTTCCGCACTCACCTTGGCCGCCGACATCGCCCGCGGCGAGGTGTCGAGCCGCGAGGTGCTCGAGGCGCATCTCGACCGGGTCGAGGCGGTCAACGGCGACCTCAACGCGATCGTGCGGCTACTCCCCGACGAGGCGCGGGCTGCCGCCGACGAAGCGGATGCGGCCGTCGCCCGCGGCGACGACCTCGGTCCGCTGCACGGCGTGCCCTGCACGGTGAAGGAGAACATCGACCTGGCCGGCACGCCGACCACGCAGGCGGTACCGGCGTTGGCCGAGGCAGTCGCGCAAACGGATGCGCCGACGGTGACGCGTTTCCGGGCGGCCGGCGCAATCCCGTTCGCTCGAACGAACCTGCCCGACTTCGGGCTCCGTGTGCACACCGACTCGTCGCTCCACGGCCTCACCCGCAACCCCTGGAATCCGCACGTCACCGCCGGCGGTTCCAGCGGCGGAGAAGGATCAGGGATCGCTGCCGGGATGAGCCCCATCGGGCTGGGCAACGACATTGGCGGGTCGCTGCGCAATCCTGCGCACTGTTGCGGTATCGCCTCGCTCAAGCCGACGGTCGGCGTGATTCCGATGGCCACCGAGATACCGCCCGAAGACATGGGTCTCGGATCGCAGTTGATGGTGGTCGAAGGCCCGATGGCCCGCACGGTGGCCGACGTCAGAATCGGACTCGACGTCCTCGCCGGGCAGCACTGGCGCGACCCGCGCAGTGTGAACGCAGTCCTCGCCGACAATGAGCCGAACGAACGGATCAAGATCGCGCTCCTCGTTCCACCCGACGGGTTGACGATCGACGCCGGGATCGCAGGCGCGATTCGCAGCGCAGCGGACCGACTTGCCGATGCCGGTCATGAGGTCGTCGAGGCGACACCGCCCGATCTGGAACTTGTGGTGCAGCTGTGGCAGGCATTGCTCGGCGCGGACATCGACAGCCAACGCGAGCTGCTCGACATGGTGATGGGTCCCGACGCCAAGAAACTCCTCGACGTGGCCCAAGATGCCGGACCGACGCCCACGTACCCAGAAGTCACGACGATGCACGTCGAGCGATATCGGATGCTGCGCGAGTGGGCCCAGTTCTTCCAGGAGCATCCGGTGCTGCTGTCACCGACGTGGGCGCAACCTGCGTTCGAGCACGATGCCGACATCGATCCCGACACCGGCTTCGAAACGATGCTCACCACGATCTGGCCAGTCATTGCTGCGAATCTGCTCGGCACCCCTGCGGCGATCACACC
>JBCCVW010000026.1:0-33438 GCA_039194665.1 Actinomycetota bacterium
CAGACGTCGTTTGCGCACGACGAGGTCGGCACCGTCGGCGAGGTTCAACCCGAGTTCGGTGGCAACATACGACTGCCCGACGAACGATCGATGCTCGACCCCGCCGGACAGCACGACGATGCGCGGGCTGTCGGTGCCAGCGATGTCGGCGAGCGCGTCTCGCACATGGTCGGTGAACGTCGCGATCGACCGAACACTCGACCCTGGCGGCCGGTGGGCAATCGCTTCGCGCTGCACCCTGCCGATCACCGAGCGTCCCAGCATTGTGTAGCCGAGCCCCGCCGGCGCGTCGGTGAAGTCTTTGACCACATGCCACTCACCAGTGTGATCGCGGATCACATCCACGGCGTACGAGGTCAGCCAGCGGGGGCCCAATCGATGCCCGATCGCGGCCACGCGGTAGCGCTGGCTCGACCAGATTCGGTGTGGGTCAACGACTCGTCGGGCGAGCAGCGAGCGCTCGCCGTACAGGTCGTCGAGCACTGCTTCGAGCATCGCCATACGTGCGATCACCCGGTCGGTGAGGTGCGAGAACTCCTCGCCGTCGACGGCGAACGGAATGGGATCGAGCCGCCATGGCCGCGACTCGACCGACACGCTGCGGCCGTCGGCGCGGATCGGCAGATCGTGAACGATGTGACCGGCGCCCTCCGAGGCGAGCAACCGGTCGGCTTCGAGCTGGCGAGTCGCCAGATCGGACTGGCCCGCGATCGCTGCGGTCAGCGACGCCGCGGCCCCTGGTGTCTGCTCGCGCGGGTCCGGGCCGTCGATGTACGGCTCAGTGTTCGACATAGTGCGCATGCATCACGCGCTCGAGATTGGCCAGCGCCAGCTGTAGGCGATCCATCGACGCGTCGAGTTCTTGGCCGTCGTCCGCTGTCGGCCGGCAACGACGCAGCTCGGCATCGACCGTCTCCACGGCCGCGAGCACCTCGCCGTATGCGGGGAGCCGGAGCACCGACGAGCGGATCTCGCTGAGGCAGCCGGCGACCGAACGCGGGAAACGATCGTCGAACAACAAGAAGCGAACCACCGCCGGACCGTCGATCGGTCCCCGCGTGGCCCGCTGGTACATCTGTAGCGCCGACAGGCTGCGCAGCACGCCCATCCACTGCACCTCGCCGAACTCGTCGGACACGCCGGGCGGAAGGGCGAGCAAGTTGGCGGCGCGAACGCCGAGGATGCGCGTCGTCATGTCGGCGCGTTCGATGTAGCGGCCGAGCCGCCAGATCTCGTATGCCTCGTCACGGGTCATCGACACCTGCAACACACCATCGAGGCGGCGGCTGTCGTCGACAACACGGTCGAGGAAGCGTTCTCGTCGCCGAGCCTCGATCGACGTCGGCGCCGCGCCGCGCACGAAGATCGACAGGTCGTTGATCGTCCGCCACGCTTCGCGCGGCAGGACCTCGCGGCACGTGCGCAGGTTCTCGCGGCAGCGCTCCACGGACATGGCGATCGAATTTGGGTGCTCGCGGTCGGCGATCAGGAAGTGGGCAACGGGCGCTTCGTCGGAGCCGTCGACCGGCTCGACCCGGACATCGCTGCCCGCGACCGACACCAGTGAGCCCCAGCGCAGACCGGAGGCAGGAAAGTCGGCGAACAACTCACCGAAGGCGCGCAACACTCGTGCCGAGTCTTCGGCACGCTCGAGGTAGCGCGCCGCCCAGTGCAGGCGATCGGCGGTGCGGGCGAGCAACGTCACTGCTGACCACTCCCCCAGTCGCCCCACATGCCCGCCGTTGCGGCGTCATCGACGATCCAGGTGTCCTTGCTGCCACCGCCCTGGCTGGAGTTGACGACGAGCGATCCCTTCCCCAGCGCGACGCGGGTCAGCCCTCCAGAGGTGACATACGAGTGTCGCCCACTCAGGATGAACGGTCGCAGGTCGAGGTGGCGGCCATCGATCGCATCGTCATCATCGGCACCACCGCTGTCACCGGCATCGTCAGGAGCCACGAGCGTCGGCGCGGTCGACAGCTCGAGGATCGGTTGGGCCACCCAGTTGCGCGGATCGTCGCGCACTGCTTCTGCGGCCTCGGCCAGTTCGTCGGGGCTGGCCCGGTTGCCGATCACGATCCCGTACCCGCCACTCTCGTTGGCCGGCTTTAGCACGAGTTCGTCGAGGTGCGCGAGCACGTGTTCGCGCTCGTCGTCGTACATGCAGCGATACGTCGGCACGTTGGCGATGAGCGGCTCTTCGTCGAGGTAGAAGCGGATGATGTCGGGGACCCAGGCGTACACGACCTTGTCGTCGGCGACGCCCGCACCGGGCGCGTTGGCGATCGCCACGTTGCCCGCTTTCCACGCGCGCATCAGCCCGGGCACGCCGAGCAACGAGTCCTCGCGAAACACCTCTGGGTCGAGGAACAGATCGTCGAGCCGGCGGTAGATCACATCGACTCGTTCGCGGCCGTCGATGGTGATCATGTACACACAGTCGTCGTCACCGACCACGAGGTCGGCGCCCTCAACCAACTCCGCGCCCATCCGCTGGGCGAGGAACGAGTGCTCGAAGTACGCGGAGTTGAAGATGCCCGGCGTGAGCACAACGATCGTCGGATCGGGTCGACCTTCGGGTGCGAGCGATGTGAGAAGCCGGTTGAGTTCGTCGGTGTACGCATCGACCGGTCGTACGTTGTAGGTCTCGAACAGCTCGGGCAGCACGCGCTTGGAGACCACCCGGTTCTCCAGCACGTAGCTCACGCCAGAGGGCACGCGCAGGTTGTCTTCGAGTACGTAGAACGTGCCGTCGCCGCCGCGTACCAGGTCGGAGCCGGAGATGTGGGCCCACACCCCGTACTTGGGTCGCACGCCTCGGCACTCCGGTCGGTAGTTCGCCGAGTCGTCGAGCAGCTCAGCGGGGAACACTCCCGCTTCGATGATCCGTCGCTCGTTGTAGATGTCGTCGATGAACCGGTTGATCGCCCGCAGTCGCTGGATCAAACCGCGTTCAACACGGCCCCACTCTTCTCCATCGATCATCCGTGGAATCACATCGAACGGCCACGACCGATCGATGTTCTGGCCGTCGGAGTAGACGGTGAACGAGATGCCCATCGTCAGAATCTCGAGCTCGCACGATCGCTGCCGCTCGCGCAACTCGTCGATCCCGATGCTGTCGAAGAACCGATACAGCGCCGCGGCGACGTCGCGCGGCCGTCCCTGGTCGTCGAGCAACTCGTCCACGGCGGCCGACCGTACCCGGTCGGCCGCGCCCGTTTCAGCAGCGAAGTCAGCTGGCGGGTTGTTGCGGCTTGGGCTCTTTCGGCAGCCCGAGGACACGCTCGCCGACGATGTTGCGTTGGATCTGGCTCGTGCCGCCCCAGATCGTCTCGGAGCGAGAGAAGAAGAACGATGACATCATCGAGCTGACGGGGTAGCCCTCGCGCCGCTTGTCGCGCAACGCACCGGGCCATCCACCAGACTCGGGGCCGGAGTCGACGAGCATCGCATCGGAGCCGAAGATGTCGAGGGCCAGCTCCATCGCCGCCTTGTGCATCTCCGACCAGAACATCTTGTTGGTCACACCCAACGCGATCACGCTGAAGTCCTTGCTGTCGTTCAGCGTGGCGCTGAGGTTGCGCAACCCGTTGATCCGCAGAATCTGGATCTTGGTGTAGTACTCCATCAGCCGCTGGCGGATCAGCGGGTCGCCGATGGCGCCGTTCTCCGTCGCCTTCTCGACGAGCAAGCGGTACTCCTCAGCGAATCGGCGATAACCGGTGGTTGCCGACTGGCCGCGCTCGAACGCCAGGGTGGAGTTGGCCACCTTCCAGCCGTTGTTGACACCACCGACCACGTTGTCGACCGGGCACTTGGCGTCGGTGAAAAACACTTCACAGAACTCGGCGGTGCCATCGGGCTGGGTGATGCCGCGCACCTCGACGCCGTCTTGGCGCATCGGCACCAACATGTACGAGATGCCGGCGTGCTTGGCCTCGGGGTCGGTGCGTGTGAGCAAGAAGCAGTAGTCGGCGTGGTGGCCCTGGGTGGTCCACACCTTCTGGCCGTTGATCACCCACTCGCCGCCGTCGAGCACGGCAGAGGTCTTCAGGCTGGCCAGGTCCGAGCCCGAGTTGGGCTCCGAAAAGCCCTGACACCACCGGGTGGTGCCGCTGAGAATGCCGGGCAAGAACTCCTTCTTCTGTTCCTCGGTGCCCCACTGCAACAACGTCGGGCCGACCAGCGTGTCGCCAAAGAAGTCACCGCGCATCGGTGCGTTCGCCGCAGCGAACTCTTCGGCGAGGACAACACCTTGCATCGTGGTCAGGCCCTTGCCGCCGTACTCTTCTGGCCAGGTGGCACAAATCCACCCGCCCTCGAAGAGCTTCTGCGGCCACGCAGCATTGAACTCTTTGCGGGCGCCGGCGTCGAGTTCGAACCCCTCGTCGAACCAGCCATCGGGCAGATTGTCGTGCAACCACTGGCGAATCTCGATGCGAAAGTCTTCGGCCTCGGTGGGATACGTCAGATCCATACACCTATTGTGCCCGATCACTTGACCCGCTGGTCAAGTCGAGGGCGCGGGTGTCACAACGGCGTCCATACCGACGTCCAATCGCGGGCGTTTCACACGCCGTTCACGCGCCGCCCAACTCGACGCAACACGCCACTTCTACTGTTCGTTGTGCGGTCGCCCCGCCCCCAACGAAGCCCAGTGGCCATCCCCCTCGAGCCCTGCCGAGCGCGTCAGGGGCGGGCGACCGCCCTCCCAGCTGTGCGCCCACGACGCACGAGCCGTCACGCCCAACCCGTGTCGCCACTGTTGTCGGCCGCGTTATCTCACCGTCCGTCGGTGTGACGGTCACGGAGGGACGTTTCACACACACGAAACATTCAGGCGATGCCCAAGAAACGGCCCTTCCCTAGTTTGCCCGCCGATCCGGGCGGCAACGAGGCCTCTGGACGTACCCGTTTCACATCTCTGTTCCCTATCCCTTATGGAGGACTCGTGCGCAAACGTGCACTTCGAACAATGATCGCACTCGGCCTTGGTGTCGGCGCTGCGGTCGCCATTCCGAGCGTGGCTCTCGCTCAGGAAGACGCGCTTGCCGCAGAAGCGGTGCAGGCGGTGATGGACAACCTCTGGATCTTCATCGCCGGCTGCCTCGTCTTCTTCATGCAGGCAGGATTCGCGTTGCTCGAAGCGGGTCTCACCCGCGCCAAGAACGTGGTCAACATCATGGCGAAGAACGTCGCCGACATGGTGATCGGCGTGCTCGCCTTCTTCGCCGTGGGCTACGCGTTCGCGTTCGGTGGTGGCAACGACTTCATCGGCGATTCCGGCTTCTTCTTGTCGGGCTCGGCGGTGTTCGACATCGGTTCATCCGGCGTCGGCAACTTGACCACCGCCTCGTTCTTCTTCTTCCAGGTCGTGTTCGCCGCGACCGCCGTGACCATCGCCTCCGGGGCGATGGCAGAGCGGACGAAGTTCGTCGCCTACCTGTTCTTCTCGGCAGTGATGTGCGCCGTCATCTACCCCGTCGTGGTCCACTGGACCTGGGGCGGCGGCTGGATCGCCAGCTGGAACTTCGGCGACGCAGTGTTCAGTGACTTCGCCGGATCCGGCGTGGTGCACATGACCGGTGGCATCGCAGCGCTCATGGGTGCGTTCTTCGTCGGCGCTCGCCGCGGCCGCTACTCAGAGGGCGGCAAGCCGCAGGCCATCCCGGGTCACAGCATCCCGTTCGCCATCATCGGTGTGTTCATCCTGTGGCTCGGCTGGTTCGGGTTCAACCCGGGCTCGGAGCTCGCCGCCGACACGTTCGTGATGTTCATCGCCGTGAACACACTGCTCGCCGCCGCCGCTGGTGGGCTGGCCACCACGTTCACCATTTGGCTCGTCGCTGGCAAGCCGGACGTGGCGATGATCGGCAACGGCGTTCTCGCCGGGCTGGTCGGCATCACCGCAGGATGTGGCACGGTCAACTTCGCTGGCGCTTTGGCCATCGGAGCGATCTCCGGCGTGCTCGTCGTCTTCTCGGTCATGTTCTTCGACCGCATCAAGATCGACGACCCGGTCGGCGCCGTCAGCGTCCACGGCGTGTGTGGCGCCTGGGGCGTGCTGTCGATCGGCCTGTTCGCTCGCTACGACGATGCGTTCCTCGGCCGTGACAACGCCGGCCTGTTCTACGGCGGCGGACTCGACCAGCTGTCGCTGCAGGCCGCGATGATCGCCGCCATTGGCGTGTGGGTCGCCGTCACCTCCGGGATCGTCTTCGCCATCCTGAAGGCCACCATCGGCCTCCGAGTCAGCGAGGAAGAGGAAGTCGAGGGTCTCGACATTCCCGAACACGGCCTGCAGGGCTACGGCAGCGACCTGGCGCACAGCGCCTGATCGCCGGACGCAACAAGGAAGGATCACTACATGAAACTCGTGACAGCGATCATCAAGCCGTTCAAGCTCGACGACGTGAAAGACGCCCTGAAGGCGGCCGGCATCGCTGGCATCACCGTCGACGAAGTTCGTGGGTTCGGCCGCCAAGGCGGACACACCGAGACCTACCGCGGCGCCGAGTACAAGATCGACTTCGTCCCCAAAGTTGAGGTGAACGTCGTCGTCGACGACGGCGCCGTCGACACGGTGGTCGACACGATCAAGACTGCCGCCGCCACCGGCAAGATCGGCGACGGCAAGATCTGGGTCACCGCCGTCGATCGCATCGTGCGCATCCGCACCGGCGAGGAAGGCGGCGACGCGATCTAGCGCGCGCTCATCACGTTCAGTCACTGACACGACGCCCGCATCGGCTCGGATTCGTCCGGGTTGGTGCGGGTGTCGTCGGTTGTGGTGCCAGATCGTGTTGACCGTTTCGTGTTGAGGCGTCGTGATGGCGCGCCGTGAATCGACGGTGATGCGGGCACTGCGGCTCGCTACGTTCAGCGTGTCAACGGCGACGCATCCCAACCGACACGGAAAGGCGCGCCCCATGACACGCGACGACACGACACGCAACGACACGACGCCGGTCGGCACCCCCGACAGCAAGGACTGGACCTGGGTCCTCGACTCGACGTGCCAGGAGTGCGGCCACGACGTGCGCACCTTCGACCGCGACGAGATCGGCGCGCTCATTCGAGAGAACGCCTCCCATTGGCAACGGGTGCTTGACCGTGACGCGGGCGCGCTACGCACGCGTCCCGACCCCAACGTGTGGTCGCCGCTCGAGTACGCCGCCCACGTCCGCGACGTGTATGCGCTCTACGACGACCGACTCCGGCTGATGCTCGAGACCGACGGTGCGCGGTACCCGAACTGGGATCAGGACGAGACCGCCGTCGAGCAGAACTACAACGCCGCAGACCCGGCAATCGTCGCCAGCGACCTCCTCATGCGAGCCGAGGAGTTGGCGACGCGCTTCGATGGAGTCGCCGGCGACCAGTGGCAGCGCATCGGCTATCGGTCCGACGGTGCCGCGTTCACCGTCGAGTCGTTCGCCAGGTACTTGATCCACGACCCGATCCACCACCTCTGGGACGTGCGTGGATCGTGACGCAGCGCCGCGAACAACCCGATCGCTAGTCGGACTCGATGTCGTCGACTCGCCGCCACCCGTGCAGCGGCCGACGAGTCGCCATGTCGACGGCGAAGTAGTGCCCGGCACCCGGCTGGTCGCGCACGCCATCGATCGACACCCCCATCAGGTGGCACCACCACAACGTGCCAGCGCCGCCGTGTCCGGCGATCATCGCTGGCGCCTCCCCCTCGAGAAGATCGGCGAGCGCCGCCACCACCCTCGCTTGCACGGCGACCGCCGGTTCCCACCCCGACGGTGAGGACTCGGGCGCCGCGAACCATTCGGCGGCCAGCGCGTCGTGCTCGTCCGGAGGCACGAACCCCGTCGAGCTGCGGTCGGTCTCTGCGGTCCCTGGACGCACTTCGACCGGGAGACCGCGGTGCACGCCGACGATCGCCGCCAGCTCGAGCGCCTTGGTTTCGTCACTCGACACGATGCGCTCGATGTCGTGAATCCACGGTTGCGCGCACATCGCCGTGGCGCGCGCTCGCCCGGTGTCAGTCAGACCCCATCGAGGCACCGGCACATCTCCGTCAATGCGCACCTCGGGATGCGATACGTACCACAACGTCGTCACGGCGATGTCCTCTCAGGAGAGCGTGCGAGCGGTATCGCTCAGCGGCACGTCGGACTTGTCGGCTGGATACGTGCGCATGACCCGATCGCCGAGATTCGACGTGATTCCCAGCCAATACCGCTCGTTGCGGAAGTGGTGGAGGCGATGGTTGCGCGCCAGCCGCTTGTAGTAGCGGGTCTTCGGCCGATATCGGGTGTGTACCAACAGGTGCGTCCACTCGTAGTGAGCGAACGCCAGGTACGCGCACAACAGCCCGGTCACGAACGTCGGCAGCAGGCCGATCGACCAACCGAACGGTGCGTTGGCCAGCGCCGCTGCCGGGATCGTCCACGCTGCGGTGCCGATGGCGATGAGCACGGCGAACACCGCCGCATCGATCGGCCCGAGCAACAACCACTGCATGTCGGGCGGATCGAGATGGTGCTTCTTGTGTCCCACTCCGGTGCCGAGCGTGCGGGTGGTCCATGCGTCGTCGCTGGCGTGCAGCAGTCCGATGTGCAGTACCCATTCGACGACGCCGGCCGCCACCAGCGTGATACAGAGCACTGCGACGTCGGTCCAGCTCCACGAACCGATCACCAGCCGGGCAACGGCCGCCACGAGCACCGCCACGGAGATCACGCGCGGCGATCCAGACGCGAAGAACGCGCCGGCGATCTCACGTTTGGTGCGCAGCTCATCGGCGCGCACCGCGGGATACACCGTCGTCGTCACGAGATCGATTCTACGAAGGGCACCAATCGCCACCACGGGCTGCTCGCTGTACGGGGCGGTCGCCTACGATCGACACATGACGGCAGTCGAAAGCGATGCCCCCGCAGTCCCGCCGGCGAAGGCCGGTCGATGGACCGCACAGTGGAAAGAGCTGTACGCCGAGGTGATCACGACCGGACTGTGCACGGGCTGTTCGGGTTGTGTGGTCACCTGCCCGCACGACGTGATCGGCTACGAGCACGAGGAGGGCAAGTATCTGCCGTTCCACCTCGAAGAGGAGCTCGGCGCCGAGAACTGCCTCCATGGTTTCGGTGAGCAAGGCGGCTGCACCACCTGCACGCGAGCGTGTCCCCGGTTCCGAGCGTGGGAGCCAGCAGCCGACATGCACCTCTTCGGCCGGGTGCGCGAGCCCGACGAGATGTCGGGGATCTGGCGCCAGCTGTTGCTGACCCGCGCATCCGACAAGATGGTCCACGAGATGGGCCAAGACGGCGGCTTCGTCTCGGCGATGCTGCTGTGGCTACGCGACCACGACTACATCGACGCCGCGCTGGTGTCCGGAGTCGAGGACGACGACGCCTGGAAAGCCAAGCCCGCGGTGGTCTCCACCCGCGACGAGATATTGGCCACCGCTGGCAGCCGCTACACGTACTGCGCCAACCCACTGGCACTACCCGAGGCACGCGAGAAGGGTTTCGAGCGCCTGGCGTTGGTCGGCATGGGGTGCCAGACGTCGTCACCGCCGGTGATGTGGGATCGCAAAGCCGGCAAGGTGTCGAAGCCGTTCCTGTTCAACATCGGGCTGTTGTGCTCGAAGACGTTCGACGATGCGATCTTCACCGAGCTGTTCGAGGCCAAGTACGGCCTGAAGAAGCAGGACATGGTGAAGATGAACATCAAGGGCGTCTTCCAGATCTGGATGAAGGACGGGTCGTATCACGAGATCGATCTGAAGGAGTGCCACGCCTGGACGCGCCAGGGGTGCAAGAGCTGCCCAGACTTCGCGGCCGAGCATTCCGACATCGCCACCGGCGGGATCGGTGAAGACAACGACTGGACGCTCACCATCGTGCGCACCGAACTGGGCGAAGAGGTGATCAACCGGATGATCGCCGACGGCTCGATCATCTCGCGTCCCGCTCAGGAGGATGAGAAGGCGATGAAGCTGCTGCGCATGCTGTCGATCGTCAGCCGCCGCCGGTGGCCGAAGGAGGCCGACGGCGCCCCCGCCGTTGGCGTCCCGCCACCCAAGAAGAAGAAGAAAGCCGCCGCCACCACCGCGTGACGCCGGTTGCCTGACCCGCCCTGCGGTGAGCGAATCGGCTCACCCTGGGCCGTCTCCCTCACCGCAACCCACGTGTCCGAGCTTTCGGTGAGCGAATTGGCTCTCCGTGGGCCGTCTCCCTCACCGCAACCCACGTGTGTCCGCGTCGCACGCGATCGCCGTAGGGTCGAGGCACCGACTCCTCCCGCTCGAGCGATCACACACGGAGCGTGGAGATGACCCATTTTGTGCCAGCGGTTCACCGCCTACTCGCCGATCAACACGGCGTGATCGGAACCCACCAACTACACGCCGCCGGGCACCCGGAACGCCGAGTTCGACGACTGCGCGAAAACGGCGAGCTCGTGGCGGTGATCCGCGGCGCGTATCGGACGCCAAACGTCCACCTCGACGAGCTCGGTCGATGTGCGGCAATATGCCTCGCGCGACCAGAGCTGAGCATCGCCGGTCCGACCGCGGGCCGTCTATGGGGTCTGCGCAAGCTGCCAGCTGACCACCGCATCCACACGATTGCGCCGCCGCGCAGCCAGCCAGCCGAAGCAGCATGGGTTGTGCCATACCGCACCGCCGCGATTCACCCACACGACATCGTGCAACGGCACGACGCCATTCGAGTGACGTCTCCGGCACGCACCACGTTCGATCTCGCTCGCTGGCTGCGCGGAGACGCATTGCTGTCGGTCATCGAACAGGTGATCCGCGATCATCCAGTGACCGCTGAGGAGCTGTACGACACAGCGGTGGAGTGGCTCTCTCCGCGCCGTCGCTGGGCGGCGCGTTTCATGGAGCAGCTCGAACGACGAATCGGGGGCGGCGCCGCGGATTCACACCCTGAGGTACGCGCTGCACTCGGGCTCGTGCATCGCGGTGTGGTGGGACTCGTCCGCCAGTACCGGATCGAGCTCCCCGGTTATGGATCGGCGCGGTTCGATCTCGCGCTTGTGGAGCAACGACTGGCAATCGAGGTCGACGTCCACCCGAGCCACGACGAGGTCCTCGGCCGGGCATCGGACCAACGTCGTGATCAGGCTGCTCGTGCTGCCGGGTGGCGCGTGCTCCGCATCTCGCGTTGCGACTACCACCAGCGGTTCGACGCCCGCCTCGATGCCATCGCCGCCCGCTGTGCGCGTGCCGCGTGACCCTCCGGTGAGGGAGCCAGCCCCCAGGGGGCGCTTTGGCTCACCGCAGCGCCAACGTCATCGCCACCGGTGAGCGAGCCAGCCCGCAGGGGGCTGTTCGGCTCACCGGTCGGGCGGGTCAGCCGGGGGTGCGGCAGGCTTCGAGGTCGGCCTGGAAGCGGTCGAGTTCCTCGTTGGCCGCCTCGGCAACTGCTGGCGTATCACTGTTGGCGTCGTTCCCCAGGTCGTCCACCTCGTAGTCTTCGAGCACTTCGAGCATGCACTCGCGCTCTTCCTCGGTGGTCGCCAGCGTGTTGATCAGGTCCTCAGCGACACGGTTGGCGCTGGGATCCGACACGCAGCCGACAGCCACAACGCTGAGCGCGACGATGGCGGCGAGACGACGGGGCTTCACGGCTTCTCGATGCTATCGGTGCCTCGGGCCAAGCGACGGCGTCGGCGACTGGCAGAATTCGCCGATGCAGCTGCACCCCGAAGCCGCCGCCGTCCTCGCGTTCGTCGAATCGCTAGAACTCCCCGAGATCCACACGGTGACGCCCGACGAGGCCCGCGAGGGACGTGCCGCCCTGCGCGCCCCAGCGAGCGGTGAGTGCCACCACATCGAGGATGTCGACGCAGGCGGCGTGCCGGCCCGGCTGTATCGCAGCAACGATGACGTCACCGGGCTGACGATCTGGATCCACGGCGGCGGCTGGGTCACCGGCGACGTCGACGGACACGAGACCGTGTGCCGCTCGTTAGCCAACCGCAGCGGCCACGCGGTCCTCAGCGTGGGGTATCGACTCGCTCCAGAGGACCCGTTCCCCGCTGGATTGCACGATTGCCTCACGGCGACCCGCTGGGCGCGGGAGTCCGCTCACGAACTCGGCATCGACCCCGATCGGATCGCCATCGCCGGCGACTCAGCGGGCGCCAACCTGGCCGCAGCGGTCGCCAACGATGCGCCGATTGCGCTGCGCTTCCAGCTCCTGATCTACCCAGTAGCCGACGCCCAAGCGGCGATCGATCAACAGACATACGACTCGTACCAGGAGAACGGTGATGGGTACTTCCTCACCGCCGCAGCGATGCGCTGGTTCGTCGATCAGTACCTCGCCGGAGACGAGGGGGCACCCGATGATCCCCGCGTGTCGCCGCTGTACGAGACCGAGGAACGATTGGCGGCGGCACCGCCGGCGCTCGTCATCACGGCCGGCTTCGATCCACTGCGCGACGAAGGCATGGCCTACGCGGCGCGGCTCTCAGCAGCCGGCGTGACCACGAGCCACGTGCACCTATCGGGACAAATCCACGGATTCTTCTCATTGCTGACCGTGCTGAGTGACGCCCGTATGGTCCACGCACTGGTGGGGCAGGCCCTCGCAGACGCGCTGGCGTAACGGTCCGACGCACGATCAGCGCGCGAGTTCGACCGCCCGCGCAAAGACCGCGTCGAGCATCGGTTCGGTGAGCCGTTTGGTGAAGGTGTTCTGCTGGCTGGGGTGGAACGAGCACACGAGGACCGGACCGTCGGCGACCGAGATCTCGACGCCGTGACCGAAGCGTGGTCTGGGGCGCAGACCAAAGTGGCGGGCGGCGGCGAGGTACCCGAATTGGCCGAGGCACACCACCACCGGCGCGTCGAGCAACGCCAGCTCGCGCTCCAGGAACGGCGCACACAGGTCTCGTTCCTCGGGGGTCGGCTTGTTGGCCGGCGGCGCACACTTCACCGCAGCGGTGACCCATGCATCGCGCAGCCGCAGGCCATCGTCGATCGCCACCGAGGTCGGCTGATTGGCGAGGCCCGCCCGGTACATAGCCCGAAAGAGCCAGTCGCCGCTGCGGTCACCGGTGAAGACGCGGCCGGTGCGATTCGCTCCGTGCGCAGCAGGCGCCAGGCCGAGCACAACGATGCGCGCCGCCGGATCACCGAAGCCAGGAATGGGCCGGCCCCAATACTCTTCGTCGCGATACGCGGCGCGCTTCTCGACCGCGACCTGCTCGCGCCACGCGACGAGTCGCGAACACGATCGACACTGGATCACCTCTGCTTCGAGCTGGGCGAGTGGAGTCACGCCGAGCGACGTTAGGTTGGAGATCACCTCATGGCGACGCGCACCACAGCCACCAAGAAAAAGCGAGCGACGCGACGGCGCAGCCCGTCGGGGCCGAAGCCGACAACAGTGCTCCTCGTACGACACGGCCAAACGCCGACGACCGGCCAAGTGCTGCCCGGCAGAGCGACGGGTCTGCACCTTGCCGACGCTGGTCACGAGCAAGCGGCGATCGCCGCAGCGCGGATCGGCGAGCTCAAGAAGGTCGCCGCGGTGTACAGCTCACCGCTGGAACGAGCCAAGGAGACCGCCGCCCCTATCGCCAAGGCTTGCCGACTGCGCACGCGCACCAACCGCGGGCTGATCGAGTGCGAGTTCGGCGAATGGACGGGCCGCCAGCTGAAGGACCTGATGAAGCTGCCCGAGTGGCAGACCGTGCAGCGCGCGCCGTCAACGTTTCGATTCCCCGGCGGCGAGAGCTTCACCGAGATGCAGACCCGGATGGTCGACGCCATCGCCGACCTGTGCGCCCAACATCGTGGTGACACGATCGTATGCGTGTCACACGCCGACACGATCAAGGCCGCGGTCGCCCATGCAGCCGGCACGCACCTCGATTTGTTCCAACGCACGGTGATCAGCCCCGCATCGATCACGGCGATCACCTACACCGCTGGCGGACCGATCGTGCTCGCAGTGAACTCCACCGGTCGCTCCCTCACCGAACTCGCACCGTCATGAGGGTGAAGAGCATCCAGCAATGACTGTGTTCTATGAGTTCGACGAGGTCGATGCGTTCACCGTCGGCACACAAGGGCGGCCAGGTGAGCGCACGTTCTTCCTCCAGGCCCGCGCCGATGGCCAGCGCGTCACCCTCAAGTGCGAAAAGCAGCAGGCAGCGGCGATCGCCGAATACCTCCGCAAGGTGCTGAGCGACCTGCCCCCGGCCGAAGACAAGCCGCTGCCGAGCGCTCTCGACCTGGTCGAACCCGTCGATACAGCATTCGTCCTGGGTCCCGTCGGGCTCGGTTACGACCGTGCCTCGGACCGGGTCCTCATCCAACTCGAAGAAGTCGGTGAGGTCGACGAAGAGGGTGAATTCATCGACGACGACAGCCGCGGCCACGTGCGCGTCTTCGTCAATCGCGGCCAAGCGCTGGCGTTCTGCGAGCACGCCGACGGCGTGATCGGCGCCGGACGGCCGTCGTGCACGTGGTGCAGCAATCCGATGGACCCCGACGGCCACGCCTGCCCGCGGATGAACTGACCGCAACGATCCTGATCGCCATCCCCCGCCGATGACCGACGAACAGACCGGCGTCCAACTACGAGTCGATCCGATCGACGATCCGATCGACCATCTGCGGCGCGGCGAGATCGAGGTCGACGGCCGGATGCCGTACAGCAGCAACGCCACGTTCCTCGTCCACGTCGTGCACGACGGGAAACGGCACCCGGCGATCTACAAGCCGACCCGCGGCGAACGGCCCCTGTGGGACTTCGAGCCCGGACTTCACCGCCGCGAAGTGGCCACCTACCTGCTCAGCGAGGCGCTCGGCACCCACGTCGTGCCACCCACGGTGTTGCGCGACGGCCCACTTGGTGAAGGCTCGGTGCAATGGTTCGTCCTCGCCGATCACCGCGAGCACTACTTCACGATCCATGAGAACCACCCGGAGCTACACGACGCGTTGCGCAAGATCGCACTGCTCGACCTGCTGGCCAACAACACCGACCGCAAGAGTGGCCACTGCCTGCTCGTTCCGCCCGATGACACCACAGCTGGTGAGGTGTGGGCGATCGACAACGGTCTGTGTTTTGCCGCCGACTTCAAGCTGCGCACCGTGATCTGGGAGTTCGGCGGGGAGGCGATCGCCGACGAGCTGCTCGACGCTGTTGCGCCGTTGTGCCAGCGAGTGCCGCTGGAGATCGCCGCGTTGCTCGCCGACGACGAGGTGGAAGCGCTCAGCGAGCGGGCGCGACGCGTGGTGACGGCGCGCGAGTTCCCCACCGACCCGAGTGGGCGCCGCTACCCCTGGCCCCTGGTCTAGAACCATCGGTGTGAACATCGACCACGACGTCACGGTCGACGATGACCTCGACGCGCTGATCCACCGTGCCGACCTCGACGGGTTAGTGCGTTTGATCGACGATCGCACGGCAAGCCGCGACTGGGACGGGCTCGAGCGCGTGCGCGTCCGTGCCCGCGCCGCGGTCGCCACGGGTCGCCAACTCTGGCCCGCCGCCACACTGGCCGAGTATCGGCTGGTGTTGCTCGCCACCCCCGAGTACGTGGCCACAGTGCTGGGTGATCCCGACAGCGGCCGATTCACCATCGGCCCGCTGCCCGAGGTGGCGGCCCAACATCACGAGTGGGCAGACCTTGCACCCCTACTCGACCCCACTCCGGTCGCCGCGTTCGCCGCTCACGAACGAGCACTCCGCGGTGACGCCGTGCATTCGGCGGCACTCCCCGACGTGCTCGACATCCCCACCGAGATGGCACCGTGGGAACCGGCCTACGCGCTCGCCGACTATCGCGACAACGACGTGCGCTGCGACCGCCCCGAGCTGCCGACACCAACCGACGAAGTCATCACGACTACGGATGGCGAACGTCTCGATGACGACGTCGACCTCGCCGTACGTCAACTGGTCGAGGTGTGGACGTCCGAGTCGAATGGAACGCTCGACACGACCTGTGTCGAGGGTTCGATCGCAGTAGCAATCGGCGCGCTCGGTGTGCGCAGAGCGCGCGTCGTGATGCTGACGCCGCAGGAGGCGATGACCTGGATGGCATGGTGCGGCGCGTCCGGAGGTGCCCACGGACGCCGCCGGGGCGCCGCCGCCGGACGTTTCGGCGCATGGTGGGTACTCGCCGCGCTCGGCGACGTGCTCGACCGATGGCCCGTGCCGGCTGCCGAACTCGGCGACGTGGCCGACGAGCTGACGTGGTACCGCTGGGACGCGTTCGAGCCCGACGTCGGGTGGACGTTGCAGCTGGCGGTCGAGGACCAGGCCGATGGGGTGGCGTGGGCAATCAACGCCGCCGACGCCGCCTAGGCGAGTCGGCGGCTTCGATCAGCCGTGTCGATGGTGCGGCTTCGATCAGCCGTGTCGATGGTGCGGCTTCGATCAGCCGCGCGCCTGCAGCGCTTCGATCAGCTTCGGCAGCACCTTGTGCACATCACCAACGATGCCGAGATCGGCAACGCCGAAGATCGGGGCCTCGGCATCCTTGTTGATGGCGATGATGTTCTTCGAGCCCTTCATCCCCACCATGTGCTGCGTCGCGCCCGAGATCCCGGCGGCGACGTACACGGTCGGCTTCACGACCTTGCCGGTCTGGCCGACCTGCAATGCGTAGGGTACCCACCCGGCATCGACGATTGCGCGTGTCGCACCAGGCGCACCGTTGAGCGCCTTGGCCAGGCTCTCGATCATCTCGAACTTCTCGGCTTCGCCGAGCCCGCGCCCGCCAGCGACCACCACGGCGGCCTCGTCGAGCTTCGGCCCGGTCGTCTCCTCGACGTGTACTGCCGTCACCGTCGCGGCGCCGCTCGTTCCGAGGTCAGGGACCGCTGCCGAGACAACCTCGGCCGGGCCACCACCGGACGGCTCCGCCGCAAAGCTCTTCGGCCGGAAGGCCGCAAGGTACGGGCTCTCACCGGTGAACTGTGAGGTGACGAGCTTGGTGCCGCCGAACACCGGCGTGGTCACCTTGACGGCGTCGCCGTCGACGGCAACGTCGGTCGAGTTGGTCAGCACCGTGCGGTCGAGCTTGACCGACAGCCGGCTCATGACGTCGCGGCCCTCGTACGACTGCGGGAACATGATCAGGTCGGGGCTGTCGCCGCCGTCGATCACGGCCTGCATTGCCGCCGCGACGGCGACCCCCGGCAGCGACCCGCCGAGATCACCGGTGGCGTACACCTTTGTTGCGCCGTGCTCGCCGAGTGCCCCGGCGATCGCTGCAGCGTCTCCGCCGAGGAACGCAGTGACGTTGCCGCCGAGCTCGCGTGCCTTGGTGATCAGTTCGAGGGTGCCGGTGGTCGGCTCGCCATTTGCCGCTTGGGCATACACCCAGATGTTGTCGATTCCCATCGTTGACTCCTTTGTCCCGCTCGCCTCAGATGACCTTCAAGTTGTCGAGATACTCGACGATCTTGGTGAACGTCTCGCCATCGTCTTCGATGATCTCGCCGGCCTCGCGCTCGGGTGCGTCATCGACGGCGATGATGCTCTGGGCCCACGACACGCTCTCGACCCCGAGATCGCCGAGCGTGACGGTGTCGACCGGCTTCGACTTGGCCGCCATGATGCCCTTGAAGCTCGGGTACCGGGGCTCGACGACGCCCGCAGTCACCGACACGACGGCCGGCAGCGGACAGGTCACCTCGTCGTAGCCAGCCTCTGACTGGCGATCGACCTTGAGGGCACCGTCGGCGACCTCGACGGTCTTGGCGAAGGTGACCGACGGCAGGCCGAGCACCTCAGCGAGCTGCTCGGGCACCGTGCCGGTGTAGCCGTCGGACGACTCGGTCCCAGCCAAGATCAGATCGGCGTCGTCGAGCTTTTTCGTCGCCGCACCGAGGACCTTGGCCGTCGTGAGCGCGTCGGCGCCCGACAGCGACGGATCCGACACCAACACGGCCTTGGCCGCGCCCATCGCAAGCGCGGTGCGCAGCCCGCTGACCTCGTCATTCGGGGCCATCGACACCAGGCTGACCTCACCCCCGCCAGCAGCGGTGACCAGCTGCAACGCCATTTCGACGCCGTAACCATCGGACTCGTCGAGAATCAGCTTGCCCTCACGCTTCAGCGTGTTGGTCGCCGGATCGAGCTCCCCCGGCAGCGCCGGATCGGGGATCTGTTTGACACAAACGATCACATGCATACGGCGGACGACGCTACCGGCCGGTACGTCACGCTCCCAAACTGTTCGGGCTTTACAGTGAGCGGCTTGCGGGTCTTGCTGATCGTCAACTCGTTTGCCTCGTCGGTGACCGCGCGCAACACGGTCGTGGTCCACCGCCGGTTGGGCCAGGACGCCCAGGTTGAGATGGTCGAAACCAACCGCCGTGGACACGCGACGCGGTTCGCCGCCGACGCGGCGCGGCGGGGCATCGATGTGGTCATCGGTTTCGGCGGCGACGGCACGCTCAACGAAGTGGCCACCGGAATCGCCGGAACCGACACCGCCCTCGGTGTTCTCCCAGGAGGGTCAACCAATGTGTTCGCCCGCACGCTCGGCATGCCGAACGATCCGGTGACCGCAGCCGACCTCCTGGCCGACGGCATCGCCGCACGTCACATCGAACCGATCGGACTGGGCAAGGTGAACGGGCGCTTCTTCTGCTTCCACACCGGCATCGGTTTCGACGCCGCGGTCGTCGAGCAGGTCGAACGCCGCGGCTCGCTGAAGCGGTGGTTGGGGCACCCGTTGTTCATCACCGCAGGACTCACCACCTGGTGGCGCGGCTACGACCGACGCGTCCCCCACTTCCGGGTCCACGGCGATGGCGGACCGGCCGTCGACGATGGCTACTTCTCGATCGTGCTCAACACCAACCCATACACATACCTCGGCAACCGACCGCTCGACCTCTCGCCCGCGGCCACGCTCGATCGGGGGTTGGTGGCGATCACGTTCACCACGATGCGGGCGACGGCGATCCTCGGCTCGTTGGCCGGCGCACTCCGTGGCGGCGGGGTCACCGCAACACCGTCACTCGACGTGCGCGTCGACGTACAGCACCTCGTGGTCGAACACGAGTGCCCGTTCCCGTACCAGGTCGACGGTGATGCCCTGGGATCGACCAACCGGCTCGAGTTCGACCACGTACCGAATGCGGTCAAGCTGGTGTTTCCCAGCGCGGCCAACTCACCGCAGTAGGAGCCGAGCCAATGGCGTCGCGAGCGACTCCGGGCACGTCGGTGAACAGGCCATCGACGCCCAGATCGGCCAGTTCAGCCATTCGACCGACGTCGTTCACGGTCCAGGCAATCACCGCAAGCCCCGCCGCGTGACAGCGCTCGACCACCGCAGCGTCGATCGTCGACTCGTGCGGATGAACGGCGGCGTACCCCCGACGCGCCGCACGCGCCAATCGGTCGGCACCGATACGGCCGACGAGGAGCGCAACGGCGATCTCCGGAGCCATCTCGCAGCACGCGTCGATCGTCGCCGCAGAAAACGACGACACGAGCCATCGCTCCGGAGCGCCAGCCGCCCGCAACTCGGCGAGAACGGGCTCCAGCACCGCCATCGTCGGATCGCTACCGCCGTCGGAGGCCAGGTTCTTGATCTCCACGTTGACCAACGTGTCGGTGCGCATCGACGCCAGTGCGGACCGCAAGTCAACGTGACCAGCGGCATCGGAATCGGTCGCCGGCGAGAGCGGATCGTGGGTGACCACCAGCGTGCCGTCGGCAGCATGGCGTACGTCGAGCTCGATGCCGTCGGCGCCCTGCGTCTCGGCCAACACGAATGCCGCCGGTGTGTTCTCCGGCGCATCGGCGGAGGCGCCGCGGTGGGCGATCACGAGCACGTGTGCAGTGTGCCCGGTTCGACGGGCGTCCGCCATCGATGCGGTTCCCCGCCGCGCAAGAACTGGTCCACGCTGCGCGATCACCATCGCGGCTGGTCAGCGGTACTGTCCGCCGGCGACTGGCCGATGTCCGGACCAAGGGCCCTTGTCAGGTCGTCGACAGACCTCTAGATTTACCCCGCCGTTCGCGCCCTGTTCGCCCGAACCGCCTGCTGCCCGACCCGGCAGCCGATCCCCCCACATCTCACACCTAACCTTCGAGGAGCACCAACGTGTCGATCCTTGCGTCCAGCCTGACCCTGGGAGCCGCGGAATACGAATGGCGCGACGACGCGCTGTGCCGCGACACCGACCCGGAGCTCTTCTTTCCGGTCGGGACCACAGGGGTTGCGCTGGTGCACATCGCACGGGCCAAAGAGGTCTGCGACCAATGCACGGTCGCCGGGGCCTGCCTCGACTTTGCCCTCGACACCAACCAGGACTCGGGTATCTGGGGTGGTCTGACCGAGGAGGAGCGCCGCGTGATCCGCCGGCGACGTGCCGCAGCTGCACGCGCCGCGCGCGCCAGCTGACTCCTGCGATGTGACAGATGGGGTCTGACCTCATCTGTCACACCTCGACTGTCACACCTCGATCAGTCGACGGTTGGCACGCTCAGTTCGATCACGGTCCCCGTTGCTTCGTCACCGTCGCTGCCGATCCCGGCAGCGCGTAGATCGTCGAGACTCGCCTGGCGAATATCGATCGTGCCGTTGAGTTCGGTGGTCACCAGCGTGCGCACGATCGACAACCCGAGTCCGGTCGTGTGCTCGAGGTCGAAGTCGGCCGCCACCCCCTGGCCGTCGTCGACGACGCGAATCTCGAGCCGACCCTCAGTGTGGGCCAACGCCACGCTGACCCTGCTGCCGGTGCCGCCCTCCACGAAGCCGTGATCGACCGCGTTCTGGAGGAGTTCGGTCAACACCACCGAGAGCGGCGTAGCGGTGTGCGCCGGGATCCGGCCACCATCGCCACTCACCGAGAACTGCAGTGGACGGTCCGGGGACTGCAGCCCTTCCTCGGCAAGTCGCAGCAGCGGTCGGACGATCTCGATGAACGCGATGTCCTCGCCCGGCTCACGCGACAACGACTCGTGGACGAGGGCGATCGTGCGGATCCGCCGGACCGACTCGGACACGGCGGCTTTGGCTTCGGGGTTGGTCAACCGGCGAGCCTGGAGTCGCAGCAGCGAGGAGATCGTCTGCAGGTTGTTCTTCACCCGATGGTGAATCTCGCGGATCGTGGCGTCCTTGCTGAGCAGCAATCGATCTCGCTTGCGCAGTTCGGTGACGTCGCGCACGAGCAATAGCGCCCCGTCGACACGTCGACCTCCATCGTTGCGCCGCACGATGGGCACGCAGCGACACAGCAGCGTCACGTCGGTGCCCTGCTCAAACTCTTCGACCACCGGTTCGCAGCGCTCGAACGCTTGCCGCACCGGACCGTCGTGGAAGCCGAGTTCCGCAAGGCGCATGCCAACGGCGTTGGCCTGAATCCCCACGCGGTGCAGCGCCGAGTTGGCGTTGGGCGACACAAAGGTCACCGCGCCGCCGGCGTCGAGCGTCAGGACCCCATCACCGACGCGTGGCGCAGCACTCGAGTCGGCGACCCGACCGGCGAACGGGAAGGTCCCACCCTCGATCATCGTCACGAACTCGTCGAAGATGTGGAGATAATTGCGTTCGAGCTCGCCGAGTGGACGACCCGTACGGACCATCCAGTGCTTGCCGATGACACCGATCGTGGAGCCGTCCCGTCGCACCGGAATCGCCAGCATGCGACCGACCGCCGTGGGCTCATCAGCGGCGAGCTGACCCTCGATCCGCACGCCGTTGGTCGCCGCATGGTCGATCAACTCGGCCTGCTCATCATCCGCCGCGTGCCCGACGAGGTCGATCGCATACATCGTCTGGTTGGTCGCCGGTCGCACCTGGTCGGCAACCACCCACGTCCCGGTGCGTGAGCGCACGTAGAGCAGGAGGTCGGCGAAGCACAGGTCGGCGAGGAAGGCCCATTCGGCGGTCAACCGGTGCAGGTGATCAGCATCGCCGCGCGACAGCGCGGTCTGCGCACGGGTGATCTCGGCGAGAGAAGTCATCGTTCGAGAGTCTGCCCGATTCCACACGGTGATGGGTCGACGCCCTGCCTCGATCGGTGCCCGTGTCGATCGGTGCCGGTGCCGATTGGTGGCGCGGTGGATCGGTGGCGGGGACGAGTGGCGGCCGTATCGAGCTCGTCTAGTCGACGGGTGCGCGCAGGCGCGC
Source organism: Actinomycetota bacterium (assembly GCA_039194665.1). Lineage (GTDB taxonomy): Bacteria > Actinomycetota > Acidimicrobiia > Acidimicrobiales > Ilumatobacteraceae > JABSQH01. Next base: position 22,123 of record JBCCVW010000026.1, read on the forward strand.
TGCGAGCGTCGCCAGGCCGTCGAGGTCGTGAACGTCGTCGTCGAGCCAGGGCAGTGCGATCGTCGGCGCCAGCTCGGCAAGCTCGCTGCGGCGCTGCCGCTCACGTCCAGCGACGAGTGCGATGTCGTCGAATCGTTCACCGATGCGCACGAGGGTGGCCGCGACGACAGTGCGCCGCGCCCCGATGCGCTCGGCGATCGCCGCGACCAGCCCAGTCTCGGCCCTGTCATCGCCCGCGGCGACATCATCGTTTGCGGCGGCGAGCAGTTGCTCGGCTGACGCTGCTGCGCCGTCTGACGCCAACTCGCCGGGAAGCACGCGGTTGGCGACCACTGCGCCGACCGCCATGTCGCGGCGACGCAGCTCGCGCACGAGGTAGCGCGCTTCGTGGCTTGGCGCGGTCTCCAAGGTGGTGACCACGACGAACGCCGTGCGCGGGTCGCCGAGCAGCCGCTCGACGTCGCGGGCGCGGCGCACGAAACCCGACTCCATCGCCTGGAACAGGATGAAGAAGTCGGCGATGTCCTGCAGGAACCGCGACCCGAGGACTCGATCGGCCACTTGATAGAAGGGCCGCGACGCAAAGGTGAATAGACGCGATCGGTACGGCACGGTGAGCCAGCGCAGCAACCGACTGCCGAAGAACTCGCGCATCCGCACTGGGGCATCGAGGATCGACAACGCGTGGCGTGATGGCGGTGTGTCGACGATCACCAGATCGAAGTCGCCAGTGGCGTGCAGCTCCTGCAGCTTCTCCATCGCCAGGTACTCGTGGCTGTGCACGAAGCGCCTGGTGATGTTCTGGTAGAGCGGGTTGGCCAACACCGCCTCGCGAGTGGCCGCGTCGGGGGCATGGCGGCGGATGAGCTCGTCCCATCCGGCTTTGGTGTCGAGCATCGCCGCCCACAACTCGCCGCGGGTGCGCGACGGTAGACGGTCGGCATCGATACGAACCGCTTCGCTGCCGAAGTCGTCGAGGCCGAGCGCGGTGGCCAGGCGACGCGCCGGGTCGACGGTGAGCACCAGGACCTTGCGCCCGCGAGGCGACGCCGCAGCGATCCCCATCGCCGCGGCGACGGTGGTCTTACCGACCCCGCCAGATCCCGCCACGAGCACCATCTCGCGGCTGGCGAGCAAGGAGTCGATGCCAGTCATGACGGGAGGAGCTCGGCGGCGAGTGCGTCGGCGACTGCGTGCACCACTCGTGGCCCCGACGCCCGAGTGAGCAACTCCGGCACGGTGACGAGTGGAGTGTCGGCAATCGACGCGGGAAGCTCGCCGACAGCGGCGCGCAACGTGGCCAGGTGTCGCTCCCCCATGCGTCGGCGCGCTTCGGTCACGCGCGCCGCCGTGAGCACGGTGGCGACATCAGGACCCGCCGCGTCAACGAGCAGGTCGACCGCCGCGTCGAGCCGCTTGGCGATCGTCGCCTGGCGTGTGGTGAACAACGCCGGCAGCACTCGGTTGGCCACGACCAAGCACGGATGCACGCCCGTGCGTGGCGTCAGCTCGCCGAGTAGTTCGATTGTCTCGACGACGGGCATCTCCTCCGGTGTGGTCGTCACGACCACACCGGTTCGCGCAGGATCCTCGAGGATGTCGAGCATCCACTGGGTCTGGTCGCGCACGAGTCCGACCTGCACCAGATCGCGAATCACGCGAGGCGCCCCGATTTGCGACACGACATGTCCGGTGGCGTCGGCATCGACGATCACGAGGTCGTAGTGCCGCTCGCGCACCTCGTAGCAGAGCTTGCCCACGCCGAGAATTTCCTTCACCCCGGGCGCCGCATCGGCGACGAAGTCGAAGGTTGACGCCAGGGGCCCGATGCGCCCGATGAGGGGGACGCGCACGAACAGTCGGAGGTACTCGCGCAACGCGTCCTCGGTGTTCATCGTGATGGCGTCGAGGTGCTCGTCGACCTCCGTCGGCTCGAAACGCAACTGACCGACATCGAAGGCCGACGCCAGCGCACCTTTGGCATCCATCTCGCACACCAACGTGCGACGTCCGGCACGAGCCGCGATGAGCGCAAGCGCGGCGGCAACGGTGGTCTTGCCGACACCACCCTTCCCAGTGACGAACACCAGGTCGAGGTCGACCGGCACGGCTGGCCGGTCGATCGTCACCCGCCGAAGCCGATGCGTCGATCGTCGGACGAGCCGACCTCGACGTAGGCGATCTTGGCCGCCGCCACGCCGACCTCGCGGCCGCGCTTGTCGGTGATCCACAAGACGTCGGAGGCGCCGCCGAGCGCCGCTTCGATGCGCGCCTTGAGGTCGTCGCGGTCGGCGTCGTCGGCCAGTTCGACGTTCAGCTCACGAGGGGCTTGGGTGACTCCGATGCGTACGTCCATTGAGGATCACGCTAGCTGTCGCACCGGCCCCCGCCACCGGTGTGCGCAGTCGTCGACCCGCGTCGAGCACCGACGTCCGGACAGAAGCCGCTCAGACAGACGTGGCGCAGAAGGTGTCGCCGGCGGCGAGACTGGACTCGGTGATGATGGCGCCGAGTTCGCCGTCGTCGTCGGCGGCATGCAACGCAGCGAGCATCCCGCGCACCATGCCTCGGTCGACGGCGCAGATCACTGGGTGCTCGGCGGCGACATCGCCGAACGGGCAGTGGTTGTTGATGATTCGCAGTCGGTCGTTGCGCTCTTCGGCATGTGCGGCGAACCCGTGTGCGGTGAGCGCGTCGGCGACCGCTTGAATCGCTGAGCGCATCGAACGCTGGCCAGCGGCCAGGGCATCGCCGGTGAGCCCGGCAGCCATCGCCGCGCCGTACTCCTGGCCGACCGCTTCGGCCATCGCCTCGGCTTCGTCCTGGGGCAGTCGGTCGAGTGCCCGTCCAAGCAGCGAGAGCAACAGATCGTCGCTGCGCAGTGGAAAGTCGAGCTCGCGACGGCCGGCGTCGCCGGTGGCCACGTAGCGCTTCGATGGCCGGCCAGCGCCGCTCCCGGGCGCTTTGGCCGTGGAGACTTCGAGATAGCCGCCTGCGGCGAGCTTGTCGAGGTGATGGCGGGCGACGTTGGCGTGCACACCCACTTCTGCGGCGACCATCGCAGCGGTGACGCCGCTCGTCTCGTTCAGCGGAGCATCACCACTCGATGATGCATGGGGTGAGTGGTCGCGAGCGAAGAGATAGATGCGTCGACGGGTCGGATCACCAAAAGCGTCGGTGATCGCCGACACCGTCGCAGTAAACGCCGGCGACGCGGCCATCGGCACAGTCTAGGGGAATTTCTCCTGTCCGCGTAGTGCAAATACGGTGTAAACGAGGGCTGGGGTCGCCACAATGTGGCCATGGCCGTTACTCGCGAGCAGATCGTCGACGTCCTCCGCCCGGTGGAGGACCCAGAGCTCCACCGCTCGATCGTCGATCTCAACATGTTGCGCGACATCGACCTGCGCGGCGACGGGTCGGTGGGCGTACAAATCGCACTGACCGTGCCCGGCTGTCCGCTCAAGGGCGAGATCACCCGACGGGTCAGCGACGCAGCAACCGCGCTCCCCGGCGTGGATCGGATCGATGTCGACTTCACGGTGATGACCGACGACGAGCGCGAAGCGTTGCGCCGGCAATTGCACGGCGACGCTGGCGCCACTGCGGGGAGTGCCCCAGCACAAGGGCATGCCGAAGGGCGCGAGATTCCGTTCGCCAAGAACTCGTCGAAGACCCGTCCGCTGGTGATCTCTTCGGGCAAGGGCGGCGTCGGCAAGTCGAGCGTCACGACCAACCTGGCGGTCGCCCTCGCCGCGCAGGGACACTCGGTGGGTGTCGTCGATGCCGACATCTACGGATACTCGATCCCGCGCATGCTCGGCACCGATCGCGACCCGACCGTGATCGACGAGATGCTGATCCCACCAGCGCAGTACGGCGTGCGTTGCATCTCGATCGGCTACTTCGTGCCGCAGGGCCAAGCGGTGATCTGGCGCGGGCCGATGTTGCACAAGGCGCTCGAGCAGTTCCTCACCGACGTGTTCTGGGACGAACCCGACTTCTTGATCATCGACATGCCACCGGGCACCGGCGACATCGCCCTGTCACTGTCGCAGTACCTCCCACGCGGTGAGGTGTACGTCGTGACCACCCCACAGCCGGCTGCCCAGGAGGTTGCCGCGTTGTCGGCAGCGATGGCCGAGAAGGTCAACCTGCCGGTGCGCGGCGTGATCGAGAACATGAGCTGGTTCACCGGCGACGACGGCGTGCGCTACGAGATCTTCGGCTCAGGCGGTGGTCAGAAGTTGGCCGACGACCTCGACGTGCCGCTCCTGGGGGCGCTGCCACTGGTGCCTGCCCTCCGCGAGGGCGGCGACGCCGGTCGGCCGATTGCGGCCATAGCGCCCGACTCGGAAGCCGGTCGGGCGTTTTTCGACATCGCCGAGCGAATCGCGGTCGAGCTCAAGCCGAAGAAGGTCTACTCCGAGAAGCTGCAAGTCAGCTGAGCGGCCAGTCGTCGATGGAGTTGGTCCCGCGCTACCGGTTCGACGCCCTCGTCGCCGATGCGCTCGACGACCTTCCCGACGAGCTGTTGCCGGTGCTCGACAACGTGGTTGTGCAGGTGCACGATCGCCACCCCGACGAACCCGACCTGCTCGGGTTGTACGAAGGCGTCCCGCACACCGAGCGCAATGGCACCGATGGCCCCGACGTCGTCACGATCTACCGGGCCGCGCTGTGCGACATGTGTCGCGACTTCGAGGATCTGGCCGAAGAGGTGTACGTCACGGTGATCCACGAGGTGGCCCACGCCGCCGGGATCGACGACGATCGACTCCACGAACTCGGGTGGGGTTAGCCTCTCCGCCGTGAGCGACGTCCCGCCGCCGCCCCCTGGTTCGCCACCGCCTCCCGGACCATCGTCCGGATCGTCTTCGTCGACCCCGCCGCCACCGCCCCCGTCGAGCGCGCCAGGCGGCCCGCCGCCACCATCTGCGGCCCCGCCCCCACCACCGTCGTCCGCGGCGCCGCCGTCAGACTCCCCACCCCCACCACCGTCGCACTCCCCACCCCCACCGCCGTCCGGGCTGACACCGCCGCCCGGGTACGTGCCCTACGGCACCAACCCGACTCCGACGGTGCCGCTGCGCCGCATTCGCGGGTTGTCGACGGCGGTCGTCGTGCTCGTCGCCGCAGCAGTGCTCGGCACGGTGGCGGCGACGATCTTGTCGTTCGGTGCGGCCAGCGACGCCGAGGACTTCCTCAACGGCTCGATCTCCCAAGACGACTTCGAGAGTGCCATCGGCCCGCTCAACGCCGCCCAGCTGATCACCGGCGTCGCCACGCTCGCCGCCGGCATCGTCACCATCATCTGGCTGTATCGCATCGCGAGCAACGTTCGGGCCTTCGGACGGCAAACGACGTTTCACCCGTTGTTCGCCATCTTCGGCTGGTTCCTCCCCCCGTTCGTGTTGTACATCGTGCCGTTCCTGGTGTGCCGCGAGCTGTGGAAGGCATCGACGCCCGATGTCGCCGACGGTGACGAGTGGAAACGGCCGGGCGAGAACGCCGTGCTGTGGACCTGGTTCTTGACCTATGGGCTCCTTCCGGTCGTGATCCTCGCATTCCAAGCCAATGCACTCGCTGGCGGATTGGGCGCCGGCGACGTCGACGCCCTCGCCGAGACGATCGAAGACTTCGGGACGCTGGGTGTACTCGCCGGCGTACTCACCGTGATCGCTGGCGGCGCATGGATCATCTTCGTTCGCACACTCACCGAGCGACACACTGCGCTCACACGCGAGTCATGATCACGCCGTCACGATGAGCTCGTCACCATGAGCATTCCGTCATGAACACAGCGTCATGAGCTCGCGTACGCTGTACTTCGTTCGCCACGCCAAGGCGGGAAGCCGATCGGAGTGGGTTGGCGACGACGCAGTGCGCCCGCTGAGTCGTACCGGATGGGCACAAGCCGCTGCGATCGCCGTACGACTCGGCCAGAAGTCGCCGCCGCGGCTGGTGGCGAGCCCATCGCTGCGTTGCGTCCAGACGCTCGAGCCGCTCGGCGAGGCGGTCGGCGTGAAGGTCGAACCAGACGATCGGCTCTACGAGGGCGGCGGCTTCATGCCCGTCCTCGACCTGCTCGCCGAGCTCCCGCACCGCGGCGTGTTGTGCAGCCACGGCGACATCATCCCCAGCGTGGTGATGGCGCTCGAACGCCGCGGCATGGAGATCGCCGGCACACCCGACTGGCGGAAAGCGTCGGTCTGGGTGCTGAAGTCGACCGATGGCGAGTTCATACGGGGAAAGGCCTGGCCGCCGCCGTCGTGATCACACCGTCGTGATCACACCCGTGTGACAGCAGGGGTCTACCCCACGTGTCACACCCGCACATGGGCGTCAGCCGGCTGCCGCCCGGATGTCGGCAGCGAACTCGGTGACGATGTCGGCCACGTCGGCAGGCGGGTTGTTCGCCTCGCACACCTCGACGTACGGCAGCGCCGCCTCGGCATCATCGCGGAACTGGAACTCGACGATCGCCAAGAAGCACTGGGGGTCGGGATACAGCGGATCGAGTTCGGCCGACTGGGCGAGTGCCAGCACCGCTGCATCGAGCGCCGCATCTCGGGCATCGGGGTCGGCTTCTTGGGTGGCCAGCAGTGCCAGCGTCCAACCGAAGTAGGCGATCGCCTCGACGCTTTCGCGCCCTTGCTCGCGTTCCATCTCGACGACCCGTCCGAACAATCCGTTGGCGGTCGGAAAGTCGCCGTTGGTCATCGCGCTGCGCGCCGACGCCAGGAGCAGCCGGGCGTCGTCGCCGGGCGTGAACCCGGTGATCTCTTGCCCGGCACGACGCTCGCCCCACGCTTCGGCAAGAACGAATCCGATACCGACTGCACCGGCGAGTAGCACAGCGGTGATCGCCGCAGTGCGCCCCCATCGACGAGGCGGCCGTTCGCCCACCGCCGACCGTCCGGCGTCGATCCGCCGCAACACGTTGGCCGCGCGGGCGGTGTAGCCGTCCTTCAGGGTCTGGTAGTCGTTTTCGTCGACATCGCCGGCCGCGAACTCGCGCTCGAGATCGTCGAGTGAGCGCAGGAGGAAGCGCCGCTCCTCTTCGAGGTCGGCCAGCTCGTCGAGCTGATCGCCGCGTGCGCTCACAGCTCGTACTGCGCGTCGTGTTCGTCGCGCAGCGCCGCCTCGACCAACGCTCGGTCGGCCGCGGTCGGATCGAGGGTGCTCTCGGTCTCGGTTCGCCACCGGCGGAAGGCCACTGCCAGTCCAGCGACGCCGCATACCAGCGCAACCGCCGGAAGCACCCATACCAGCGCATCGAATCCAGAGGCGCGCGGCACGAGCAGCACCGACGCGCCGTAGCGCGTCTCGATGAATGCCACGATCTCGTCATCGCCCAAGTCGTTCTCCGCGACGAGATCGCCGACCTGGTTGCGGATGGCGATCGATGCGCTGTTCTGCGACTCGAACACGCTCTCGCCGTCGCACACCGGACAGGCCACTCGCTTGGAGATCGCATCGACGCGATCCTCCGGCGTTTGCGGGCCGGTGGTGGCGACGATGCCCACCGTGAGGGCCGCAGCGACGACGAATACCAATGCCACCCATCCAGGCCAACCCTTGAGACGCCGGTTCACGGTGCGGGCGCTCATCCGTATTGCTCGCGGAACTGCTGAAGGGTGATGTTGAGCTGCTCGGCGGTGACCTTGGAGATGAACCGCAGCTGGACCACGCCGCTCGGGTCGACGATCCAGGTTTCGGGCACCTGAGCCACACCGAAGGCCACGGGAAACTCGTCGAACTCGGAGTACACGACCGGCCAATCGCCGCCGCGTTCGTCGAAGAACGCTTCCACGTCGGCGGGCGTGTCATTGACCACGACCGAGTACAGCTCAGCGCCGTCGGCACCGAGCGCTTGTTGTTGCTCGTGGAAGTCGATCAGGTCGGGATGCTCCTGGATACACGGCACGCAGTCGGCGGTGAAGAAGTTGAGCACCACCCAGCTGCCTTTCCGGCGCGACAAGTCGAACGGCGTTCCGTCGGCCAGTTCGCCGACCGCTTCAGGCGCCGGCCGGCCGATCAGTGGCGACTCAGCGACCGTCTCACCGTCTGACGTGGCATTGATCAACACGACGACGAGGCCGATCATGACGATGGCGATGCCGAGTGCGATCCACGGTGCGATCGGTCGCCGCGCGGCCGGCCCTGTCACCGCAACCTCGTCGGGCGCATCGTCGGGGGCGCCCTCGAGAACGTCAGTCATGTCGCGGGCCTCGCGCGCACGTGCACGGTTTCGGGTTCTGGCGTTTCGGCGGGCGGTTGGTGTTCGGTGGTCGGCGCCGTGCTCGCCGGCGTCGATGGACGGTCGACCGCGATCGGCGCCGACACTGGGTCGATCGGATTGCGTTTACGGCCCGAAGGGAATGCGGCGAGCAAGGTGCCGACCGCCATCACGGCGCCGCCGATCCACAGCCACAGGATCATCGGTTTGATGAACACGCGGATCGTCGCTTCGGTGTCGCCCGGGGCAACGCCCTGGCCGAGGGTGAGGTACACGTCCTTGGTGAAGCCGGTGCGCACCGACGGTGTACCGACGTCCTGGCCGATGTTGAGGTAGGTCGTCACCGCCGGTCGGTACTCCTGCTCGTTGTCGAGCAGGACATTGGCGGCGACCACCCGCTCGCTTCCGGCATCGTTGAGCCGCTCATCGACCGACACGAGCTCGAAGGTGTGGCCGCCCCACTCGATCGGATCGCCTTGGGTGAGGGTGAGCGTTGCCGAGTGGGTGTACGAGTTCGACGCCGCCAGGGCGATGCCGATCATGATCACACCGAGGTGCACGATCATGCCGCCGTTCGTGCGGCCGACGAAGCCGCGCCAACCCTGGCGGCGGGTGGCCAGCACGATCTGCCGCAGCGCCGCGCCAGCCGCAAACCCGCCGAGGCCGAACGCCACGAGCGGCGCCCATCCGGTGGCGCCGACCGCCACGGCGAGCACCAGTGATCCTGCGCCGATCCACGCCGGCCAGAACAGTCGCTCGCGCAGCAGTTCACCCGAGGCCTTGCGCCACGGCAGCACTGGGGCGACGCCCATCAGGAACAGCAACACGAGACCGATCGGGGTCGACAGGCGATCGAAGTACGGGGCACCGACCACCGTCTGGCGATCCTGGAGCGCCTCGACGAGCAACGGGAAGAGCGTGCCGAGCAAGACGACGAAGGCGAACACGGTGAAGATGACGTTGTTCGCCAGGAAGGCGCCCTCGCGCGAAATCGGTGAGTCGATCGTTCCGGGCGAACGAAGACGATCGCCGCGCCACGCGATCAGGCCGAGCGATACCGCCACCGTGAATCCGAAGAAGGCCAGCAGCCAGGGCCCGACGGGGCCATCGCCGAAGGCATGCACCGAGTTGATGATCCCCGAGCGGGTGATGAACGTGCCGAGGATGGTCAATGAGAACGTGGCGATCAACAGGCTCAGGTTCCACACGCGCAACATGCCGCGCCGCTCTTGCACGAGCACGGAGTGGATGTACGCAGTGCCGGTGAGCCACGGCAGCAGTGAGGCGTTCTCGACGGGGTCCCAGGCCCAGACGCCCGACCACCCGAGCACCTCGTAACTCCACCAGCCGCCGAGGAGGATGCCGATGGTCAGGAACGCCCACGAGAACAACGCCCAGCGCCGCGTTTCGAGCAACCAGCCCTCCCCGAGACGGCCCGTGATCAGGGCGGCGATGGCGAAGGCGAACGGCACGGCGAACCCGACGTAGCCGAGGTACAAGATCGGCGGATGGAACAGCACCAGGATGTGGTTCTGCAAGAGCGGGTTCGGTCCTGGACCTGACGTGACGCCTGGGGCGCCCGTGGCGAAGGGATCGGCCGGACCGAAGCTGAGCATTGCGAAGTACGCCGAGATCACGAACATCACGATCAGCGCCCAACCGACCAGCACATCGTCGGTGCGTTTACGGAAGCGCCAGGCAACCGCCGCCGTGAACCCGGCGAGAATCGCCACCCACAGCAGGATCGACCCCTCGAGCGCCGACCACATCGCCGCGAAGTTGTACAACGCCGGCGTGTCGGCCGAGCCGACCTGTTGCACGTAGGCCAGCGAAAAGTCGCGGGTGATCAGCGCCCGCTGCATCATCACTGCAGCCAGCAGCGCGCCGCCGAAGGCGAGCCATGCATACAGCGGCCCTTGCTTGAGCAGCTTCGGGTTGCGTTGGCGGATGCCGTAGAGCACGGCGAACGCGCCGAACACCGATGCGGCGAGCATCAACAACAGCCCGGCGCGACCGAGTGCGGCGTTGAGACTGGCGGCGATCATGACGTGATGTTCCGGAGGGTCATCGCGGGACGGACATCATCGTGGCGACCGGCGACGCCGATCAGCCCTCGCCTCCGTCGCAGCCGGCATCGACAGCGTCGGCGACGCGTTCGTCGTTGACCGACACGTACTCGTCGGAGTGCCGCACCTCGACGCGGTCACCTTGCAGTTCGCCGGTTGCGACGATGTCGGTCGTGATCACCCCGTGCACCACCACCGGGATGCACTCTTTGAAGATGCCCCCGGGCTCACCTTCGTACCGCACCGGCATGGTCTCGCCGTTGAACGAGATGGTGAACACGGTGGCCGAACCCTCGCGTGCCACCGATCCTTCGTCGACGGTGCCTTGCAGGCGAATCCGACGATCGGCGTCGCAGCCATCGCGCACATTGATCTCGTCGACGTTGCAGTAGTAGTCGACCGCCGAGGTGAGGAACTGGGTGACGATCTCGCCACCGGCGAGAACGACCAAGGCGAGCACGACGATCGCCGCCCAGTTGCGGCGCGGCCGTGCCGTGCGTGTTGGCTCGGTGGATCGGGGGGAAAGATCCAGGTCGGTCATCGAGTGCTCATGATGGTCGCTCAGCGCCACGGTTTTTCGTCGTCGGGGACCCGCTGGCCGAGTTGTGTACCGCGCCGTACGTAGCGCCACGAGATCAGACCGACGACGGCGAAGGTCAACGCGTAGCTACCGAGGATGAAGCCGGCGTCGTCGAAGAAGGCGATCACGATGCACCGCCCTTCTGATGTGCGGGTTGACTCGCCCGCTCGGTCGATTCGAGCTGAACGTCATCGGCAACTCCGGCGCCTTCGGCCCGACGGGCAGCGAGCGCCTCGTCGAGGCCACGATCGTCGAGGAGGTCTTGCATCCACATGCCGCGCGTGCGGTGCAGCAGCAACCACACGTACAGCAGGCTGAAGGCAACGACGCCGACGAACAGGCTGAACAACATCAGACCGTCCATGTCGATGTCACCGTCGGTGTCGAGCACGGTGGCCTCTTGGTGCAGGCTGCGCCACAAGCGCACG
>JBCCVW010000027.1:0-32212 GCA_039194665.1 Actinomycetota bacterium
CCGGCTACACCTACGTCACCAAGAAGAGCAAGATCAACACGCGCGAGCGGCTGACGTTGAAGAAGTACGACCCGGTCGTGCGTCGTCACGTCGAGTTCAAGGAAGAACGATGAAGCCAGGTATCCATCCCGACTATCGCCCGGTCGTGTTCGAAGACTCCACGGGCGGCCAACGCTGGGTGTGCGGTTCGACCATCCAGACCGATCGCACCACCACGTGGGACGACGGCCAGGAGTACCCCCACGTGCTGCTCGACATCTCGATGTATACACACCCCTTCTATACGGGGAACATGACGATCGTCGACACCGCCGGTCGCGTCGAGCGCTTCAACCGTCGCTACGGGCGTCGGAACAAAAGCACTGACACCGACTGACCGACCGACAACGCGCTCGACCCGCGAACCGCGCACGGTGTGAGGAAGGCCGCATCGCCCCCTACGCTGTCGCGGCGATGACAGACACACACCATCACGGCTCGGCCGGACTCGACCTTCCCGAACAGGGCGATGTGGTCGCCCTGCTGCGGTCGGTGCAGGCCGACCTCGCGGGCATCTCGGACGATGCGGCCACGGACCTCTCCGCACGTCTCGACCGGGCCGCCGACGGAGTGACTGCCCTCGAGCAAGCGCTCGAGACCGAGCGCAAGTACGCCGCGCATGTGAAGAAGCACTTCCAGGACTGCGAAGCGAGCAACTCGTACCGGATCGGCCAGGCCATCATTCGCACCGGCAAGGTGCCGAAGCGACTCGTCGACTCGCTGCGCTCTGGCCGCTCGTGACCGGCTGACCGATCGCCGCTACTCCTCCCACAACTCGGCCGGCGCCGCCACGAAGTGTGGTCGGTAGTGCGCTGAGAACTCGCCGTCCCACCGGTTGTTGCTCACGGCGAGCGTGTTGCCCGGATCGTCGGACGGGACGAAGCTGACGAAGTAGCTGGCGACGTCGCCGTCGCCGTTGTCGGCGAGCGGCTCGACCGCCGTGGTCGTCCACGGGCCTTCGGGCCGCGGTGCGACGTCGTAGTAGATCTCGTCGCCCCACCAGTCGCCGACCAGCGTCACCGCGATCCACCGCTCGCCATCGCGCTCGATCTGCATCGGGTTGATCGTTCGAGCGGCCCCGTCGGGTCCGTGGGTCGGCGCGATGTTGATTGCGGCGTTGCTGTTGCGCGACCAGCCGTCATCGGACCAGTACTCGAGCGGGTGCGACCGGGGTTGGTCACGCGGCTGGCGGGCGATGAACACATCGGCAGCACACTGGTCGTGGCCGAGCATCCCGAAGCCGAACTGCCGGTGGCACTGGGCGTACAGGTACACGTACCGGTCGTCGGTGGTCACCTCGAACCCGAACAGCCGCTCGTCCGGATTCGGTGAGCGCTCGAGCGATCCCACGCTCATCGACGGCAGATCGATCTCCACCGACCAGGTGGCGATCGGCGTGGCGTTGTCGAGATACGTGGTCCCGACCTCGTCCATCTCCGCAAGAAACAGCACGAAGGTGTTGTCATCGGCGAGGTACCCGTCGAGCGGCCAGTACCAGCGCCGAAAGGCGGTCGTGTCGTCCGCGCCGATCCACGACCGCGGCGACTCCGGCGAGCCCCCATGGAGCGCCTCGAAGCAGGCGCCGTCCTGTAGCAGCCCTGCGTTGTGCACCAGCGTCGGATCGCCGACGCCGTCGTCGATGAACGCATCCTGAAACACCCAGAGGACGCGCCCGTCCGGGAGCTCGAACGCCCGCTGGTAGTCGGCGCCGACGATCGAGTCGACACCCTGATCGAACGACGCGTTGAGGTACTCGGTGGTGATCGTCTGGTCGCAACCCACACCCGACGCCGCATCCGGGCCAGAAGCCGCTCCCCGAGCGGCCTCGGCGAGGCGTGGGGCGGCGATGCCGACGGCGGCGCCGCGACCGTCTGCTCGATCGCGCTCACCACCGATACCCGCATAGACGTCGACGACCTCGACTGCCGCCGGCTCAGCGACGCCCGGGTCGGCAGCGGCCACCGAGATGGCCGCCGTTGCAAGGACCGCCGCCACGCCGACAACGGTCGCCACCCGCTTCATGGCACGAACACCGGCGACGGCGCCCGGGTCATGCCCGAAGCGCCTCGGTCGGCGCCAGCCGTGCGGCGCGCATCGCTGGGTACAGCCCGGCAATTGCGCCGATCAGCAACGCGGCGACGAATCCGCCGACGGCAGCTTCTGTCGGGATGATCACCCGCCAGCCTTGGGTGCCCGAGTACACGTAGGTGGCGAGAATACCGATGGCGACACCAGCGGTACCGCCGAGCGCCGACAGAATCACCGCTTCGGTGAGGAACTGGCGCCGGATGTGGGCGCGGGTCGCGCCAAGCGCACGACGCAGCCCGATCTCGCCACGCCGCTCGATCACCGCGATCACCATCACGTTGGCGATACCGATACCGCCGACCAGGAGCGCTACTGCGCCAAGCCCCAGGAACAACGTGGTCAACGTGTCGTCGGCAGCAGCTTCCGCTTCGAGCGCATCGGACGGCCGGCTGACCGTGACTTCTTCGGGGTTCTGCGCGTCGGCGGTCGCCGGAATGATGTCGCGCGTCTCGTCGATTGCGCCGTCCTCGATCCGCGTATAGATGATCGTCGGGCTGTCGTCGGCGTCGTAGAACGTCGCCGCTGCGTCGGCACCCATGATCGCCGAACGATCGAGGTCCGCGGCGAGCGGAAACTCGCTCAAAACGCCGATCACCTCGACGTACTGGTCGCCGACGTACACGTAGGTCGGTTGGTCGAGACTGACGATGCCCAGACGCTCAGCCGCTACCGATCCGAGGACGACGGTCGGGTATGTGCTGGTGGGCTCGGTGAACCAGGAGCCGACTGCAACGGCGCCGTTGAGTGTGTCGAGCAATGCGGTGTCTGCGGCGACCACGGTAAGACCACCGGTTTGCCCCTCGTCGACGAACTCGTTCTTGAGTATCGATGCGTCGACGGAGTAGACGGCACTCGCCGTCTGTACGGTCGGGATGCGGTCAATGCTCGCCGAGGCAGAGTCCGGCAGCGAGCTGTCGCCGCCGCCGAATCCGGCGCCCGCTTCGACGGTCAGCAGGTTTGTGCCGAGCGCTGAAATCTCGTCGAGCAACGCCGACTTCGACGACTCACTCAGTCCGAGAACGCCAACCATCGCCGCGATGCCAATCGACACGCCAAGGGCCGAGAGCGCGGTGCGCAGCTTGCGCGCCCGCGGCCCCGATGCACCGACGCGCAACACATCCGACGGTCGGAGGCGGCTCGTCGCTCGCGCCGCTTGGAGAGCGCTCGAGCTCATTGCCTTCCCTCGACGTCAGGGATGTGGTTGGTGCCATTCGTCGACGGCACGCCCCGGCGTCCGGCCGTCGGCTCCAGCGCCGAGTCGGATTGGATCCGTCCGTCGAGAACCGCCACCTGCCGCGGGAGCGATGCAGCGATCGCCGTGTCGTGGGTGATGACGACGATGGTCGATCCCTCGTCGTGAAGGCCGCCGATCAGATCCATGACCGCAGCGGTCGACGTCGAGTCGAGGTTGCCGGTTGGCTCATCGGCAAGCACGAAGGCGGGTTCATGGACGAGCGCCCGGGCGATGGCCACGCGCTGGCGCTCGCCACCGGAGAGATGGTTCGGTGGATGGTGCAGGCGATGACCGAGACCCACACGGGCAAGAGCCTCGACGGCGCGTTCACGTCGTTCGCGCACGGCCACCCCTTGGTAGATCAGACCGTTGGCCACGTTGTCGATCGCCGACATGCCGGGGAGCAGGAAGAACTGCTGGAACACGAATCCGATGCGCCGCGCCCGCACGCCAGCAACCTGTTTGTCCGACAGCGTCGCCGTGTCGACCCCGTCGACGGCGACGATGCCATGGGTCGGTCGGTCGAGTGTGCCCATTACGTTGAGCAGCGTCGACTTCCCGCTGCCGGACGGCCCGACGACTGCGACGAGTTCGCCTTGGTCGATACGCACCGACACGTCGTCGAGCGCACGAACTGGAGGATGTCCCGGGTACTCCTTGTCGACGGCGACCATTTCGAGTGCCGCCCGCCGACCGGTGCCACCCGTTGGCACCGGCGGACGGTGATCGACCGGGTCGCCCGCCATCAGGGTTGGCGCTGTCATGACGGGACCACCACTTGCGTACCGGCGGAAATCCCGTCGACCTCGACGAGGCCGTTACTGAACATGCCCGGGGTGACGGCCACGAACTCGGTGCCGGCGTTCGTCACGACCTCCACGGCGTAGCGACCGTCGCCGACGGCAACGAGTGCACTGACCGGTACGGCGGTCACTCCTTCGGCGATGTCGTCGACGAGTTTCACCACAACATCGAGTTCGTTCAGCGCGGCAACCGAGTCGGGCACCGATTGGACGACGATCTCGACCGCCAACGTCGCATCGGCGGTCGGATCGGCTGGATCCGTCGTGGACGACGTCGCCAGCGAACGGACCGTGCCGACGACGACCTCACCGTCAGGGAACTCAACGTCAACCGCGGTGCCCTCGGCGAGGAGATCTTGTTCAGCAACGCCGATGGCCGTGTCGACGACCCGTTCGGTGGTGTCGACGGTGGTCGTCCACAATTCCGTACCCGACGCGACCACGCTCGGCTCGGGCAGCAGCACGGTGCCGACGGTGGTTCCCGGCTCGACGATGACGATCTCGTCCAGATCCAGCGCGCCGTCGACGTCGACTGCCTCGAATGTGTTCTCGAGGTCGGCCTGCCAGTCGCTCAGAGCGGACTCGGTCGCGTCGTCGAACACCTCGTCGACAATCAGTGTTCCCTCGGCGTCGTAGCCGAGCGCAAGCAGCATCGCCTCGAGCTCGGCGACATCGGCGCCGTCGTCGACTCCGTCGTCGAGTTCACGGTCGAAGTCGACGCTGGTGACGATCGCCGTCACCGGGAACCCATCGATGGAGTACACGACGTCACCCGACACCAATGCTTGGCCGTCCGTGACGAGAAGCTCGACTCCGCCGCCGGATTGGGAGAACACGCCAGGCGTGACGGCGGCGACCTGGTTGAGGTCGAGGACGGGTGTGCCAGCTTGGACCTGGCTGCCCAGATCGACCGACACGCCGGTGACCTCGCTCGGACCGCCGAGCACGACCACGGCGCTCGGTGTCACCACACCGGTCGGCTCCACGCCGAGGTCGTCTTGCCAACGCTCGACGGCATCGGTGGTGGCTGCGTCGAACACCCCGTCGACGTTGAAGTCCTCGTCGACCGGACTGCCATCGTCGTCGAGTTCCGCCACCTGGTAGCCGAGCATCGACAAGTTCTGCTCGAGCATCAGCACATCGTCGCCGGTCGCGCCGTCGGTGAGCTCCCGATACAACGGGACGTCGCCGTAGAACACCACGGCGGGCTGCTCGTTGACCGAGTACAGCTCGTCGCCCTGAACGACGGTGGCGCCATCAGCAACGAGGGCGGTGATCACTCCGTCGCCGCCGGCGCCAACCGTGGTCGCGTTGGCGTAGCGCAAGGTGCCGGACAGGTCGGTGAACTCGACGAGGTCGGTGGTCTCGGCGGTCACCGCCTGCAAGGTGATCGGCTCGGCGTCGGTGGTCGTGCCGGATTCGCTCGACGACACCACGACGGCAGCGGCTGCCGCGACGCCGGCGATGACGACGATGGCGGCAATCCACTTCCAGCGCAATCGCCGACCGTTGCGCCCGCCCACCTCGTCGACACGAGTCGTTCGGTTGTCTGCGCCGCGTGCGGCTTCGTCGACGGGCGCGTCAGCCGGAGAGTTCGAGAGCACGGACATGATCAATTCCCTCCTCCGCCGCCGGCGCCGCCACGGCCACCGGGCGCGAAGCCGCCGCCGGCGAAGAGGCTTTGGCACTCCTCGATCGCCGGTTGCGCAGCGGGATCCTGTGGGTCGAAGGCGTCACCGAATAGCCCGCCGCCACCACCACCAGCACCGGGGCCAAAGTTGTCGAAGTCTGGGTCGTCCACCTCGAGACCGTTGTCACGCAGGCACTCGGCGAAGTCGAGGAGCGTGTCCTGTGCCTCGGCATCGATCTGTCCGCCGCCCGGCAGGAAACTCGCTCCTTCGACGAGCGATCCACACACTTGGAACGCCGCCCGCCGGGTCTCATCGGGGCCTTGCCCGTCGCCGCCTCCTGCAGCTCCGGGACCCTGGCCGCCGAAGAAGTCGATGCTGCCGTCGGCGTTGGTCACCGGGTCTGGCCAGTCGACGCCCTCGTCGCGCATGCACTGGGCGAACGCCAGCGCCCGCTCTTCGTCGGTGCTATCGGCGATGTCGGTCGATTCACCGTTCGCCGACCCATCGGCGGCATCGGCGGCATCGGCGGCATCGGCGGCATCGGCGGCATCGGCGACACCATCGATGACCACCTCCGGGGTGGCCGAGTTGGTGTCGTCGCCGCTGCCGCATGCGGCAAGCAGTAGGCCGGTCGCGGCACACATCGCGACGGCGGCGGGTCGGCGTCGTCTCGGTGGTGAGGTGGTCGTGGTCACGCTGATCTCCATGTCGTTGTGGTGAGCGGTTGGCCGGTCCGCCGTAGCGGACCGTGCAAGCAGCGTGCGCCACCTCGGTGAGACGGCGATGAGGTCGACCTGAAGAGTCGCTGAAGTCAGCGCGTGACCGGCTCGACCAACGTTTCGGTGTGCGTCCGCCCGCCGGTCGCGTCAGCGGACGCCTGCGACGTGGCTACCGAGAACCCAACGATGGCACCGGTGGCAGTCGTCCGGGCCCACACGGTTCCGCCGTGCACCGCCGCAACCTGTTGCACGATCGCCAACCCAATGCCGTTTCCCGGTCGATTGCGGGCCTTCGGTGAGCGATAGAAGCGGTCGAAGACGAACGCAACCTCGTCGGCAGCAATGCCCGGTCCCTCGTCGCGCACTTCGATCGCCCCGTCGCACACGTGGATCACAATGCGGCCGTCCGGGTCTGCATACTTCACTGCGTTGTCAACGAGATTGCGTACGGCGCGGCGGATCATCGTCGGACGCACCTCCGCCGCCGATTCGTCCACGTCAACCTCGATCGACCGTCCGACACCAATTCCGACCTGGCGCGCGACGTCGGCTGCCAGAGCGCCGAGGTCGACAACCTCTGCGTCTTCGTCGGCGCTACGTGCGTCCGCTGCAAGGTCGACCAGATCAGAGACGAGCGCTGAGAGCTGCTCGGCGTCGGCGACAGCAGCCGCCAGGATCTCCCGGCGCCGAGTCGGATCTGGTTCGTCGTTGGCGAGGTACTCCACGCGCATCCGCAGCGAGGTCAGCGGAGTGCGCAACTCGTGGCTGGCGTCGGCGACGAGCCGTCGCTGCTGCTCCCGGCCAACTTCCAACGCCGACATCAGCCGGTTGTAACTGTCGGCGAGTCGGCCGATCTCATCGTTGCGCCGCACCTCCACGCGACCGGGCAGGTCGTCGAGTTCGGCAAGATGCGCGGCCGTGGTGGTGAGCTGATTGATCGGCTTGGTCAGCCAACGCCCGACGAGCCAACTCGCCATGACCACGGCGAGCACGCCGACCGTCGAGAGCAGCGCGAGCCGCAGCGCCAGGTTCGACAAGGCAGCCTCTTCGTTCGTGGTGTCGCGTGCGAGCTGCAGGCCGACGATCGGGCTGTCGAACAACCTCGATTCCTCGAGCCCCTCGATCGGCAGCGTGAGGACCCGGTACGGCGTCCCGTCGACGGTGATCGACTCGAAGAACGGCTCGGTGCTGTCGAGCGAGGTCAGCGCTTCCTGCGACGCAGCGACGGGCGGTGAGCCTTGCACCGTGCCATCCGCCAACAAGACGCCAACCTGGGTGCTGTCGCCGCGGGCGTTGAAGAGCTCGGGGTCACCGAGGAACGGCAACTCGCTGCGGTCGACATCTGACAGGTCACGGTCGATGAGCTCGGGATCGATGCCCCGCCATGCATCGCTATCGACGAGCGGGGGGTCGACCAAGCGTTGCATCGGGCCGACGCGTTGGAGGAGGGCTGCGTCGACGCTCTCGCGCGACTCGTTCGCAGCAAGCCACCAGGCAACCGTCGACACCCCAGCCACGGTGACGAGGCCCAGCATGCCGAAGACGAGTGTCAGACGAACGGCGAGCCTCACGGGACGGCAGCAGCGACACGTGCGGTGTACCCGACGCCGCGCACGGTGTGTACGATGCGCTCGCCGCCGTGGCGTTCGGTCTTGCGTCGGAGTTGGGAGACGAACACCTCGAGCGAGTTCGACATCAGGTGTTCGTCGTATCCCCAGATCTCCTGGTGCAAGAACTCGCGCGTGAGTACCGCTGGCGACCGGTCCACCAGCAAGCGCAGCAGATCGAACTCGAGTCGGGTCAGTTCCAATCGATGCCCCGACCGGACCGCCTCGCGCGTGACCGGGTCGATCAACAGATCGTCGAGCTCGAGCGCACCCGGCCCGGCGCCATCGGGCGGCGCTCCCCTGCGGAGCAACGCGCGGACGCGCGCCAGCAGCTCATCGAGAGCGAACGGCTTGACGAGGTAGTCGTCGGCACCTGCGTCGAGCCCGTCCACGCGGTCGCCGACCTCATGACGGGCGGTCAGCATCAGTACCGGAGCGATCCGCCCGTGCCGCCGCAGCCGACGGCACACCTCGAGCCCGTCCATCCCCGGCAGACCCACGTCGAGAATCGCGAGGTCGGCGACGAGCGAGGCGTCGTGCATTACGGCCTGCTCCCCCTCGCCGTAGGCATCGACGCGATGTCCGGCCGAGGTCAGGACTGCCGCGAGCATCTCGCGCACCGACTGGTCGTCCTCGACGACGACGATATGAGCGGGCGCAGCGGACACCGGGCGATTCTCCCCAGCGCGGTTAAGAACGGGGTGAGCGAATGCTGAGCCGCAGCTGAAGCGCTACCGCTCCGGAGTCAGCAGGTGAACGTGAACTCGATGTCGCCGCGGCTCGAGGTGGCGGTGGCTGGGACCGGGGAGATCGAACGTCTCGCCCCAGCGGTGCCACCGCCGGCGGTGTCACCGCCAGCGTCGCGGTTGCAGCAGCGGATCGACTCAGGCCGGTTGATCGGCGTGCCGTCGATGCCGGGTGGGCGGTTGACGTCGTCGCCGACCGACGACGATCACCGCGAGGAGGACGACCGCAAAGAGAGCGAGCAGCACCAGCCATCGGCCCGACCCACCCCCGGTGACGTCGGCCTGTTCCGCCGCAGCGACCACTGGCTCTGACGGACTCTCCACCCCTCCGTCCGGCGCCGACGACTCGGGGGCGACCGCGGGGTCGTCTTCACCAACGTCGAACACCCCAAGCGCGCGGGCGGTGGCAACGTCGACGGCTCCCGTGACCTGCAGATCGCCGGCCCGCCGTTGGTACTCCGCAACAGCGAACATCGTTTCGTTGCCGAACACACCGTCGACGCCACCGGGGAGCTCAACGCCAGCGTCGATCACTGCTTGCTGCACCGCCGTCACGACGTCACCCTCTGTGCCGGGCACCAACGTGGTCCACGGCCCCGACGACGGGTTGATGTCCACGCCGGCGAGCACCCGCTCGACGGATCCGGCGATGAACGTGGTGACGGCATCCACGCCGGTACTGGTGAGATGGACGCCGTCGGTCTCGAACCAAGCTCCGGCGCCGTTGGAGTAGGTCGCCCAGTCGGCGACCTGGAGATAGCCGTCCGACGCCTCGGCGGCGGACAGCAGTTGCTCGTTGTACTCCTCGAATGTGGCCAGGCTGGTCTGCTCTTGCGGATCCGAATAGGCCACGCCTGAGCTGGTACGTAGCGTCAGCCAGACGACGTTGTCGACCCCTTGCCGCTGCGCCTCGTCGATCACGCCGGCAATGGCCTCGTCGATCGTTGCGATCGGGTCGTTGTAGCCCGACATGATGACGAGAACGTCGCCCAGTTCGCCGTCGAGCGACTCCATCACCGCGAGTACGTTCGCCGACCGGTACCCCTCTCGACTGAAGCACGACAGCTCGATCGTGCGCCTGCACGACTCCGCGTTGAGCACGAAATTGAACCGCTGCAGCTCGCCGTAGTCGTAGTACCAGCGCACACCCGCAAGCGTGGAGTCGCCGATGAGGCTGATGCTCGGCGCATCGCCGGCGCCATCGAAGACGAACGTTTCGTCCGCTTGTGCGTTGCCCTCGATGGGGATCGTCAGCACCGCAAGCGCGACGGCGACCACGGCGGCGAGTCGGCGCGCCGGGCCGCGCCATCGCGTCGTCGGACCACCCTCGCCCATGAGCCTCATTATCCAGCCGCAAGCGGCAGAGCCCACCGCGGAGTTCCCGAGAGTTCGGTAAGACATCGATCGGGCTGGGACGGGATCATCGTGCGGCGACGGTCCCGATCATGCGGTGACGTTGAATGTGCCGACGGGAGACGCATCGCCGTTGATCAGCACCTCCACTCGATGGCTGCCCGGATACGGCGTCCGCGTGGTGTGCACTCTCAACGACACCTTCTTTCGCACAGTCGCCGTCGTGCCAGGCGCCACGTCGAGCTCAGCACCCTTGAAGACCTTTGGCGACGTCGACCCGTTGGCCTTCACGAAGTGCACGCGAAAGTCCACCAGTGCTCCCAGATGGTCGTCGGTTGGATTGTGGAGATCGACCCACACGTGCGTCGACGACCCGATCGTCACGGTGTCGGGCTCGCAGCCCGACGCAACTGCGGTGAGCGGCGAGTCGGCGCCGTAACCGATCACGTCGAGCGCAGCGGCATCTCCCTGCTTGATCAGCGACCGCAGCGCGTGCTTCACCAGCCGTCGGCGTTCGACCGACGCATCGGGCCACCAACGGCGAGCGATGTCGACCGCCACATCGGGGTGGTCTTTGGCGATGTCGTTCACGCAGTTCGCCACCGAACGTCGCACGTACTCCGAGTCGTCGTCCTTGAGCAGCTCGAGGAGTTCGACAACCGGCGTCGGGTCGGCCATGAACATGCGCAACCGCGGTGCCCACGGCAGTCGGGGTCTCGTGCCCTCCGAGACGAGCCGTCGAACGTGTTCGTTCTCGTCACCAGTCCACGCTCGACACTGATCGAGTGTTGCCGCGGTGTGCTGTTCAAGGAACGGCCGAATCGCGAACTCGGCGGAGAAGCGCACCGTGATTTCGCGCAGCGCGACCATTGAGACCTCGAAGTAGCCCAGACCGTGTTCGCCGACGAAGTCGGACAGCGGCAAGTAGCGAAACGCTTCCATCCCGTGCAGGTCCTGCGGCTCCCCCTCGCGACGCAGTGCGTCGACGATCAGCTGAACCGCGGCACCGCGATCGGCCGGAAGGACCTCGGCGAGCGCGTCGGCGATGTGCTGCGCCCGCGGGCGCAGCTCGAGTTCGTCGTATCCGTCGAGGCTGTGATTCAGAAACGCGTCGGTCGGAAAGTCGTCGGCGACAGCACCGATCAGCCCGGCGATGTACTTGGCGACCTCCGGTCCGAACGAGTCCTTCAGCGGGGCGGCCACCCCGTGGACGGTAACGACTTCTGGGCACTACCGACCGCACGGCATTACGCTGCGCTGACGCTGGAGCCGGGTGCGAGAATCGAACTCGCGACCACATGATTACAAGTCAAGTGCTCTACCAACTGAGCTAACCCGGCGGGGCCCCTGATGTTACGGCGCCGGCCGCGCCCAACCACCGAGGTTGACCGCGCCGTCTAGCGTACGCCGAGCATCCGAGCGTGCGGGGCGACCGTAGTGTTCGCGCGTGCGGAGGGGCTCCGTTCGCCATCGCGCTCGTCGCCACCACGCTCACCGTGGCAAGCGCCGGGGTCATCGTCCACCGTCACCGCGCTCGAAACCAACGGCGCCACCGTCGTGACCTACTCCCCTGCGCAACCGTGGTGCTCGAAGGCGAGTCGCCGATCTCGGTCGAGGTGGCGGTCACCCACACGTGCGGCACCGGAAGCAACAACCCGATTCGGTTGGTCGTCATCGCCGCAGCGATCCTCGCTCTCGGCGCCGCGCTGGCGCTGAGCAGCCAGCGCGGGCGAACGCGACGGACAGGGCATCCACCAACGGCGCAACCAGCGCTGCAACAATCGATTGGGTGACGACCAGTTGGGCATCCCCGGTTGCGGCACCGGCCGCGCTGGTGCTCGCACCATGGCCGCCACCCGACCCGGCGACCCGCGTGGTCGACCTTCGTGCCGCGTGCCCATGGCCCGCCCCGGCGGTCACGGTCCAGCAGCTGAGTTGGGCAGACTCACCGGTCGCCGCTTCGCCGGTGGAGTCCCCACGTCGGCGGCGCTATCCGCTCGCTATCGCCCTTGGTACGGCGATGGTGGCGATCGCCGCATTCGGCGCACTGTTCCTCGCCATCTGACCCGTTCTCCTGCCGAAATCCGGCGCGAGGCGCGGCGATTCACCAGAATTTCGGGGCGGGCCTGACCCGTTTCTCCTGTCGAAATCCGGCGCGAGGCGCAAGGATCGGACAGAATTTCGGTGGACCGCAGGCTCGCTAGCCGAGGTCTTCCCAGTCGACGAAGCGGAATGTCGAGATGATCCGCCAGCGCAGCGACGTGGGCAGTCGGTTGGGCAGCGTGCAAGCGATCAGCGACACCGTTTCTTGGCCGCCGATCCGTCGAGTGGCGCCGAGGATGTCATTGGCGAACTCGCTGGTGATGTACTCGGCCACCATCTCGTACGTGTAGCGGCGGTTGTCGGCGGTAAGCGCCGTCATTCGCTGCCCGGCACCCAAGAAGTGCTGGTTCCGGTACGGTCCGCCCGCTTCGGTGCGGTGCCCAAAGATGGCGATCGGCGCGCCTTGGCCGACGTTACCGGTGCCAGTCCAGTGCCACGAGTCGCCGCGGTCGACGATCGGGTCGGGCGAACCGTCGAACACCTGGCTGGTCAACCCCATCCCCGGCACGTTGATCACCCACGGCGGGCTGATCGCCGGCGGCGGCGGGTTGTACGGGACGCTGGTCGTGATCGACGATGGCGTACCCGTGAACCAGCCACTGAGGTCGATGACGATGTGTCCGCCCTTGTGGGAGTAGCACGACAGACCTTTGCTACTGATCGACGCGACGGCGTGGTTAGCGAGCGTGTGACCAGGACGCATCGCATTGAGGTTGGACACCTCTTGTCGACGCGTTTGTGCAGCAAGGAGCGTGAAGAACCCCTTGTTCATCGTTTGCGTCACCGTGAGGTTGGCCGACACCGCCTGAGCGCGGCTGCTGATGGGCGCCGGCATGCCGACCGTGCGAGTCCATCCGGGCCACAACCGTTGGCGGTTGTTACGCGAGTCGAGGACGCGCAGCGGCGACATCGGCACGAACAGTCCGACATCGGACGATGGATCCTCGGGCCCCGTGATGTAGCCGGCAACGTCGACGATGATGTCGCAGCCCTTCGAGCTGAAGATGTCGATGCCGCGGACGCCATCGACCGTGTTCAACTTCGTGATGATGCCCACCGCGCGGTTGTCGCCCGCGGCCGGGTTGAGGTTCGAACTCCCGCCGGTGGCCGCGCCAGCAGGCACCGCTTGGACGAAACCCTGCGAATTGGCATTGACCGCGGTGAGGTTGGCCACCACCGCGATCGCGCTCGAACTGACAAGACCGTTGAGGTTGCAGCGGACGGTGCCCCCGCGACCGAGCCGCTGACCGGTGAGCCGGGTGTCGAGCGCGCGCACCACCGGGGCGACGCGCACGAACCGGCCCTCGTCGACCGCGCTCGTTGTGGGGCGATACACCCCGGCGACATCGACGATGATGTACGCCGGGCCGTGGTAGTAGATGTCGACGAAACCGCCGGCGCCGAGCTTGACCGTGACCAAGTTGGCAACGCGTTCGTCGAAGAACCCGCAGTTGAGGTTCGAGGCCTCCGGACGGGTCTCCTCCGCCGGATAAGCGGTGACGAAGATGCCGCCGTTCTTACGGTTGACCGCGGTGACGGTGAGCACGGCCGCAATGGCGTCGTCGGGGACGTCGAAGGCACCGGCCACCTGCACCCGGATCGTTCGCGTGCCGACCGTTCGAAAGCCGACGCCTTCAGATGGATCGCGGGTATCGCACAAGCGTTGTGGATCGACCGGGGTGAAGTAACTCGCGCCGGGCTCGACGGCAGCACCGGCAACGCCCTGCGGCAGTCCGAGAGTTGAGACAGCGGTGCCCGCAGCCGCACCTGCCGCGCCAGCGATGAACGCGCGTCGTCCGAACGACGATCCGCCGAGGGGATCGGCGGGGACACCGACCTCGATGTCGTCGACATCGACGGCAACCCGCTCCGCCGGTGCACTTCGCGCCCGCATCATGACAATGTTACGGCAGCTGTTGCCGCGATCTTGAGAGTTCGTACAAAGAAATCGCAGCTGCAGCCGAAACATTCAATGAACTGACCTGCCCAGCCATCGGGATCGACGCCAAGACGTCGCACCGCTCGCGCACGAGTCGCGTCAGGCCGGCGCCCTCCGCGCCGAGGACCACACATACCGGCTCACCTGCAAATTCACCCACATCGAACACCGACCGCGCGCCGCGGTCATCGAGCCCGATCAGCCACACTCCGCGCTCACTGAGTTGACGTAACGCGGTCGGCAGACCCCCAACCAGCGCCATCGGCACGTACTCGATCGCCCCCGCCGATGCCTTCGCCGCCGTCGGCGTGATGTGCACGGCACGGTGTCGCGGCACTACCAAGCCCGTCACGCCTGCGCCATCGGCGACGCGCACGATCGCGCCGAAGTTGCCTGGATCGGTGATGTGATCGAGCGCCACCAGCAACGGCGGCGGGTCCGACTGGGTGAGGAGCGATTCGAGGTCGACATCGGGCACCGGCGCAGCCATCGCCAGAACGCCCTGTGGCGCCTCGCTGCGCGCTTCACGATCGAGACGCGCCCCACCGACGTACTCCACCGGAACGCGTTGGGCGGCGGCGATCTCCTCGATATCGGCGACCCCCTGGTCGCCTTCGAGCTCGGCTGCGATCCACACCCGTTCGACGTTGCGTCGTCGGGCGATCAACAGCTCGCGCACGGCATGTCGGCCCTCGACCTGACGTCCGCCGAGTCCCGCCTCGCGGTGGCTCGAGCCACCCCGTTGACGCTCCCCGCGACCGCCCGCACCGCCTCGACGACCGCCACCACTCCCGCCACCACGGGAGCCGGACCCACTCGACCCGCGGCCGCTACGACCAGTGCCCTTGCCGCCGGATGAGCGGCCGGACCCTTTGCCCCGTGACAGGCCGCTGCGACGGTTGCTGCCGCTCATGGTTGCTTCGCAATCAGCGCCACCGCCAAACAAGCGATGCCTTCACGACGACCGATCGCGCCGAGACCTTCGGCGCGATTACCGGTCACCGACACCGGAGCGCCGACACGCCCAGTCATCGACGCTTCGATCTCGGCTCGACGAGGCGCCAGTTTGGGCTGCTCGCAGATCACCGACGCATGCACGTTGACCACCGACCAACCGTTTTCGCCGAGCAGCGCCACCACGTGGTCGAGCAGCACCATCGAGTCGGCACCGGCGAATCGCGGATCGGTATCGGGAAAGTGCATTCCGATGTCGCCCAGCCCCGCTGCTCCGAGCAATGCGTCGGCACACGTGTGGGCGATCACGTCGGCATCGCTGTGCCCCTCGAGTCCGGGGGAGTCGGGGAAGACACAACCACCGAGCACCAAGGTTCGGGTCGGGTCGTCGCTGAATCGGTGGACATCGAATCCTTGCCCGACGCGCACATCGGGAAGGCTCATCGGGAGCCCCCGCCGGTCACCCGTTGACGGGCCCACTCGAGGTCGTCGGGATGGGTGATCTTGCGTGCATCGTCACTGCCAGCAACCACGCGCACATCGCCGCCGTGCCGCTCGACGAGCGCGGCGTCGTCACTTGCCGCCTCGACAACACCGTCGTAGGCGGCACGGAGCGCGGCGGCGCGAAACGCCTGCGGCGTCTGCACCGCCACCAGCCGGTCGCGCGCCGGGGTGTCGAGCACCCGATCGCCGTCGATCACCTTGATGGTGTCGACCACCGGCAACACGGGCACCGCGCCATCGGCGCCACGGCGCACCGCGTCGATCACTCGCTCGTACAGCTGCGTGTCGGCCAGCGGACGAGCGGCGTCATGGACACAGATGATCGTCGCGTCGGCCGGTACCGCGGCCAAGCCGTTGCGCACCGACGAGGTGCGTGTGTCGCCGCCGGCGACCCCCCGCTCGCGGTCAGCGTCCCCCGCCGGCACGACCACCACGACGCCATCGGAGGCTGCGGCGGCCACCGCACGAGAACGATCGATCACCCGCTCGTCGCCCAGCGACGCGTACTGCTTGGGGGCGCCGAACCGCGACCCCGAGCCTCCGGCAACCACGATCGTCCACACCCGCTCGGCCACCTCGGGCCCGGCGTTCGACACATCGCCGCAGGGTAGTACCGTGACCGAGGTCATGGCTCACGTCGACGACCTCGTCCGCACCGACTTCTTCGCCGACGCCGACCCGGTCGCGCTACAGAAAGTGGCCGACGCTGGCACCGAACTACACCTGATCCGTGGCGACGTGTTGTTCCGCGAAGGCGACCCGCCATCGGCGCTGTTCCTCGTGCTGCGCGGTCGAGTCGCCATTGCGATCACCAACCCGATCGACCGTCGCGAAAGCGTGGTGGCGTTGATGGAGCAGGGCGACCTGTTCGGCGAGATGGGCATGCTCGACGACGGCCCGAGGTCGGCGTCGGCGCGAGCGCTCGAACCCACCACGATGCTGTCGGTGCCCTACGACGTCGTGCTGTCGATCTTCGACGACAACCCGAAGCTGCTGTGGAACGTGACCCGCCTCCTTGCGCAGCGCATCCGCACAACCGATGAAGCGCTGGCCGACTCGGTGTTCCTCGATGTCACTGGCCGCACCGCCAAGCGCCTCCTCGAGCTCGCCGACGGCGACGACGAGTTCACGCTGCCCGTCACCCAGGAAGAACTCGCCGGGATGGTCGGCGCGTCGCGCGAGCGGGTGAACAAGGCGATCTCCAGCTTCATCCGTCTCGGTTGGTTGGAGCAGCACGACCGCACCTACGTGATCGTGCAACGCGACCGACTCGAGCTACGCGCTCGCTGAGCCGCCGGGCCGGGACCTACGCGCCGACGGCGCCGAGTAGCCACTGCTCGGCGCGGGCGAACGCATCGGCGGCATCGTCGGAACGGTGCGCCGGACGCTCGGCGTCGTGGGCGAATCCGTGATCGGCGTCCGGGTAACGCACCACGGTGACACTCGTCGACTCCAGCGCGGCGACGTCCGCGGGCGGTGTGTACGGATCGAGGTCGCCGATGATCGCCATCACACGTTCGTCGTGGCCGGCGGCCAGCGCATCGAGCGGCTCGCGATGTCCTGCGCCCTTCCAGTTGTCGGGAAGGCGGATCATCCCGTAGAAGCTGGCGATACGTGCGAAGTTGTCGCTGACGGCGGACTTGAAGCAGTACATGCCGCCCATGCAGAAACCGATCAGACCGACGGTGTCGCAACCGGTGGCCTCGGCCGCTTCCTCGAGATCGCGCAGGTGCTCGGCGTCGGACAGCGTCGCCACCGCCGCCATCCGGGAATCGAGGTCGTCGCCGAGGTCGTGGCCGGGGAACGGCTCGACGGCGACGGTCGACATGTTCCACACCGAACACATCCGGCCGACCATCGCGTCGAACAGCGGTCGGAGTCCGCCGATGTCGGGAGCGATGACCAACCCCATCGTCGGCCGTTCCGCCGGACGCTCGAACTCGGCCTCGGTTCCCGACGGCAAGGTGATCCGCATGCCCGCCGACGTTAGAGCGGCACGTGCACTGCGCCCGATTCGGGTGTAACGCTGGTGTCTGACACCAGCGTTACACCCGGCCGAAGACGTCGATCATCAGCCGCACGTCGGCACCGAGGGGATACAGGATCGGACAGGTGGCACCGGCGTCGATGTACTCCGCCACCTTGGCCTGCACCTCGTCGGGCGTGCCCGAAGCGGTGATCATCTGCACGATGTCGTCAGGCACGAGCGTGCTCGCGGCACGCACCTCGTCGTTGGTCGCCGGCCAGGTGAGCACCGTGCCGATCTCGTCGAGCAACGATTGCGGCACACCCGAAGCGGCCATGATGTGCGGCTGCTGCCCGAGGTATTGGGTGACCAAGAGACGCGCTGCGTCGAGTGCGGCGCCACGATCGCGATCGACCGAACACACCACCAGCTGCGGCCGGTCAAGGTCGTCGATCGACCGCCCGGCCTTGGCCGCGCCGACGGCGAGGGCGTCGAGCGCCCGCCGGTTGTAGTCGGGCGACACCAGATAGTTGAGCACGACGCCATCGGCGATCTCACCGGTGAGCTCCATCATCTGCATCCCGGTGGCGCCGATGTAGATGGGCACGTCCTTCGGTCGCCGCGGTTGGTGGACATAGTCGAGTTCGACGCCGTCGAGGTGCACGTACGCGCCATCGATGGTGACGGTCTCGTTGTTGAGCAGGCCGCGTACCGCTGCAACGACCTCGCGCATCACGGTGAGCGGACGCGCCCGCTCGATACCGACCTTGGTGGCCAGTGGGTCCCACCATGCCCCGATACCGCAGACGATACGCCCGGGCGCGAGGTCGTCGAGGGTGGAGAACGTCGACGCCAGCCGCGCTGGGTTGCGCGTCCAGCAATCGACCACCCCGGAGCCGATGCGGATCGAGTCGGTGGTCGCCGCGAACGCGGCCATCGGCACGACCGCGTCTCGCACGAGTCGACTGTCGGCCTGCCACACGGCGTCGAAGCCCCTCGACTCGGCGTAGCGCACGAGATCGATCCCCTCGGCGATCGAGTGAGCGTCTTGCAGATACAGCGCAGGCGAACTCATCACCTCCACTGTGGCATCGACAGACCGGCAGTGCAGGCGGATTCATATCGATGAACCTCGATATTGACGAGCATCGATACGAGGCGTATGGTGGCGGCATGCGCCTGCAACTCGCCCTCAACGTTCGCAATCTCGACGAGGCCATCGACTTCTACTCCAAGATGTTCGACGCCGAGCCCGCGCGGCTGCGCCCTGGATACGCCAACTTCGCCATCGCCGAGCCGCCGCTCAAGCTGGTGCTCTTCGAGCAGCCAGACGGCGCGGCAGTCGACGACGCGCAATTCGCCCACCTCAACCACCTCGGCGTTGAGGTCGAACGGAGCGAACAGGTGACCGACGCCGAACAGCGCCTCAGCAGCTCCGGCATCGACACCACTGGCGTCGACGACACGGTGTGCTGCTACGCCGAAAAGACCGAGACATGGGTGACGTCGCCCGAGGGCGCCCGCTGGGAGTGGTACGTTCGCCACGGCGACGCCGAGCAGTTGTCGAACACGGTGCTCGACGAACGTGTCACCGCCAGCGCGGAATCCTCCAGCGACACGTGTTGTTCGTAACGACGGGCGCGAAGCGCGCACCCTCTTGACATGATGCAGCCCATGGAGGCTGCAATCACCGCCCGCCAGCTGCGCAAGAAGTTCGGCGACAACGACGCCGTCGACGGAATCGACCTCGATATCCCCACCGGCGAGATCTACGGGTTCCTCGGACCCAACGGCGCCGGCAAGTCGACCACGGTCAAGATGTTGTGCACCTTGCTGCGACCCACGGCGGGGTCGGCCACGGTGGCCGGGTTCGACGTCGACACACAGCCCGGCGAGATCCGGCTCCGCATCGGCGTGGCGCTGCAGGACGCGTCGATCGACGGCAAGCAGACCGGGCGCGAGCTGCTCGAACTCCAGGGGCAGCTCTACGGGCTCTCGCCGAACGACATCGCCATGCGACTCGACGACGTGATCGGGCTCGTCGACATCGGCACGGCGATCGACGATCGCGTCGAGTCGTACTCCGGTGGCATGCGGCGCCGTCTCGACCTGGCGATGTCGTTGATCCATCGGCCACAGATCCTCTTCCTCGACGAGCCGACGACCGGCCTCGATCCCGCGAGCCGATCGGCGGTATGGCAAGAGGTCCGGCACCTGAACGAGGCCTCTGGAATGACGATCTTCTTGACTACGCAGTACCTCGAAGAGGCCGACGAACTCGCCGATCGAGTGGGCATCATCTCCGACGGCAAAATCGAGGCGGAGGGCACTCCAGGCGAGCTCAAGCATCGCATCGGCACCGACCTGATCGTCGCCGAAGTCGACGGGGATCCGCACGTGGCACTCGCCGCGCTGCAGGCGCTGCCGCACGCGGGCGATGTCGACATTCACGGCCAGGAGCTGTCGCTGGCAACGACAGACGGCGCAGCGGTCATCGCCGACGTTGCAGTGGCGCTCAACGGATGTGGCGTCCCCGTACGCGCGCTCACGTTGCGCACCCCGACACTCGACGACGTGTTCTTGCAAGTCACCGGCAGCCACCTCGACGGCGATACCGGCCGATCAGCGATCGATCAGGAGGCGGCACTGTGAACACCGATCTCGACACGCGCCCTACGGCAACGAACGAGGCGCCGCTGGCGCGCCGCTCGTCGTTCGCCCACGACCTGGCCACCGTGGCCCGTCGCGCGACACGGGGAATGTTCCGCGAACCAGAATTCTTCATCCCAGCGCTGGTGACGCCGGTGTTCTTCTACGTGGTCAACGTCGGAGCGCTGCAGAACCTGGCTCAAGCATCGGGCGCGGTGTCCGACTTCAAGGCCTTCCAATTGCCCGTGGCCATCATCTTTGCGGTCACCGGGATTTCGCGCGCCGGCGCACTGGTCACCGACATCCAAAGCGGGTACTTCGATCGCTTGCTGCTCACCCCCATCCGCCGGCCGGCGTTGTTGCTCGGGCTGATGGCGGCGGACTTCTTGGCGGTCGTGCTGTTGACGCTGCCGGTGTTGGCGCTCGGGCTCATCTTGGGGGTCTCGTTCGAAACTGGTCTCGTCGGGATGTTGGTGTTCATCTTGTACGGCGCCATGTGGGGGTTGGCCTACGCCGGATTCCCCTATGCCATCGCGCTCAAGACCGGCAACCCCGCCGCAGTCAATTCGAGCTTTGTCGTGTTCTTCCCCTTTGCGTTCCTGACCACGGCGTTCTTGCCCGAGGATCAGCTCACTGGCTGGCTGGCGACGATCGCTACGTACAACCCGGTGACGTACGTGCTTGCGGGCCTGCGTTCGCTGATCAGCGACGGCTGGGACTGGACTGCACTCTGGCAAGGCATTGCCGCCATCTTGGGCTTGATGGTGATCAGCTTCGGGTTGGCCAGCTTGACGATGCGCGGGCGCATCGCCCGCGAGTAACCGTCGCATCAAGAGCTCAGAAATGCTGAGCTTATGGTTGTCAGTATTTCTTCGCCGTGTGTAGCGTGTTCTTCGCACATCCACTCCATCACCAACAACTCCGTGCGAGGTTTCCACATGCTCCTGCAGAACTCCCCCTTCCGTGAACTCGATGCGCTGTTCAACCAGCGCGACCCACGCAGCTGGGACACCGGCCGCCCGATGCCGATGGACGCCTACCGTCGCGGCGACGACGTGTGGGTCCACCTCGATCTCCCGGGCGTCGCCGCCGACTCAATCGACATCTCGGTCGAGCGCAACGTGCTCACCGTGTCGGCCGAGCGCGCCGCGGCACGCGAAGAGGGCGATCGTGTGTACTTCGCCGAGCGCCATCGCGGCAGCTTCCGCCGCCAGGTGAGCCTGGGCGAGGGCCTCGACGCCGAGGGCATCGAAGCCGACTATCACGACGGCGTACTCACGCTGCGGATCCCGGTCGCCCAGGTGGCCAAGCCGCGCAAGATCACCGTGCGCGCCAACCAGAGCGCCATCGACACCGTCGTCGCCGACACACCGGCGGACAGCGCA
This sequence comes from Actinomycetota bacterium, assembly GCA_039194665.1. Taxonomy (GTDB): domain Bacteria; phylum Actinomycetota; class Acidimicrobiia; order Acidimicrobiales; family Ilumatobacteraceae; genus JABSQH01. Next base: position 21,721 of record JBCCVW010000027.1, read on the forward strand.
TCCGACTGACCCAATTCCTGGCGAGTTCCGGCACAACGCGCCGGATTTTCTCCACAGAATGGAATGGGAGCGAGGTGCGATCGGGTTGTATTGATCACACCCCCCAAGCCCCCCCATACGACGCCCGACCGACACCCCCCGACGGTCGGGCGTCGTCGCGTCCCGGGGTCGGCCACGCGGCCACAACCGGAATGTCCGAATATTATCGATCATTCGGCAAAACTCGTCTAATGTGCGCGTATGTCCCCGGACTACGAGTTGGCCGACGAGGTGCTGGTCTCCGAACCCGCCCAACTGAAGGTGATCGCCGATCCGCTGCGCAGCCAGATCCTCGACCTGGCCCTCGAGCGTGCGGTAAGCGTCACTGAGCTCGCCGCCGCACTCGATCGACCGAAGTCGTCGCTCGCCTACCACGTCGATGCACACGTCGACGCGGGACTCCTCGCCGTGGTGAGAACGCGACGAGTGCGGGCGATCGATGAACGGTTCTACGGCCGCACCGGCCGCACCTTCATCATCTCGCCGGGCGCCAAGGCGACCAAGGCCGGCACGTTTCTCGCCGCCGCCGCCAGCGAGATCGATCCCGATCTGGGCGAGGAGTACATGGAGACGATGCGTCATGTGCGCCTGCCGCGCGAAGACGCCGAAGAGTTCTTCGAACGCGTGGTGGCACTCGCCGAGGAGCTGACCCGGCGGCCACGCCGTGGCGACACGATGTACGGCTTTGTTGCCGCGGTGTACCCGACCGACCTTCCGGTGCTCCCGGATCCCGACGAGGTGGCGCGGTGACCGAGGACACCGCGGCGGTCGCCAGCGACGCCCGCACACCGCGCCCCGACCGGCTGGGCGGCGACTACTTCCGATTGCTCGGCGCGTCGACGATCTCCAACCTCGGAGACGGCATCGGCCTCATCGCCTACCCATGGCTGGCCTCGGCGATCACCCGCAACCCGTTGCTCATCGCCACGGTCGGAGTCGTTCAACGCCTCCCCTGGCTGTTGTTCAGTCTCCCTGCCGGTGTGGTCACCGACCGCTACGACCGGCGCACGCTGATGGTGATCGCCAACGTGGCGCGGGCGCTACTCACCGCGTTGGTGGCCGTGGTGGTCCTTGCTCGTCAGGATGTCTTGCCAGGCCCCGACGCAATCACCGATGCGACAACGGTGATCCCGACCGATATGGCGCTGTACGCGATCGTGTTGTTGGCCACCCTGTTGCTCGGCATCGCCGAGGTGCTCTACGACAACTCGGCGCAGACGTTCATGCCGTCGATTGTCCACGCCGACCAGTTGGAGAAGGCCAATGGTCGGTTGTGGAGCCTGGAGCAGGTGGCCAACACGTTTGCCGGACCACCGCTCGCCGCACTCCTGCTCGCCGTCGCCTTCTCGTTGCCGTTCTGGATCGACGCCGCGACGTTCGCCCTCGGCGCCGCGCTCATCGCCACAATTCGGCCGGTTCCGCCTCGTTCCGACAACACCATGCCGCGCGCGCCGTGGCGCGACGAACTGCGCGAAGGGGTCTCGTGGTTGTGGCGCCACGACCTCTTGCGACCGTTGGCGATCGCCCTCGGCCTGGTGAACATGCTCGGGACGATGTCGATGGCCACGCTCGTGCTCTATGGACAAGAAGTACTCGACACGACCCCCACAGAGTTCGCGCTGCTCTCCACCGGCGGGGCGATCGGTGGCGTCGTTGGCGGCTGGACGGCGTCGGCGATCTCGGCGCGCATCGGCCCGGGGGCGTCCCTCGGGGTGACGTTGGTCGGTGGTGGGCTGTCGACCGCCGCCGTGGGCCTGCTGTCGTGGTGGCCGGGGGTGTGGCTGCTGTTCGCCTTCTTCATGCTCGTCGCCGTGTTATGGAACGTGATCACGGTGAGCCTGCGCCAAACGATCATCCCTGACCGGCTCCTCGGTCGGGTCAACAGCGTCTACCGATTCTTCGGCTGGGGGATGATGCCGATCGGTGCGTTGCTCGGCGGCCTCGTGGTCGTGATCGCCGAAACATTCACCGACCGCGAGATGGCGCTGCGCATGCCGTGGTTCGTCGCAGGCGCATTGTCGGTTGTGCTCTTCGCCTGGGCCGGGCCGCGATTGACCACGGCGAAGATCGAATCCGCCCGCGCCGCAGCGACCCAACCTTGAGACACTGAGCGCATGACGCGCACGCACATCTCTACCGGCTCACCCTTCGAGCGCGACCTTGCATACTCGCGGGCAGTGGTCGATGGCGAGTGGTGTTTCGTGTCCGGCACGACCGGCTACGACTACGCGTCGATGACGATGCCCGACGGTGCCACCGCGCAAGCGCGACAGGCGTTGGCCACCATCAACCAGACGCTGCACGACGCCGGATTCTCGATCGACGACGTCGTCCGCGCCCGCTACTTCATCACCGATTCCGCCCACGTCGACGAGGTCGCCATCGCGCTTCGTGAAGCATTCGACGACGTCCGACCGGCGGCAACGATGACGATCACACAACTCGTCGATTCGGCGATGTTGGTGGAGATCGAGGTCACCGCCCGCCGCAGGCGCGCCTGACGGTCACCGGTCGATCCTCGCCGGCGGGGATGGATCGACGGACGTTCGTGGTTGTTCTCGTCATGAACCTCGATGACGCACTTTCTTTTGCCCGCGACCACCGCCAAGGCATCCTGATCACGACGAAGTCCAACGGACGGCCACAATCGTCGAACATCGTGTACGTCGTCGGCGACGACGACGTCATCCGTATCTCGGTGACCGACGACCGCGCCAAGACGCGCAACGCCCGGCGCACCGGACAGGTATCGCTCCACGTGAACCGCGACGACTTCTGGGCCTATGCCGTGATCGAGGCCGACGTGACCGCAACACCCGTCGCGTCGGCACCCGATGACGCCACCGCTGATCAACTCGTGGAGTACTACCGCACCCTGTCGGGCGAACACGACGACTGGCCGGCATATCGGCAGGCGATGGTCGACGATGGCCGGCTGCTCCTCGAGCTGCGTCCCACCCACGCCTACGGAATGCTCAATCGCTAGGCCCGCGCCGGGCCGCGCAACCAGTGGCGCGGCCCGTCGACAGTGTCCAACGACCAGTGGGGGTTGCGCCTGTTTCGATATATCGCTATGTTAACGATATATCGAAACAGTACCGATACCGCTGCCCGCACCAACGGCGCAGTATCAGAGAAGGAGAACGATGCATCGTTCACGACACCCCCATTCACATCACGACGACCTACACACAGACGACTCCCCGCCCAGCGGTGAACGACCCACCTCGCGGCGCGGCTGGCGGCGCGGCGGACGACACGGCGGCGGCCGGCGCCAACGCGCTCGACGCGGTGCGCTACGCGACGGCGTGATCACGCTGCTCGGCGAACGCCCAATGCACGGCTACGAGCTGATCAACGAACTCGAGGCCCGCAGCCACGGGCGTTGGCGTCCGAGTCCTGGCGCCGTCTACCCCGCGCTACACAAGCTCGAGCACCACGGACTGATCACCGCGAGTGATGACGACGATGGCACCCGCACATTCACGTTGACCGACGATGGCCAGGCGATGCTCGAGCGGCTCGAAGCGGCCCGCGCCAACGGAGCTCCCGCGCCGTGGGACGACGCCGGATCGGGAGAGCGCGGCGAGCTCCGTCACGTGATGTCGGAAATCGGCGGGCAACTCCGCCAGATCGGTCGCTTCGGCTCGTCCGAACAGCTCGACGCCACTCGTGCGATCCTCGACGACACCAAGCGCCGGCTCTACGACGTGCTCGCCGCCAGCGGCACCGGCGAAACGCCCCCTCCGTCGACCGATACGTCGACATCAGCCAACGCTCCAACCGACTCGTCGGAGTAGGCGAGCAGCTCACGCACTCGCGGAATCACCTCGGTGCCGTACCGCTCGATGCTGTCCATCAGATCGGCGTGCGGCATGGTGCCCGCGCTGTACTTCATCGTGAAGCGATCGAGGCCGAGCGTGCGCACGGTGGCGGCAATCTTGGTCGCCACCGTCTCAACCGAACCGGCGTACAGGGCGCCGGCGGGCGACGCGGCGTGGGCAAACTCGGCCCGACTCGTCGGCCCCCACCCGCGCTCGGCGCCGATCCGGTTGCGCATCTGCTCGTAGTGCGGCCACAGGCGCTTGTGGGCGTCGGCGTCGGTGCTGGCCACGAACCCAGGCGAGTGCACCGCCACCGGCAGCGCCGGATGACCGAGCTCCTCCAGGGCTCGACGATAGAGCCGGACCAACGGCTCGAAGCGTGCGCTCTCGCCGCCGATGATCGCGACCATGAGCGGCAACCCGTACCGTGCGGCGCGCAGCACCGACTCGGGGCTGCCGCCGACGCCAACCCACGCCGAGAGTCCAGAGGCGGTGCGCGGCACCACGAGTTGGCCATCGAGTGGGGCCCTGGTTGATCCCTCCCAGGTCACCGGCTCTTCGCGCAACAGCGTGGCGAACAGGTCGAGCTTGTCCTCGAACAGCTCCTCGTACCGATCGAGCGGGTAGCCGAACAGCGGGAACGATTCGGTGAACGATCCTCGGCCGAGGACCACCTCGGCCCGGCCATCGGACACCGCATCGAGCGTCGCGAACCGTTGGAACACGCGCACGGGATCGTCAGAGCTCAGCACGGTGACTGCCGAGCCCAAGCGGATGTGGTCGGTCCGTCCGGCGATTGCCGCCAGCACCATCTCGGGCGACGACACGGCGAAGTCGGGACGGTGATGCTCGCCGATCCCGAATGCCTGCACACCGACCTGCTCGGCCAACACCGCTTCGTCGACCACATGACCCAGTACGACGTGGTCGGGCAGACGATCTCCGTTCTCGTCGTCGGTGACGTCGCCGAAGGTGTCGAGCCCGAACTCGACCTGACGATCCACTTTTGTTGTGCTCACAACTATCTTAACCACGTCGCGATCCGTCGTATTCCCTCGCCACGACCGGACAACTACGAGCTCAGCCGGCGCGCTACTGATCGCGAACGGCGCGGCCGTTGAGGAAGTCGATCGATCGGGTGACCGTGGCAGCGACGAACCGTTCGAGCTTCGGCGCGGTCAGAAAACGCGCCGTTGCGTCGAGCGGTCGGGCCGAGTCGACTGTGAGGGCTTCGAGCGCGGCGGCCCGACTGGTCTTCACCGCGTGGGCATGCACGATGAACGCAGTGGTGCCATCGAGGAGCGAGTCGCGCTGCAGCGATTCGCCATAGGCGACGAGGTCGTTGGTCGGAGCCTCGATGGTTTCCGCTTCGCCGACCCGAGTGTGCCACTCGTGTCGCCCGGTCCACTGCGCCTGGAACGCCGTGAACAACACGAGCCGTACGAGGTCGGCGTCAATCGATCCGCGGGCACGTGCTTGGGCCACATGCCATCGAGCGGCGTGGGCGTAGGTCAGTCCGTGGGTGATGTCGAGCCACCCGAAGTCGTCGTGGAAATCGAACTCGCTGCTCGTGTCGTAGCGCAGCATGCGCTCGGAGACGACGTCGACCACCACATCGAGCACGTCGTCGAGTGATGCGCCCGCGGCCAACGCGGCGAACACCGCATCGGCAGCGGCGTGGCGGTCGCTGCCGAGAAGCACCGTGGCGAGCGCGCCATCGTCGTCCCATCCAGTCGCTCCGCCGGCGAGCCCGTCGGCAACGGCGACCAGGTCGGTGGCGCCGACGGTCCCCGTGAACGGACGCATGTACGGCAGCCGGTCTTCGCGTGTGCCGTACACGATCGTCGATACCAGATGGGGCAGCACCGTTGCCGCTCGATCCCAGCCGATCATGTCGAGCAGCTCGAAGGCCTTCTGGCTGTAGATCGCACCGTGTCCATACGACAGGTGGTGGTCGGCGACGACGCTGGTGAACCATGGCATCAGCGTGGCCGCGTCGTCGCCGCGCTCGATGGCCGCGAGCAGTACCGCCTGCGCGTCGTGCAGCTGCTGGGCCTCGACCGCTCGACGGAACGCCTCGAGGTTGGCGCCCGCCGAGTCGGCCGGCTCAGGGAGCTCGTTGACGGGCCGCCCCCGCTCCGTCTCGGCGATGCCGGCGATGCCCTGCACGATCGGCAGCGCTCGCTGATCGCCTTCGTACAGATCGACCATTGCCAGGCAGTCGGTGGCCGAGGCAATCGAGTGACCCCATCCGAACTCGGCGCGTGGCGCCCCGTAGGCCACCGCTTGCCAAATCAGCTCGCCAGGGTGATCACTCGCTTGCAGCAGACGCACCACGTCGCGGGCGACCTGCCCTCGGTAGTCGCGCTCGATAGCGCTCGCCAGGCTCTGTCGGAGCTGCGGCCGGAGTTCAGCAGGGTCGGGCCGGTTGAGTACCACTCGGATCGCGCCGTCGGCGGCGACGTCGACACGATGCGATCGCACCCCTTCCTCGCCGAGCACGCACGAGCCATCACTCACACGGAACTTCCAGTTGTGCCACTCGCAGGTGAGCAGATCGTCGTCGAGTTCGCCTTGCACCAAGCCGTAGCCCTCGTGCGGGCAGGCGTTGTCGAGTGCGTGTACACCGTCGCTCGTCCGAACGAGACAGAGGCGCCGCCCGTCGACGCGCACCAACTTCATCGACCCCACATCGAGCTCATCGAGGCGAGCGACGGGCCCGTTGCTTGCCGTGCGTTGCCTGTCCGCTGTCGTCATACGGCGGAACGTACGACTTCAACACGACTTGAAGTCAAGACACGACGTGCAGTCGAGAACAGTGCGAGGATCGCCCGATGCAGTCGCCGCGCACGTTCGAACTGAGCGGCGAGGCACGCATGGCCCTCGGTCAGATCCTCGGCATCATGACTGACGCCGTGATGTCGGAGGGGATCTCGGGGGACACGTCCGACGCGATGACGGGATCCGCACCGCGCTGGGATCTCGAACACGTACTCGAGCTCGAGATGCGGCTCGACATTCCCACGAACGGTTCGTCGCCAGACGTGCTCGAAGAGACGAGTGTGGTCACCATCGGCATCGACGACGCCGCGTTACTGCTCGATGGGATGGCGTTCACAGAGGTCGCCTCGGCCGACCTGCCGTGGATCGAGATGGTGCGGTGGACGGCGGATTTCATCGCCACCGAACTCCGCCAGCACTGGACCGACGACGAGTGGCGATCGCTCGCCGCGCGCTGACCGCGAAGTCGCTCGCTGGCGCCTCATCGCGGGCGACCGATGCGTTGTGCTTAGCATCGGCTCGTGCACCGAGATCAACACGCACGAGGAGTTTGATGTGACTGTCGATTCGCCGTCGTCCGCTGCGCTGCCGGCCTGGGCTCGGTCTGCCGACGACGTGGCCGCCGCGCAACAGGTCGATCCCGACGTTGGACTCGAAGCAGCTGCGGTCACGTCACGGCGAGCCGAGTACGGCCCCAACGAGATCCCCACCGAGCCGCCGCCCAGTTACTGGCAGATGGTGCGCGGCGCGGTGCGCGATCCGATGAACCTGATGCTGATTGCGGTGGCGGTCGCCAGCTTCGTGATCGGACAAACGTCGACGGGAATTCTTGTGGCGGTCCTCGTGGTGTTCAACGTCATCACGGCGGCCAACCAGGAGGCCAAGGCGCTGGCCACCGTCGACGCGCTGGAGAGCATGCAGGTCCCGACCGCACGCGCGTTGCGCGACGGTCGGGTGGCCGAGGTCCCCGCCGTCGAGTTGGTGCCTGGCGATGTGGTGATGGTCGAGGCGGGCGACCTCGTCCCTGCAGATGGTCGCATCGTCACCTCGGCGAGCCTGGAGGTGCAAGAGGCAGCGCTCACCGGCGAGAGCGCGCCCGTGGCCAAGGATGCCGGCATCGCCGATGCCGACGCGCCGATCGGTGACCGCACCTCGATGCTGTACCAGAACACCGCGGTGTCGCGCGGCACTGCCACGATCGTCGTGACGGGCACTGGGTCCGCCACGGAGATGGGCAAGATCGCGGGGATGCTCGGCAGCGTCGAGCGATCGCGCTCGCCGTTGCAGCAGGAGCTGGCGCAGTTGACGACGTGGATCGGCGTCGTCGCCTGGTCGGCGGTGGCGATCATCGTCGTCATCGGCTTGGCGCGCGGACTCGACTTCGACGATCTGATGCTGCTGGCAATCGCCGTAGCCATCTCGGCGATTCCGAGCGGCATGCCGACGTTCGTGCAGATGATGCTCAGCTCTGGTGCGCAGCGACTGGCCGATGCCAAGGCGGTGGTCAAGAACCTCACCGACGTGGAGACGCTCGGCGCAACATCGGCGATCAACAGCGACAAGACGGGCACCTTGACTCTCAATCAGATGACGGCGACGCGGCTGTTCGCCGGCGGCCGTTGGTTCACGGTGGAAGGCGGCGGCTATTCCAAGCAGGGCGCGATTCTCCACGGCGCCGAGGAGGAGATCCCCGACTTCACCCCGCTCGCGCTCGGGCTGTCGCTGTGCAGCGACGCCACGGTGGACGACGACGGCGGGGTGATCGGTGACCCGACCGAAGCTGCGCTCGTCGTTCTCGCCGCCAAGATGGGCATCGATGCGGAGATCGTCCGTCGAGAACACCCACGGGTCGCCGAGGTGCCGTTCGACTCGGCGTACAAGTTCATGGCGACGTTCCACGACCGTCCCGAGGAGGGCGAGGGAACGATCATCGAGCTGGTGAAAGGTGCCCCCGATGTGCTGCTCGGGCGAGCGACCAGCGCGTTCTGGCGCGGCGAGGTTGTGCCCATCGAGCAAGTGCGCAACGAGCTCGCGGGCGCCAATCAGGAGCTCTCCGAGAAGGGGCTACGCGTGCTGTCGTTCGCCGTGCGTCAATTCGAATCCGGCACCTTCGACGCCGACCGCGAGCCGATGGACTATGTCGACGAGCTGATGTTCGTCGCCCTGGTCGGCATCATCGATCCACTGCGACCATCTGCCAAGGAGGCGGTACGCATCGCCTCGCAGGCGGGCATCGATGTGCGCATGATCACCGGCGACCACGCGGTGACCGCCAAGGCGATCGGCGACGACCTCGGCCTCGGCGAGGGCGTGATCACCGGCCCGCAGTTCCAGCAGCTGACCGACGACGAACTCACCGAGCAGATGCCCGACCTGCACGTCTTCGGACGGGTCGCCCCGCAGGACAAACTCCGGCTGGTCGACCGAATGCAGGACGCGGGGTTGATCGTGGCGATGACCGGTGATGCGGTGAACGACGCCGCGGCATTGAAGAAGGCCGACATCGGCGTGGCCATGGGCAGCGGCAGCGAAGTCACCAAGCAGGCCGCCCGAATGATCCTCACCGACGATCACTTCGCCACGCTGGTCCACGCCGTCGAGCTGGGTCGCGACATCTACGCCAAAGTGTCCACCTACATCCGCTTCCAGGTCACGGGCATGCTCGGTGTGCTGCTGTTGATGCTCACCGCTACTGCGTTCAACATCAACGATGGCGTGGCGCTCACGCCAGGGATGCTGCTGTTCACCACGATTGCGGTCGCCATTTTCTCGGTGCTGGCGATCATGGGCGATGTTCCCGAGCCCGACCTGATGAATCGACCGCCGCGCGACCCGAAGGAGCGACTCGTGACCGCAGCGACCGGCATTCGGTGGGTGGGGATCGGTATTGCCACCGCCGCGGTCGGCATCGTTCCGTTGGTCTGGGGTCCCGACGAGCCGCTCACCGACGCCGCGTCGGTGTCGATGACGATGGCCTTCGGTGTCGCCGGGCTGTCGATGATCTCGCTGACCATCGCCCAACGCCGCGACCCCACTCCGTTCTGGGTCGGGCCGTTCTGGCCGTACCTGCGCACCCTGATCCTCGGCTGCCTGGTGGTGTGGTTCGCCATCGAGTTCTCGGTGCTCCAGCGGTGGTTGCTGACCACGTCGCTCACCGGGTCGCAGTGGATGGCCGTGATTGGCTTGTCGCTGGTCCCCGCGGTGGTCGCCGAGCTGGACAAGACGATTCGCCGCTGGTCGTAACGGAGGTGTCAGACACCAGCGTTACAGCGGCATACTTCAAGGATGGTTGAAGTACGACGATGGACGATCGGTGAGGTCGCCGAACGGGCGGGCGTGGCCACGTCGGCGCTCCGTTTCTACGAAGACCAGGGCCTGATCCGCAGCGAACGCAACTCGGCGGGGCACCGTCGCTATCGACCCGACGTGGTGCGTCGGGTGGGGTTCATCCAGGTGGCCCAACGCGTCGGGCTGAGCCTCGACGACATCCGCGGCGCGCTCGACACGCTGCCGAAGTCGCGCACGCCGAACCGCAAGGACTGGGAGCGCTTGGCGTCGTCGTGGCGGCCGATCCTCGACGAGCGCGTGGCGATGATCACGGCGCTGCGCGATCAGCTCGACGGCTGTATCGGCTGCGGTTGTCTCAGCCTCGACACGTGCGGCTTGTACAACGCTGACGACCGTGCGGCCCGCTTCGGCGCCGGCCCCCGCTACCTCCTCGGCGACTCCTCCGACGTGTGACAGAAGGGGTCAGACCCCAACTGTCACGGGTGGCAGGTGGGGTGGGGCCCCTGGTGTCACCCAAGGGGTTACAGGTGGGCGATCGGGTCGAGGGGGAGGCGGGGGCG
>JBCCVW010000028.1:0-32099 GCA_039194665.1 Actinomycetota bacterium
CGACGCGGCCGTGGCCGAGGGGCTCGATGCGGATACCGCTCGACGCGCTGTGGTGCAGCTGATGGTCGGAGCGGCGGCATTGCTCGAGTCGGGTGATGACCCCGCCGAGTTGCGCCGCAAGGTGACCTCACCCGGCGGTACGACCGAGGCGGGTCTCGGCGCGCGCGATCGCGCCGAAGTGCGGGGCGCGTTCGCGGCCGCCGTGCGGGCCGCCGCGGCACGCGGTCGCGAGCTCGGTTGAGCGCCGGTTGGTGGCCGGCGACTTCGTGAACACGAGAAAAATTGACGTGCCCCTTTTCACACCGATGCGCGATCGCCTATGGTGACCTGCGTGGAGACGCGTCCACCGGAAACGGTGGCCGGCGCCGACAGGGCTGGTGCCATCGGGGGGTTGGCACCGGCCCTTGTCGCGTTTTGGGCGAGCACGCCGAATAGCCCGGTGAACAGCCCGTTCATCAGCACAGTGTGGTCGCCGATGCCCGCCCACTAGGTTGCCGCCGATGGTTCGTCGGTACGACACGATCAGCGTTCTCACCGACTACGGAACCGACGATGAGTTCGCGGGCGTGCTGCATGCGGTCGTCCGTGATCTTGCTCCGCAGGTGGCGATGATCGACCTGACGCACGGCATTGCGCCGTTCGACGTGCGGGGTGGGTCGCTTGCCCTCGCCAGGGCGATCGCCTACGTCCCCGTCGGTGTCGTGCTGGCCATCGTCGACCCGGGTGTGGCCACCGAGCGGCGGGCGATCGCTGTCGAAGTGGCCGGCGGCGATGGCGTTCTGATCGGCCCGGACAACGGACTGCTGGCACCGGCGGTCGCGCTGGCAGGCGGAGCGGAACGAGCGGTGGAGCTGACCAACACCGACTACCAACTCGCCGCACCCGGGGCCACCTTCGCCGGGCGCGACGTGTTCGCGCCCGCCGCCGCCCACGTGTGCAACGGGGTGGAGCTCACGGAACTCGGTCCGCTCCTCGATGTGGATCTGCTGATGCCCGGCGTGGTCCCGTTGGTGCAGGCCGACGAACAGCGGGTGATCGCCCAGGTGCTGTGGGTCGATCGATTCGGTAACGCGCAGTTGAACGTGGCTCCTGACGATCTCGCCGACACGTTCGGCGAACGCGTCGAGGTGCACATCGAGCATCCCACTGCTGGTGCGGTCACCCGCAGCGCCCGCCAAGTGCGGGCCTTTGCTGAGCTCGGCGGTGGGGAGATCGGCCTGGTGCTCGACTCGACCGGATTGCTGGCGCTGGTCCTCGATCAACGTTCAGCAGCCGACGAACTCGAACTCGCCCCCGGCGACCAAGTAACGCTCGTTCCGGGTGATCCGGAGTCCGATCGCGGGTTCACTCAGCCGGTTGGCTCCCCGACGCGCCGCTAACCGCGATCCGCCGGTTTGCGTCAGCGCCTACGGCTGCACCAACGGCTCTTGCTCACACCAACCGGAGAGTCGGACGTGCTCACTACGCCGAGCTGCCGACCGAGCATGGCAACGAACCGACGTCGGTATCGTGATCGGTGTTATGCGTCCTGCGACCACCCTCACGCTCGGACTGTTGCTCGTCGCCATCTTGTTGGCCGGCACGATCTCGTTGCTCCAGCTCTGAGCTGCCGCCGGGGCACTGTTGTCCCCGGTGCTCAGTCGATCTACGCTCCTCGGTGCCGCTGTCGGGGATCGGCGGGCAGACATCGAGTTGGATCGAGGGAGAACCGTGAATCTGGCGAGCATCATCGACGCTCACGACGCCGACAGTGTGGCGTTGATCGGGCGACGTCGCAGCACCACCTACGGCGAGCTGCGCGAGCAAGTTGCTGCTTGCCGCGGCGGGTTGGCCGAGCTCGGCATCGGCGACGGCGATCGCGTCGCGCTGCTGCTCGGTAACTCCCGGCGGTTCGTGGTGTCGTATCTCGCCATCCTCGGGCTCGGCGGCGTGGCTGTGCCGCTCAACCCGACGAGCCCCGCACCCGAGGTGCGCGAACAGATCAACGCTGTCGGGGCCAAGGCGGTGGTGCTCGACGACGTCAGCACTCCGATGTGGACGCACCTCGACCGCGCCGAAGTGCCGACGGTCGAAATCGAGATCAACACCGATGGTACCGATGCTGGACCGGGCAGTCCGATTGCGTTCGACGACCTGCTCTCGGCGACGCCGGTCGACGTGGTCGACGTCGATCCCGACCATCTCGCCGCGCTGCTGTTCACCAGTGGCACCGCCGGATCGCCGAAGGCGGCGATGCTGACCCACGACAACCTGCTGTCGAACATCGACCAAGCCTCGGGAAGCTCGGCACAGGTCAACGAAACCGATGTGATCTTCGGGTTGCTCCCGGTGTTCCACATCATGGGCCTCAACGTCGTGCTCGGTATGGGCCTGTTGCGCGGCGCAACCATCGTGCTGGTGCAGAGGTTCGACCCGGCCACGGCGGTGCAGACGATCGTCGATCGGCAGGTCACGGTGCTCCCGGGTGCACCCGGTGTATGGAAGGCGTTCGCCCACTTCGACGAACTCGCGCCCGACACGTTCTCGAGTGTGCGTGTGGCGCTGTCGGGTGCCGCCCGGCTGCCCATCTCAGTCGCCGAGGCGATGCGCGATCGCTTCGGTGTCGTCATCCGCGAGGGATACGGCCTCACCGAGGCGAGCCCGATCGTCACCACCATGGTCGGCAGTGAGGTTCGGTTTGGTTCGGTCGGTCGAGCGCTGGGCGGTGTCGAGGTCCGACTGGTGAACGACGACGGCGATGCGCTGGTCGGCGACGTCGGCGAGATCTGGGTGCGCGGCCGCAACGTGTTTCCGGGCTACTGGGAAGATCCCGATGCAACGGCCGGGGTGATCAACGACGACGGCTGGTTGATGACCGGCGACATGGCCACCGCCGACGACGACGGCTACCTCTACCTGGTCGACCGCAGCAAGGACCTGATCATCGTGTCGGGCTTCAACGTGTACCCCGCGGAGGTCGAAGAGATCGTCATGAGCCACCCCGAGGTGCTCGAGGCCGGGGTGGTCGGCGTGCCGCACCCCAACAGCGGCGAAGCGGTCAAGGCCTACGTGGTCACCACCGACGACTCGGACCTCGACGAGGATGCGCTCGTCGACTACAGCCGCGATCGGTTGGCTCGATACAAGTGTCCGTCGAAGGTGATCTTCGTCGACGAGTTACCGCGCAACACCCACGGCAAGCTGGTGCGTCGCAACCTCGACGAGTCGCTGCGCGTCGGCGCCTGACGGTCGGGGGCGCTCCGCGCCCACCCATCGCGAAAACTCTGCGCAACGTTCGCGCTCACAGCTTTGTGAAAGCGTGCACGAGGGCTCTAACGTCATAGGTGATGGCTGGCCAGCGGACGCGTCGACGAATCCCTGAAGCGACCGTCGCCCGCTTGCCGGTGTACCTGCGAATTCTCACCGAGCAGTTCGACGACGGCGTCACCAACATCTCCTCCGAGGAGCTCGCTGAACTCGCTGGTGTGAACGCGGCGAAGGTGCGCAAAGACCTCAGCTACCTCGGCAGCTACGGCACGCGCGGCGTTGGCTACGACGTGGAGTTCCTCGTGTACCAAGTGCAGCGCGAGCTGGGCCTGACCCACGATTGGCCGGTCGTGATCATCGGCGCTGGCAACCTCGGTCAAGCGCTCGCCGGCTACGGCGGGTTCGGCGAGCGAGGATTTCCGGTCGGCGGCGTCGTCGATGTCGCTCCCAGCAAAATCGGTACGGTCGTTGGTGGCGTGCGCGTGCGCCACGTCGACGAACTCGGCCAAATCGTCGCCTCGAAGAACATCTCGATCGGCGTCATCGCCACCCCGGGTCCGGCCGCCCAAGATGCCGCGGACGCGCTTGTCGCCGCCGGTGTCACCAGCATCCTCAACTTTGCACCTGCGGTGATCGCGGTGCCGGCAGGCATCTCGGTGCGCAAGGTCGACCTGGCGGTCGAGCTGCAGATTCTGAGCTACTACGAACAGCGCCGCGCGGGTGGCCAACAGGCCGGTCTGCGCGCCGTTCCCGGTGGTCGCGGCCGCGGCGCGAGCGCATAGGCTGAACGCAGCATGTCGGTCCTCGTCGTCGGTGTCAGCCACCGCAGCGCACCACTTCCGCTCCTCGAGCGGATCACGATCAACGACGAGGCGATGCCCAAGGCGATCACCCACCTCGCCCGGCGCGACACGATCCGCGAGGCCGTTGTGCTGTCCACGTGCAACCGCACCGAGGTGTACGTGGTCGCCGAGCTGTTCCACGGCGCCTACGGCGATATTCGCGACTTCTTGTGCGAACAATCCGGATTGCACGTCGATGAACTCGCCCCACACCTCTACTCGCAGCACGATCGGGCTGCCGTCGAGCACCTGTACGACGTGGTTGCCGGTCTCGACTCGGCCGTGCTCGGCGAGAGCGAGATCCTCGGCCAGGTGCGCGGCGCGTGGGACGCTGCCCAACGGTCTGGCGGCGCGCGGTCGTCGCTGAACCTGCTGTTCCGCAGCGCAGTCGAAGCGGGCAAGCGCGTCCGCACCGACACCTCGATCGGTCACGGGACCGCATCGGTGAGTCACGCCGCAGTGGAGATGATCGCCGACGTCGACGGTGGCCTCGACGAACGGTCCGTTCTCGTGATCGGTGCTGGCTCGATGGGCGATGGCGTCGCCGTTGCACTGGCCCGCGCCGGCGCCCGTCACGTCGTGGTTGCCAACCGCGCCCGTGAGCGCGCCGACGACCTTGCCGCCCGCGTCGACGGTCACGCCATCGACTTCGCCGACATCCCCACCGCCATCAACGACGCCGACATCGTTGTCACCGGCACCGGATCCGGGCAACCGATCCTCACCGAGGAGCTGCTCGAGCCCACGCTGCGCAATCGCCATCGCCCGCTGCTCATCGTCGACATCGCGGTGCCGCGCGACGTTGAACCGGCGGTGGCCGAGCGTTCCGATGTGGAGATCCTCGACCTCGACGACCTGCGCGACTGGGCAGATCGTGGACTCGCCCAGCGATCCGCCGAGACTGCTGAGGTGCGACGCATCCTCGCCGAGGAGGTCGATCGCTTCACTCTCGAAGCCACCGCTCGCCAGGCTGCGCCGCTCGTGGCGTCGATGCATCAGGCGGCTGAGCGAGTGCGCATCGCCGAGGTCGATCGATTCGAACGCCGTCTCGCCGACCTCGACGCCGACCAGCGGGCACTGGTCGATGCGCTGACGCGGTCGATGGTCGCCAAGTTGCTGCACGAGCCCTCGGTACGGTTGAAGCAGCAGGCGGGCACTCCGCAGGGCGAGCGCAACGCCGCCGCCGTGCGCGATCTCTTCGACCTCTGAATGACCCCGACCGGGCATCCGCTGCGCGTGGCCACACGCGGGTCGAGGCAAGCAACCGCGCAATCCAACGCCGTCGCCGCAGCGATTGAAGGGGCGACCGGGCGGCCGGTCGAACTCGTGGTCGTGGAGACCACCGGCGATCGCCGCGCCGATGTCCCGCTGCACGAGATCGGCGGACAAGGTGTCTTTGTCAAGGAGGTCCAGCGAGCGGTGCTCGACGGTCGCGCCGACGTCGCCGTGCACTCGGCCAAAGACCTCACCTCGACCCAGGAGCCAGGGCTCGTGATCGGTGCGATCTGTACCCGCCGCACTCCGAACGACGCGCTGGTCGGTTCGTCACTGGCCGAACTCGCCGACGGCGCAACGGTCGCCACCGGGTCGGTCCGCCGTCGTGCTCAGCTGGCCGCCGCGCGACCCGACCTGCGGTTCGTTGAGCTGCGCGGCAACATCGACACGCGGCTCGACAAGTTGCCCGATGGTGGGGCGTTGGTGATGGCGGTTGCGGCGCTGGAGATCGTCGGGCGTACCGAGCGCATCGCCGACGTCCTCCCCATCGAACGATTCGTGCCGGCGGTCGGCCAAGGCAGCGTGGCGGTGGAGTGCCGGGCCGACGACCTCCCCACCCGCGACGCGCTCGAAGCGATCGACGATCCCGGCACACATCACGCCGTTGCGGTGGAACGGTCGTTCCTCGCCCGGCTCGGCGCAGGTTGCACCATGCCCGTTGGCGCGCACGTCGCCGATGGTGTCTTGCACACCTTCCTCGCCGACGAATCGTTGACCCACGTGCACCGGGCGGCGTTGCCGCTCGACGGTGGGCAACGAGACCACGACGTCGCAGCGCAGGCCGCGCGCACCGCGCACGCCGCCGTGACTACGCAGGACAACGAGTAGGACGGTGGGGCGGTGACCGCACAACGGTTGCGTGGCGTACGGGTGCTCGTCACCCGCGCCCACCCTGGCGAGCTGGCACTGCTGCTCGCCGCCGAAGGCGCCACCGTCGTCCATGTGCCACTGATCGGCGTCGAACAGCCCGCCGATGGCGGCGCAGCGCTCCAGGCTCACCTCGCCGAACTCGACCCGTTCGACTGGCTGGTCGTCACCTCGCCGGCCGGCGCCGAACGGGTGGTCGATGCAGTTGCGGGCGCACCGCACCTCCGCCTCGCAGCCGTCGGCACGGCGACCGCTCGGGTCGTACGCGATGCCACCGGCCGTGATGTGCTCACCCCCACCCATCAGCTCGCGGCGGCGCTCGCCGACGATCTGCTCGCAGCAGCCGGCACGCCGCCGCAACGGTTTCTCCTGGCGTGCGCCGAACAGGCCTCAGACGTCATCGAGACCGCGCTGCGTGCGGCCGGACACGATGTGGTGCGCGTCACTGCCTATCGCACGGCGCAGCAATCGGCCGACCCCGCCGTGCTCGAGCGCGGCGATGCCGTACTGTTGGCATCGGGATCAGCGGTGCGCAGCTGGGTCGACAGCGTCGGCCTGGCGGCGCCGCCGCTCGTCGTGGCGATCGGGCCGACCACCGCTAGCGTGGCCGACGATTTGGGGCTCAAGTTGTCGGCGGTGGCGGCCGATCATTCATTGACAGGTCTTGTCGAGGCGCTGTGCATCGCAGTCGCTGAGGCTGCAACAATCGAACGGGCGGACACCGGATCCGTCGACTGACAAAGCACGATCGTCGCCGCCGTGGCGGTTGGAAGGAGTGACGTGATCGACGTTTCACGCCGAGCGCGCGTCGTTGCCGCTGCAGCGACCGTGATCGGAGCAGCGCTGGTGGTGGGCACCAGCGCACTCAACGTCGACGCGCGCCCCGACATCTCGCTACAGCAGGCTGCACCGGGCGTGACCGACGGCCTCGGTGCCGAAGGGAGTTCCGCCGCAACGATCTCCGCCGACGGCCGTTACGTGGCATACCAGGCACCGGCGTCGACGGGCGACGGTACGACCAGCGCGTTCGTGCACGACCGCGAACTCGACGTGGTCACCGAACTCACCGCGACGCCCGACGGGCTCCGACCTGGCAACACGATTGCACCCGTCATCTCGGGCGACGGCTGCAGCGTCGTCATCACGACAGAGGTCGCCTTCGACGTGTTCCGAGACGACGACACGGGCAACCGGTGGGACCTGTATCGCACACGTTTGCCGCACTGCGATGGCGTGCTCGGCGACTGGGAGCTCATCACCACCCATCCCGACACCGGCCTCGCTCGCGACGATCTCGATCCGGCCGACCGGCCGACGATCTCGGCGGCCGGCACACTCGTCGCGTTTACGCACCCGGTCGACCACCTCTTCGATGTCGACGGGCTGCGCGCGGTGTCGGTCGTCGACGTCGAGCTACCGATCACCGACCCGCTCCGGATACAACTCGCCGCTGGCTTCCCGGTCGTCGCCCCCAACACCACGTTCACCCACCGTGGCATGGATCAACCGGCGTTCAGCGGCGACGGCCGATATCTCGCCTACCGCTCCGATGCGGCCTCGGCCGATGGTGTCGCTGGATGGGGGACGGGGGCGGCCGCGGGCGGCCCGGCCACGCCGCAGGTGTTTGTGTGGGACCGCGACGAACCCGACCCCTTCGCCGCTGTGCGTTTGGTGTCGGAGCGTCCCGACGGCACGCCGTCGGCGGTTGGCGCCGGAACACCCGCAGTGTCGCGGACTGGCGGAGCGATCACCTTCACCTCGTCCGATCCCGTGCTGGTACCTGCCGACTTCGGCACGTGCGACGGCAGCTGCCCCAGCCAGGTGTTCCACCTCGACCGCGACGTCGACCGCAACGGACGGTTCGACGAAGCCGACCGCACCGCACTCACCATGCTGAGCGCAGTCGCGGGAGACGACGGAGTGCTCGTCGCTGGCGCTGCGCCGTCGTCGCAGCCGGCGATCAGCGCCGACGGTCACCTCGTTGCATTCATCACCAAAGCCACGAACCTGCAGCTGATTCGCGCCGCGGGCGGCGGCGAAGCGACCGACGGCGATCTGCTCGTCGCCGATGTGGCCACCGGAGATCTCCGGCGGGCCGCCGTGTCCGACGACGGGGTGCGTCCGGCGTTGGGCGCGCACTCGGCGCCGGCACTGAACGAAACCGGTCGGTCGATTGTGTTCGACACCTTGGCCGCCAGTGATCTACTCGGCGACACAGTGGCGGGTGACGCCACGAGCGGACGCCGGGTGGTCGCCGTCTCGACGCCGCCACGCCTGTCGCTCGCCGATGCCGATCTCGGGACCACCGTGGTCGGTCTCGAGAGCGACGAGTGGTACGTCGCCGTGATCAACGAAGGACCGTCGTCGTTCAACCCGTTCATCGTCGAGGTCAGCGACCCGCGATTCCGCATCAACAGCGACGACAGCACGTGCACGGCCACCCTGTCGGTACCGCCAGGTGGCGACTGCACCGTGCGGGTGACCTTCGTTCCCACTGCAGCGGGTCCCGCATCGGCGGAGCTCACCGTCGCCGAGGGCGGCTTCGGCGCCGTCTCGGTCACGTCGACGATCAGCGGTCGCGGTGGCGAGCCAGCGTTGACCGCCGAGCCGGCTGGCGCGGATCTGGGTGTGGTCGTCGTGGGCACGTCGAGCCCCGAGTTCCTCGTCGACATCGAGAACATCGGTGTGGTGCCGACCGCCGTGTCCACGGTCAATGTCGGCGGCGCCCATGCCGACGACTTTGCGGTCACCACCAACAACTGCGCCGATCGCGCGCTCAACCCGCGCGCCACCTGCTCGATCGGCATCACCTTTACGCCCACCGCCGATGGCCGACGAACGGCGTTGATCGATGTGGCGACCGACGCCGGGCAGTTCACCTCGATCGTTCTGGGTGGTGACGGCGAGTTCACGCCCGAGGTGCTGTTCTTCACTGAGGAGGTCACCGCAGGTGGCAATCTCCTTGCCGTCGGCACCGGGTATCCGCCCAACAGCGAGGTGACCGTCACCTTCGGCGATGGGCCCGGCGAGTCGGTGACGGGCATCACCGACGAATTCGGCAATGTGTCGGTCGAACTGCCGATCCCGCTCGGCGAGCGCGGTGGTCAACGCAGCATCGTTGTGCAGTCCGACGATGGCAACGTGGCCGCGGCCGACGTGGCCGTGGTCGAGCAGGAACAGCCGATGATCGGAATGCCCGGCTTCGGCCTCGGCTAGTCACCACGCGACGTGCCAGGTGGGGTCGGACCCCACATGTCACGGGATCCCAGCGGACTATGGCTCGATGGTGATGCCGCCGAGATTCACCGCGTTCGTGCACGTCGACTGCGCGGCGTCACCGATCTCGTCGCAGCGCACGGTGAAGGTGATGTTGTCGCCGGCCTGCAAGCGAATCGGTGTGATGCGCGGCTCGAACAACTGTCCGCGCACGTTCTCCAGCGACCACACGAATTGTGTTTCGCCGTTGACCAACAACGTGGCTTGCCCGCCATCGTTGAACGGGTTCTCGATGCGCACATCGGTCATGTCGAATTCGGCTTCGACCGTGGTCGACTGGTCGACGGTCTCGGTGAGTGCGGGTGTCACCGACAGGCGGAGGAACGTCGGTGTGCCGGTTTGCACATTGCCGTCGCCGCCGCCCCCGTCCACGGTCAATTCGTCGGTGGCGTCGGCAGGCGGCGCCGTGGTGACCGGCACCTCGGTGCCCGTGGGTGTCAGTTCGTCGATGCGCTCGTCGACCTGCTGCTCGGCCGCATCGCGGATTTCCGGGCGGACGACTCCGAACCACGCGGCCACGAGAGCGCCGACGAGCACGAGCACGGCGGCGACGCGGCCGAGCGTGGCGCCCGACACGGTGGGCGGCTGCACCAAGGCCATCGATGCCGTCGCCGGTGACGCCCCTTGTTGCTCCGCCTCGACGTCGAAGTCGAGCGTACGCGTCGCCTTGCGCAGCCGGCCACCGCGGGTGCGCGCCCGGAGTCGGACCAGACTCGAGCCGCCGGGGGCGACGCCGACCGCAGGGGGGTCGAAGGCGCCGTCGACTCGACGTGTTGGGTCGACCAAGTGCAGTCGGCAACTGGCGAGGGCGTTGCCGTGGTTCTCGACCATGAACTCGAAGCTCGCCCGGCGCCGTCCGCGCACCACCGGTTGCAGTGCGACGAGACGGGTGTCCGCGAACGACTCGACGGCCACGGTGAGTTCGGCCACGACGGTCTCGTCGACATCTGAAGTGGGCAATACGCGAATGGCCACGACGCTCGGGCCCGCCGCGGTGGTCGGCAGCGCCGGCGGGCTGATCGTGATCTCGACGATTTCTTGGGAACCGCCGAACAGCGTGAGGTTCGGTGTGCTCACCGCGACCCAACTGGCGGTGAGGCCGGCGGGCAGGATCGTGTACGAGTCGGTGGTCTCACCGAGGTTGTGTACGGTCAGTTGGACGGTGACCGACGCGCCTGGATCGATCGACATCTCGTCGTTCGAAAACCACGCCTGTACCGACACGGGCGCGAACGCTACAAGGTCGATCGCAGCCGCTAGCGGCAAGCGACGCCGCGACCTCGCGTCGCTAGGCTCGCCGCTGATGCCGGCGATCGAACTCTGCGACCCGACCGCCTGCGTTGCCGCAGGTTGCGCCCCAACTGTCTGTGTCGGCGCCGGCGTGCCCTCGAACCACGTCATGTTCGAGCGTTCGCGGGCGGTGATCCCCGGTGGCGTCAATTCATCGATTCGCGCCTTTCGATCGGTCGGCGGTGAGCCGTACGTGGTCGCCGGCGCCTCCGGTGCAACGGTGATCGATGTCGAAGGGACCACCTACCTCGACCTCGTACAGAGCTACGGCGCCGTCATCCTGGGACACGGGCATCCAGCGATCACGGCCGCGGTGAGTGCCGCTGCGGCCGACGGAACCTCGTTCGGCGCGCCGACACCTCGCGAGATGAAGCTGGCCGAGGCCATCGCTGACCGCGTGCCCAGTTGCGAGCGCGTGCGATTGATGAACTCCGGGACCGAGGCGACGAGTACGGCGATCCGACTGGCGCGCGGCGCCACTGGGCGTGATCGCATCGTCACCTTCGCCGGCAACTTCCACGGGGCCACCGATGCGCTGCTGGCCGCCGGCGGCAGCGGCGTCGCCACCCTCGGCATTCCCGGTACTGCGGGGGTGCCGGCCGCTGCGGTATCTGAGACCTTGGTGGTGCCGTACAACGTCGTGCCGACACTCGACGACACAGTGGCAGCAGTGATCGTCGAGCCGATCGCCGCCAACATGGGCGTCGTGGCGCCGGCCCCGGGGTTTCTCGCCGGTTTGCGCGCCGAATGCGACCGCGTCGGCGCGGTATTGATCTTCGACGAAGTGATCACGGGTTTCCGTATCGGCCACGGTGGCGCACAGGCAAAGTACGACGTCACGCCCGACCTCACGTGCTTCGGCAAGGTGATCGGCGGTGGCCTGCCGATCGGCGCCGTCGGTGGCCGTGCCGAAGTGATGGAGCACCTGTCGCCGCTCGGCCCCGTATTTCACGCGGGCACGCTGGCCGGGAATCCGCTGGCCACCGCCGCCGGTCTCGCGGCGCTCGATCTGCTCGACGATGACGCGTACATCGAGCTGATGGCCCGCGCCCGCCACCTGTCGGCCCTGCTGCGCGACGCATGTGCGTCGGTTGGATTCGTGGCGTCGTTTCCAGTCGTGGGCACGCTGCTCGGCATCGTTTGCGGCGTCGAGCAACCCGTGAGCAATTTCGATGAAGCGAAGGCAACTGACGAGGATGCGTACGCCCGCTTCTTCCACGGCATGCTCGCCGAAGGTGTGGCGATGGCGCCGGGCGCCTACGAGGCGATCTTCGTCGGCTTGGCCCACACCGACCGGATCATCGCCGATCTCGGTGACCGCGCCGCTCGGGCTGCCGCTGCTGCGCTGCGCTGATCGTGCGTGTCGTGCTCACGACCTGTCGGACGTGCCCGAGCCTCTCCACGAGTGATGCGTTGCTGCGCGTCCATCCGGCTGCGCCGCTGCGCCTTGCGGACGCCGTCCTCGATACGGCGTCGGCCGTCACCTAGGCGACAGTGCGTTGCCGAGCTCGCCGGCGGCGATGTCGAGCACGATCGGTCGGTGATCCGAGACCTCGGGAGTGGCCAACACGTCGAGCCGTACCACCGCCTGGGGATCGGAGATCAGCATGTAGTTGGCGTGGCGCACCGGCTTGGCGTACAACGACGTACGGGTGTCCGCGGTGCCGACCAACTCGGTAAGGCCGACCCGACGCAATCGCTCGAACGTGGTGCTGTCCGGAAGCAGGTTGAAGTCGCCGCACACCACGACGAGGTCTCCCGTTTCTGCTGCGTCGTCAACGAACGCCGCGATGCGCTCGGCCTGGCGTCGCCGGGCCGGCGTGTCCGCCTTGCCTGCGGGATCGCGAAGGCCATGCAGCTGGATGATCGACACCCGTCGATCCGATGATGGGTCCACAACTCGCACGGAGAGCGCAATGCGCGGACGATCACTGGTCGTCCACTCCGCATGATCGACGTAGCTGCCGTGGATGAACGCGGTTCGGTGTTCGACCACGTGGATCGAGCGTTCGACGAAGGTGGCAACCCCGAACTGCTGGTGGTGCACTCGACCACCGGGTGCCCGCACGGGACCGGCGTCCGCTGGCGCGTAGGTGCTCGCCATTGCGGGCATCACACGTTGCACGTCGGCGAACAAGTCGGCGCGTTGGGGTAGCGCTCGCTCTCCGTCGCTGAAATGGGTCCAGCCGTCGAGTCCCGCTGTGTGCGTCACCTCCTGGAGACACAGCACATCGGCGCCACATGTCGGAAGCCAGGCCTGCAACTGGTCGAACACGGCGCCACCCCAGGCGTTCAACGACACGATTCGCACCTGCTCTTCCTAGCTGCTCGGAGCCCAGCAGCGTGCCGGGGTCATGTTAGGTGCACCTAGCAGAAGTGGGTAGGTTGGGTCGGAGGGGCACGGACGAGCGGTTGGCCTCGCGATCGAGAAGGAGCATCAACGAATGACGGGCATGCGCACCGAGACCGACACACTTGGCGACGTCGAGGTCCCCGACGAGCACTACTGGGGCGCACAAACGCAGCGGAGTATCGAGAACTTCGACATCGGTGGGCAGACGATGCCGATCGAAATCGTGCGTGCGTTCGCCTACCTGAAGAAGGCGGCGGCGCTGGTCAACACGGATCTGACCGACTTCCCTGCCGAGAAGGCGGAGGCCATCGCCGCTGCGTGCGACGAGATCCTTGCGGGCCGCCTCGACGATGAGTTCCCGCTCGTGGTCTGGCAGACCGGATCGGGAACGCAGAGCAACATGAATGTCAACGAGGTCGTCGCCAACCGGGCGACCGAGTTGCTCGGCGGCGACTTTCGAACCGAGAAGTTGGTGAAGGCCAACGACGACGTCAACAAGAGTCAGAGTTCGAACGACACGTTCCCGACAGCGATGCACATCGCCACGTATCACGCCGTCGCCAGCGAAACGATCCCCAGAGTCCGGATGCTCCGCGACACGCTTGCCGCGAAGTCGGCGGAGTTCATGGCGATCACCAAGACGGGGCGGACGCATCTGATGGACGCCACCCCGATCACGCTCGGGCAGGAGTTCAGTGGCTACGTCATGCAGCTCGATCGCGGGATGGAGGCAATCGACGACAGCCTCGTGCGTGTCCGTGAGCTCGCCCTGGGCGGCACCGCAGTGGGCACCGGCCTCAACACCCCGGAGGGGTACGACGTCGCGGTGGCTGCCAAGATCGCCGAGCTCACCGGGTACCCCTTCGTCACCGCTGAGAACAAGTTCGAGAGCCTGAGTGCCCACGATGCGATGGTGGAGATCAGCGGATCGCTCAAGCGGCTGGCCGTCAGCTTGATGCACATCGCCAACAACATCAGGCTGCTGGCGAGTGGGCCGCGCACCTCGATCGCCGAGATCGTGCTGCCCGCCAATGAACCCGGTAGTTCGATCATGCCGGGCAAGGTGAATCCGACGCAGTGCGAGGCGCTGACCATGGTGTGCGCCCAGGTGATCGGCAACGACGCCGCGGTCACGGTGTCGGGGACGCACGGGCACTATCAGCTCAACGTGTTCAAGCCGGTGATGGCCTACAACGTGCTGCAGAGCGCACGGTTGATCGGTGACGCGTGCCAGAGCTTCAACGACCACTGCGCCGTGGGCATCGAACCGAACCATGAGCGGATCTCCGAGTTGCTCGACAAGAGTCTCATGCTGGTGACGGCGCTGAACCCGAAGATCGGCTACTACAACGCTGCCGAGATCGCTCAGGCAGCCCATGCCAACGGCACGACCTTGCGCGAGGAAGCGATCGGTCTTGGACACCTCACCGGCGAGGAGTTCGACGAGATCGTGGTTGCCGACAAGATGGTCGGCTCAACGGACTGAGACGCTGTGTCCGATTCTTCCAGCGTCCTGCGAATACGCCGGGCGGCGTCACTCGCGCTCGGCGTGACGGGGATCAGCCTCGTCGTATACCAGACCAACTGGCCGCCGGTGTTGGTGTCTCGAACACCGCATGCGGCGCCGACGGGCGAGGTGTGGATCCACGCCCGGCCCTGCCAGGTACGCCACGAGCTCTGTGGCACACCGGTCGCGCAACGCGTGTTGCTCGGTCCCACGCTCGGAGTGACCGAGGCAGACGTACACATCGAACTGATCGTCAATGACGGGACCACGGTCGACGCCGCTGGCCTGTTCACCGTGCGCCACGACGACCGACGCAGTGAAGTTGGCTTCGTCGCGCCCGCGTGGATGTCGATCCCAGAACGGTTCGAGGCAGCCGCCTGCGATGGCTGCCCGCGACGCCGGACGGTGATGCCACCGCCAGTCGTGGGCCGACCGGATCACGGCCTCGGGACGCGATTGGTGTCGTGGGTCTACCCCACCCACAACTACCTGTTGGCCACATCGGTGCGCGGGACGGCGTTCGACACCATGCTGGCGATGACCGTCGACGAGGTGGTGCACGATGTAGCGGCGGAGTGAGGCGCCGATACGTCGCGCATCACCCAGCATTGGAACAGTCTGCTGCGGCCGCTCGAGCGAACGGTCATCTACCGTGTCGCCGTGAGCGTGTGGGAGGTGGTCGTGGTCCTCGTGTTCACCTCGCTCGGCGCCACAGTGCACGCGTCGGTTGGTATCGGCGTCGCGCTCGTTGCGGGTCCGCCGTTGCTGGCGATCGACCCGCGGTTTCTTCCCGGTCCGGCGATCGTGGCGATCATGATCGTGACGGCGCGGCATCTGCTCGTCGACGGGCGACACGCCGATCGCGGCACGATCAAGCGTGCCTACGTCGGTGTGCCGTTCGGCCTTGCGCTCGGTTTCCTCGTGATCGCGATGGTTGACGAGTCGATGATGCGCGTGGTCATCGGTGGGGCCATCGTTGTTGCTTCGGCGGTGATGTTGCTCGGTCTGCACATCGTGCGGTCGCCGCGCACGGACGTCCTCGGCGGCGGCGCGTTTTCGCTGAGCCTGATCGCCGCTGGCATCCCGGGCCCGGCCGCGGCAGTGGCGTTCAACGACCTTCCGCCCACGCGGTACCGAGGCACGATGGGGTACCTCGGCATCCCGGTGGGCATCGTCTCGGTCGGGCTGCTGGCGATCGGTGGCGAGTACGGATTACACGAGCTGGGCCTCACCGCGTGGATGGTGCCCGGGATCGTCGTCGGATTGTTTGCGGGTCGGCACGTCCGCCCGTTGGTCGACACGTCGTGGTTTCGTCCCGCCGTGTTGTGGCTGGCGCTCGTCGGCGGTGCGTTGGTCGCCATCCGCGAACTCTGGTGATCGGCGCCAGTTCAACGCTCCGCTCTAGGGGTCGACTGGACGGGCGGTCGGCGGCGGGGTCCCGACATCCGCCACGGGTCGCGGTTGGTACCCCTCGCGCGTTGTCCGCGCGTCGACGATGCGGTCCATCCGGAACCATCGAATGTCGTCGCGCAGCCGACACTGGGCGACGACATACCACCGATCGTTGCCCCACGCGGCCATCACCGGCTCGATCGTTCGTTGTGTCTCTTGCCCGCGATCGTCGCAATACGTGATGCGCAGCACGCGGCGGTCGGCGAGCGATTGCTCGATCGACCGCACCACGCCAGGCGGCGCAGGGGTGACGTGCTCGCCGGGGAGCACCCAGATCTGGTCGGCCAACGTTGCTGCACGCTCGCGTGTTGCATCGCTGAGGGTCGCCAGCACCCGGTCGGCGGCGTGTTTCGCGTCGAGACCAAATGGGCTCCCAGGGGGCAGGATGGCAACCGCCACTGCGAGCGCAACGGCTTGGGAAGGCGTGAGTGCGACGGGCGGCAGCGTGGCCGACGCATCCAAGACGTAACCGCCGCCTCGCCCTGGGCGCGCCCAGATCGGCGCGCCCGCTTGCTGCAGCGCGCTGATGTCGCGCTTGATCGTGCGCACGCTGACCTCGAGCGCGTCGGCGAGCGCGTCAGCGCGTTGCCCGCTGCCCCCGGCGTGGCGGAGCGCCTCGTGCACGGCATGCAGTCGGTCGGTGCGGTTCACGGCGTCACCCTTCATTGGGCTCTGGTCGGTGGGCTCGTACGAGAGGGCCACGCTAATGGTGACATAACGGTGACACACGGCCCTGTGATGCTCCGGTCATGAGCATCACCACTCCACCCTCATCCGACCCACATGGCCGTTCCCCCGACGTCCATGCCGTACTCATCCCCGGCTACTGGCTTGGCGCGTGGGCCTGGGGCGGCGTCGAGCCGGGGCTGCGCAGTGAGGGCGTCGTCCCGCACGCCGTCACACTGCCCGGGCTCGACGGCACCGATACCACCGGCATCACGCTCGGCGACCATGTGGATGCCGTCGGTGCGCTCGTCGACGCACTCGTGGGCGATGTGGTCCTGGTCGCGCACAGTGGTGGCGGCGCGGTGGCGCAGATGGTGATCGATCGAAGCCCTGAGCGAATCCGGCGGGTGATCTACGTCGACGCCGGTCCGCTGCGCAACGGGGTCGCGCTGTTCCCCGATGCCGCGGCCGACCTCGAGCTTCCGTCATGGGAGACGCTCGCAGCTCATGGAAGCAGCCTTGACGGCATCGAGTCACACGAGCTCGAACGGTTTCGTCGCTTGGCGCGTGCCCATCCCGCAGGCGTTGCGTCCGCCCCGGTCGTCGTGAGTAACGAGGAGCGGCTGGGCGTCCCGACGTCGGTGGTCTGCACAAGTCTTCCCTCGTCTGTGCTCACCGAAATGGTCGCCAACGACCAGATTCCGAGCGAGCTCCTCGAGCTCGATGATGTGCATTACGTCGACCTGCCAACTGGCCACTGGCCGATGCTGTCGCGGCCGGCCGATCTGGCTGCAGCGTTGTGCAGTGAGATCGGTATCGAGACCAGCGCGTCAGCGTGAGTGCCCTGCCGTCGCTCGCAACGCTGTCGTCGATACCGTTGCGGCGTGCGCCCCTTGTTCACCGTGCGGTTCATCGCCGCGGTCGCTGCGTTGGTCGGGCTCGTGCTGCTCGTCAACACGGTGATCGTCGACGAGGAACCACTCGAGGCGGTGGTCGATCCGGAGCCGCCGGACCGGCGCATCGATCTGATCGCTCCGGTGTTCTCCACACAGCAGTCCGCCGACTTCGAGATGGACCGGCGGGAGGTCACCTCCGGCTTCCTCGACATGATTCTCGACGGTGGCCGCATCGTGCGCGCTGCGCCCGGCACCTTGGGTGAGATCACCTGCGAAGAGATCGATGCGATCAACCGCTGCGCACTGTTCGTCGACCTACTCGGCGATGCGGTGGTGTGGTTCGCGCTCGTGCCGCAAGCACCTCGTTCAACCGCTGAGCTGCCGCCGGTGAACGACCTCCAAGACGGCTACGCGCTGCTCGACAACGGATGGCAGATCCGTTACCCGCCGGTGATCGAACGTGAGTGTGGCTCGCTCGACATCCCGTCGTTCAGCGACTTCTTGCGCAACTACCGCGAAGACAGCACCACCGTGGTCGACCTGGCGACCCAAGAGGTCGTCGCCGTGCGTTGTGCGTCCTGATGCCGCATTGCCGTCGGCGATACGGTTCACGCGTTCGCTGCGCCGTCCTCGAAGACGCCGAGGCTGCCTTCGAGGTTGGTGACCTCACCAACGTCGACGAAGCCGTCACCTTGCCATTGCAAGATCTGGGCTCCCTCGGCGATGTAGCCGTCGGTTGCACTCATCTTGTACGTCAGCCCATCGCGCAGGAGGTCCGCCTCGTAGTCGATATTGCGGGCCGCGTTCATGATTCCTTCGCGCGTCAGGTTGCCGTCAGCCGCGGCCTGCTCGATCGCCCAAATAGCGAGTTCAGCGGCGCCCCAGCCGGCGCCCGCGATACCGCTCGGGTCGGCCGTCGATCCGCTCGACGCAAACGCATCGAGGTAGGCCATCGCCGCCGCGTCGTTATCGGCGACGTCCGGGTTGCTCACGTCCTTCAGATTGTTCGATGTGAAGACACCCTCTTGACCACCGTTCTGCACCGCTCCGAAGAACACCTGGTTGGCACAGGTCGCGGTCTGATACACGAGCGGGTCGAAGTTGGGATTCGCCGCCTTCGCGTTGCCGAGTTCGGTCATGAACGCGATGCACTGGGCACCGAGCGGCACGGCGAGAATGGCATCGGGATTCGCCGCGACGAGGTTCGTCATCTGCCCACTCGGCGCGCCCGTCGAGGCCGGGTCGATCAACTCGTCGGCGACCACCTCGAGACCGAGATCGCCGGCAACCCGCTTGAATGCCTCGGTGTATGACTTGCCGAACTCGTTGTTGACGGAGAACAACCCGACGGTGGCACCTTCGCCGATCTCGCTCGCCACGTACTCCGCCCAGATCGCTGCCTCGATGTCGTACACCGTGAGCAACCCGGTCGTCCACGGGTAGTCGTCGACGGCGCCCCAGTCGGCGTCGCCGGTCGCCGCCCACAGCTGTGGCACGCACAGGTCGTTGGTCAGATCCCGGATCGCTTGGTTGTTCGGCGACCCGATGATCCCGGCGAGCAGGTCGACGTCCTCGTCGAAGATCAGTTGGTCGACGTTGGTCGAGGTGAGATCGGCCGAATACTGATCGTCTTTGATCACCAGCTGAATCTCCTGGCCGTTCACTCCGCCGAACTCCGCGTTGTAGTAGTCGACGTAGGCCTGCATCCCGTCGCCGAACGGGGCGAACAACACGGCTGGACCACCCGACAGGGGGATCGAGGTGCCGATCGTGATCGGGCCGTCGATCGGCTGCGTCGCCCGGTCGGGGTCCTCGCACACCGTCACGTCGACCTGGAAGCCGGCGACGTCCGCGGCAACGGCCGAGTCGCGCGTGTCGTCAGTCGTCGTGTCACCGTCCGTCGACCCGGTCGACGGTGCCGTCGCAGTTGGCGACGTCGGATCGGTGTCCGACGTGGTCTGCTCGGTTGCGGTCGTGTTCGACGAGTCGTCGCCACACGATGCTGCAACGAGTACACCCGCGGTGAGGACGGCGGCGAGCTTGGTGGTCTTGCGCATGGTCTCGGATCTCCGTTGATCTGAAGCGCTCTCATCTCGGGATGCGCCGCCAAGAGCGCGCGGGCGACGAATCGCCTGCACCCAATCAACCGCAACCGGAGCGGCACACGAGGCGAACCCGAAAGCAAGCCAAACTCGGCCTGGACGTCGTCCAGCGCCGAACCCTGGGAACGTAGGGAGCGGCGGAACGTTTCCTGCGACGGTGCTAGCCGAGCAGCGCGTGGGCCGCCGCAAGGCCGCTGTTGTGGGCGCCTTCGACGCGCGGTCCGGCAAATGCGTCTCCGGCGAGCACGAGGCGTCCGTCGAGCGTGGTCCAACAGGGCTCCGGGTACACCGCTCGTGGTGTGGCGAAGCGCCACTTCTTCACCTGTCGGTCGACGATCGACGCTGCACCGAGGTAGGGCGCGGCAAGGTCCTCCAGCTGGGCCGCCAGTGCGTCGGGGTCGTCGTCCCAGTGGGCCTCCGACCATGCCGCCGCAGCGTGCAGCGTGAGCGCCGGCACGTCGCTGACGCCCTTGCGCTGATTGTCGGCGACGAACGCCACCTCGTCGCTGGGTGCCTGTCGTGCGCCGAGCGGACCGAGGTCGGGCGGACCATCGAGCACTGCCAGCAGGCCGATCGTGCGGTCGTAGTCAGCGTGGAACACGCTGCGGTCGAGCTCGATCGGCGAGTCGGCGAGGAGGGAGAACGCCTGCGGGAGCGGCGTCGTCAGTACGACTGCATCGCCCTCGATCAGGGTGGCGTCGTCGAGGACGACGTCACAACCGTGCTCGCTCGGGCGCACAGCGAAGGCCATGACGGGGCAGCGCACATCGAGGCCCGTCGCCAGATCCTTGGCCAAGCTGTTCATGCCGTTCGTCGCGATGTAGCGCGGGTGGCCGTCGTCGCCGTCGAATCCGTTCGTCCACACCTCGACGAGACCGCGGTGCTGCCAGTCGGCGACCTGTGCGCCGAACGCTGGCGTGCGCACGGTGAAGAACTGCGCACCGTGATCGAGCGTCGCCGCCCCGATGCGTCGCGTGGCCAGGCGCCCGCCGACCGATCGGCCCTTGTCGACGATGGCCACGTCGACCCCGGCGTCGTCGAGCTGTCGCGCCGCGACGAGTCCCGCAATGCCCGCGCCGACAACCGTGACGCGCATCAGCTCGCCGCCGCCGTAGCGGCGTTGTTGGTCTCCCAGGCGTTCTGGGCGCGGTGTAGGAAGTCGAGCAGCACCATGTTGAAGGTGGCCGCGTGCTCGACCATGAAGCCGTGCGCCGCCCCGCTGATCACCACGAGTTCGGCGGTGGGAATTCGTTCGGCAAGCTCCTCGCTGTCGCCTCGTGGGGTCAGGATGTCCTGATTGCCAACCAGTACCAGCGTAGGTACCGCGATGGTGTGGAGCTCGTCGACGAGGTCGCCGTACTCGCTGGTGGCGTCGAGGATCGCGTCGACTTGGGCGGCGAACGCGTGTGCCGGCCGGCCGAGGGCGAACGGCCCGAGCCAGCCAATCGCCGGCAGCAGCCGACGGAACGAGCGTGGACCGATCACCCAGCGCGCCGCCTGGTGGCCCATCGCGCCGATGCCGCGGTCGAGCGCAGCGTCGCGCCAGCTGGCGAGCAGCTCTTCACGCCATGGAAGGTTGCGCGCCGCGGTGCACGCCAGCGTGAGCGAACGCACTCGCTCCGGGTACTTCACTGCGATGATCTGGCTGATCGCCCCGCCCATCGATGCACCGACCACATGGGCGGTGTCGACGCTGATGTCGTCGAGCACCGCGATCGCGTCGTCGGCCATCTGTTCGAGGTGGTACCGCCCGTGGGGCTTGTCGCTGCGCCCCGCGCCGCGGTTGTCGACGGCCACGGCCTGGTAGCGAGGCGCTGTTGCCAGGCGTTGCAGGTTCCAGCCATTGCGGTCGGCGCCCAACCCCTGGATGAACAAAATCGGTGGTCCCGACCGACGGCCGGTGACCTCGTAGTGGATGCGCACGTCGTCGGCGGCGCGGACGAACGGCATTAGTTCCCTCCCGACACGCCGATCGGCAGCCAGTCGAGGGGCGTTCCCGTATTGATGTCACCGAGTTCGTCGAGCAGCCGTCCGATGTCGTTGCGAACGCGGTCCGCCAGCTCCAGCTCGGCCAACGGCCCGCGACGCTTGTTGCGCAACCGGCTTGGCGCGCCGATCTCGACCCGTGCGGCGCGTGTCATTGGGCCACTGACCACCGCAGTCGGAAACACACTGGTGCGCGCCGCGACGGCTGCGCCGATCAAGCTGTGGTCGACAGCGCCGACATGGCGGCCGCCGTTGGTGGCGCTCGCCGACATGACTACCAGCTCGCCACTAGCAAGTGCGCCAGCGATCTCATCGGGGTCGGCGAGGAGCGCACCGAGTCGTTGAGCGAGTGCACCGGCCGCGCCGCTGTCGGGGCGGCCGACGTAGCGCACCGGACGGTCGGTCGCGTCGCTCACGGCGAATGCGGCGAGGACGGTCGACTGGGCGAGCGGACGCGCATTGATGCAGATCAACGCTCCTTTGCGTCGTGGTAACTGCTGATCGCCGCCGACGGCGACGCTCCACCGCAGGTGCGTGAGGGCGACCATCAAGCGGGCCAGGTCGGGATCGCGACCCCAGTCGTCGACGACACCGCCCGGCTCGTCGGTGAGCCGGGTGACCGACGAGCCGATCGACGCGGCAGTGCGCGCCAGGGCATCGCCGGCGGCACCGGCCTGACGCGCCAGTGGCAAGCGTACGACGCGACCCATCGACGACTCGCTCATGCCGCAGGCTCCCGTGCTGGCTCGCGTATCACCGTGGGCCAGCGATACAGGCGATCGATGACCGCACGTGTGGTTGCTTCAGGAACCACTCCGAGCAGTGGGCGCATGGCCGAGTTGTTGGCCAACCGACCGCGTTGCAGCGTCTCGACGACGTGGTCGGGAATGGGGGCGCCGAGCAGATAACTCGTCGCACGGGCCAGGGCCCACGTCGGTCCGCTCACCGGCACGGGCACGCGGTTGCCGCGTCGGCTCGCCTGCAATGCGGTGATCGCCCCAGACGCCACGACGTTGACCGGTTGATCGAGTCCGGTTCGTGCGGCGCCGACGATGGCGCGGGCGGCATCGGCGTCTTCGATCACGGCGAACGGTGGATCGGTGAGTGCGCTGAACGGCACCGTTGGCAGCCGCAGCAATCGACCGAGTGGCGACGGCACATGTGGCCCAATTACCGGCGCCAGCCGCAACGCGCCCACGGTGACGCCGACGCGTGCGCCGACGCGTTCGGCGGTGCGCTCGATCTCGGCCACCGTGCGGCCCCATTCGCACGTCGGCTGAGTGGGCGCCGACTCGGTGGGGCGAGTCAAGGCTCCCGGTCCGCGGCCGTAGACCTCGATTCCGCTGCGCACCACGATGTGTTCGAGCGATGGACACTCGGCGGCGGCACCGATCACGGACGTCGCCGCCAGGTCGGTCAGCAGCGCTGCCTGGCGCGGCGCCGCGCGGGCGTTCGGTTCCCAGACGCCGATGTGCACTAACACGTGCGGATCGAAGTCGACGATGGTCGACACGATGTGGTCGTGGTCGTCTGGGTGGATACGGTGGTAATCGGTGCGGACCAGCCGCCGGCGTGGCGGGTCGGCATCGATCCCCGCCAGCTCTCCAACCCAGTCCTCTGCCTCCAGCATGGTGGCCACCAGCGTGCCGAGCTCACCGCCGACACCGCTGACGAATACCCGCCGACCCGACATGCCTGATCACCGTAATCGCACACGTCGCGAACTGATCGTCTCAGCGATGGGAGTTGTTGTTGTCGGCGCGGCTGCGGCGCATCGCCTGACACGGTCGCCGTCGGGGGTTGGCGCGCCGGGCGATCCGAGCGACGGTGTGCCCGATACGAGTACATCGACGACCAGCCCGCCGACGATCGAGGTCGCCGACGGCGGTGGGACCCTCCAGGATGCAGCCTCGGCCCTCGAACCGGCCGAACGCATCGGTCGCGACCGGCGAATCGGCTTTCCAGTCGAGGTGCACGACGACCTCGTGCTGTTGGACACGTTCGGCCGTACACAGTCCGGCCGGCTCCACCAAGGTGTCGACATCGGGCGGGCCGACGGGGCGAGCGGCGATGCGCTGCTGGCCTGCGTCGACGGAGTGTTGGTCGAGCAGGTGCAGGTCGGTGATCCCCTCGACTACCGCCAGGGCAACTCCTGGGTGCTGCAAGCAGCCGACGGGCACGCGTACCGATATCACCACCTCGACGAGTTCGCCCCTGGGCTCGAGGTGGGCAGCGCGGTCACGCGCGGTGATGTCCTCGGCACAATGGGCGCGACCGGCAACACCGTGTGGCCGCACCTGCACTTCGAGGTGCGGCCGACCGGCCCGATCGGGACGCCGGTGGATCCAATGGAGTACCTCCGGCCCGTGCCCGACGCCGTCACGGTGTTCTGACCCTGGCAGCGCTTCGCCCGCTCGCCGATTGTGTTGCGGTTCCGTTACGATCGACTCGTCTCGCTGCGCGAAAACCGTCAAGAGATCGGCAACTCCGGTCGATGCATCAACAGCGGCGAGCAACCTCCGCCCACTTCGAGATGACCGATCCCGACCCTGTGCCTCCGTCTTCGTCAGGCTCCGACCGTTGTGCCGACCCGTTTCGGCGGCGTTTGGTCATCGGTGCCGTCGGCGGCTCGCTGCTCGGCGCGTTCGGGCTGTCTCGTCTGGGCGGAGTACTCGCCGACGAACCGCAAGTGCTCCAGCAGCTGAGCGACGCCGGCACGGCACTACAGCCGGCCACACGGCTCGGTCAACCGAGCGTCGATCGGGCGCCCGACGAGCTGCTCGACGTGCCTGAGGGCAAGGTGATGTTCCCGCTCCTGCCGGCGTCGGACTGCTTTGTCCTCGACAACTACGGCGACGCGCGTGGGTGCTGCCGGCTGCACGTCGGTGTGGACATCATGGGTTCGGAGAACCAACCGGTGTTCGCCGTCGCCGACGGCGTGCTCATCCAGGAGTACACCAACACCGGAACAGCGGGCTGGGGGTGGAGTCTCGAGGACGAAGAAAACGACGTCGTCTACAAGTACTTCCACCTCACCGAGGACCTCCGCGGTCTCGAGGTCGGCGACACGGTGCGTCGCGGCGACGTGATCGGCTACGTCGGCGACTCGGGGACCGACGCCGGCAACTTCCACGTGCACTTCGAGGTGCGTCCCGGCAACGTCCCGGTCGATCCGCTGCCGCTGCTCGACGTGCCAGACGTCTGCGACATCTCTGACCCGCTGCGGGCCTGACCGGTTACTCGTCCGGTCTGCCGACCACGCCGAGATCGCGAAACGGGCGCCACAGGTACCCGTCGGGATCGGCCACAACGAACTGGCGATTGCCGGCTTCCGCAGGCCCCGTGATGTTCCACCGACGGCCGGGCTCACGAACGTCGACGCGGTACCACCGCTCTTCCATCGGTAGGACGATGGGCGCGCCGAACCGCACGGCTCGTTCGTGCACCGCGTCGACGTCGGCCACGCGGAGCTGGAAGTTCACTCCCCGACCAAACGGGACGTCGAGCGGCGCCGTGCGGAAGCGGCGGCCGGGTCCTGCCGCTTCTTGCAACATCACCTCGACGTCGTCGACGCCGAGGTAGGCGAAGCGCTCTGCTGGTCGCTCGAACATGATCGAGAAGCCGAGCACCTCGACATAAAAGCGCAACGACGTCCGAAGCGCCGACACGTCCAACTCCGGCACGAGCATCACGGCCGAAGCTAACCGAGCAGCCTCGGGTCCGAGGCGCCGACATGGCGTGAGACGCGTGCGCTGGTGGGCGCTGCTAGTGCAGCTCGTGGGCCCGCATGATCAGCTCACGGGCGAAGGGGTCGAGCTGACGGCCAGCGATGCGCTCGGTGACCTGGATGGCGTGGGTCGGGTCGTCGACCAGGCCCGACCAGCGGATGTAGCCGCCCATCACGCCGATGATCCGATCGCCGACCTCTTCACCATGGACCACGACCCGCACGTTGCGGTTGAGCAACTCGTGTAGCTCGGGGTACAGCGCGGTGAGGTACTGATCGACGCCGTCGTCATTGAATGGCCGATGACGCGCCGGGAGTTGCAGTTCCTCGTAGTTGTGCAGGTTGTGAGGTGCCTGGATGATCGACATCACACAGCCGAAGCCGTTCTCGCGCAGCCAGATGATCTCTTCTTGGCGGCGGACCCGCCGGTGGCTCTCGCCGACGCCGCCGGGACGTTCACAGATCGCCAGCTTGTCCTTGAGAATCCAGGTGAAGTGACGGGGCGTGATGCCCAGCGCCCACTTGCCCCGCAATCGCGACGGCATCAGCGCTGGATCTCGTCGACGGTCGGCATAACGGCCGACCACGCTACCGGCAGAGGGCCCGCCCTCGCTCACGAAACCAGCACGAGCCGGCCCCCGCGGCGCACGATGCGACGGCCGTCGACCTCGCATGCTCGATGCACGCCAGCGGCGACCTGCAACACCCGTTCGACGCTCGCCGCATCTGGCGGATACCCGTCGCGGCGGAGCCACTGGCGGACCGCCCGGCGGGCGAGCGGTCGTGGGGCAGCGGCGACAGCCGCGGCGTCGGTGGCGTCGATCGCCGTCGCCAGCTGGTCGAGAAGATCATCGTCGTCGCGCGCAGTGTTGGCGGTGCGTGCAAGCAAGGCGACCACGTCTCGTTCAGCGACGGCGTTGAGTAGGGGCACTACCTCGTGGCGGACCCGATTACGGCGAAACCGCATGTTGTCGTTCGTCGGATCGACGATCGGATCCAGGTCGTACGCGGCACACACCGCATGCGTCTCGTGCCGGCGCAGTGCCAGGAGCGGTTTGGTCGTCGACGGCCGCATTGCCCCGACGCCGCGGCTTCCGGCCCCGCGGAGCAAGGCGAGGAGCACCGTTTCTGCTTGATCGTCGGCGGTGTGGCCGGTGAGCGCGTCGTCGGACAGTACGGCTGCGCGTGCCGTGCGGGCTCGAGCCTCGAGGTTGGCACCCGGCGCCACGTCGACATGGGTCACCGTGCAGGAAACGCCCACGGCGGCCGCCAGACCGACCGCTCGTTCGGCATCCTCCGACGACCGAGGGTGCAGCCCGTGATCGACGTGATGGGCGCGCACGTCGAGCTCAGCGCAGCGGGCGAGGATCAACAGCGCGGTGGAGTCGGGACCTCCGGAGTAGGCGCACTCCACTGCGGTGCCGGCCGGGGCGAACGTGCAGCGCGCAACGAGCGCGTCAAGGTTGGTTCCCCGGAATTGCGGGGGCGTGGAGTCAGAACTCGCGGTCGCGAACCTAGAGGTCGAGGCGACGTTCTTGCCGACCATGCGGGTAGCGCTGTGACGACACGCTCTTCAGATAGGCGAAGCCGAGCGCAGCGACGACGGCGAGCGCCACGAGGACCAATACGACGCCGATCCAGAAGTGCCACACGTTGGCGAGCATGCTGGGCAGGCTAGTTGGCGAGCACCCAGAATCGCAGATCGCCGCAGGCAGAGCCCGGCGGGCTCAGCCGATCTTGCCGTCGCCGTCGATGTCAGTGTCGAAACACCGCTCGATGCGCGCCAGCAGCTCGGGAGGCATCTCGTCGTTGTGGCACTTTTCGGCCACCACGACGCGCAATTCGGCGTGGAAGTCGAATGCGCCAAGGCAATCCATGCACCCATCGAGGTGATGACGGATGGAGGCGTGTGCTTCGACGGTCAACTCGCCGTCGAGGAATCGATCGAGTTCACGAATCGTCTCGACGCAGTCGGCCGTGTCGGAGGTCGGGGAGGGCTGTTCGCTCATGATGTCGTCGCTGTCGCTTCACCATCTGCGCCGGCCGGAGCCGCGCTACGCAAGCCACGCTCGATGGCGTATTCGTGCAACGCCTTCTGCATCTGTTTTCTTCCCCGATGCAACCGCGACATCACCGTGCCGATCGGAATGTCGAGCATCTCGGCGATTTCCTTGTACGAAAAGCCCTCGACGTCGGCGAGTACGACGGGCAATCGGAAGTTGTCTGGCAGCGATTCGAGCGCCGCCTTGACCTCGCTGTCGGGGAGCAGGGTCATCAACGACTCCTCCGCCGACCGGCCGATTGCAGGGTCGGCGAGCGTGTCGATGCGCTTGTAGAGGTAGAGGTCCTCGACGTCGTCGAGGTCCGACTCGTCGGGGCGCCGCTGTTTGGCGCGGTAGGTGTTGATGTACGTGTTGGTCAGGATGCGAAACAGCCAGGCCCGGAGGTTCGTGCCCTCGGTGAACGTGTGGAAGCTGCGATAGCCCTTGAGGTATGTCTCCTGCACCAGGTCTTCGGCGTCGGCACGGTTGCGCGTCATACGGAGCGCAGCCGAGTACAGCTGCGGTGCGTACTCCATCGCCTGAGCGGCAAACACCTCGCGATCGGCCATGAGCTCGGCGCGTCAGTCCAGCTCGTCGACGACGCGATCGACCGACGCGACGAAGCGGTCGAGCAGGTCGGCGAGCTGATCGCGATCGTCTTCGTCGAACTCGGCGAGGATGCGAGCCATCGCCCGACTCCGGCGACCGGCGGCTGCGGCGTGTTGTGCCCGACCGGCCCCGGTGACCTTGACCACCACCACTCGTCCGTCCTCAGGCGAGGGTGCACGCTCCGCGAGACCGGCGCTGACCAATCGGTCGACGGTACGCGTGGCACACGAGGCATCGATGCGCAACCGACCGGCGAGCTCACGCATCTGCCGTTCGCGACGAACGAGCAGGTCGAGGGCATCCATCTGGCCCTGCTCCAACGGGTGATCGCCGAAGATGTACTCACGGAGCGCCAACGCCGACGCGCCGCGCCGCAACTCGACCCACGCCTTGCCAATCCGCCATGCCCGGTCACGGTCGGCGGCGTCGGTCAGATCGACGCGGTGTTGGACGCTCGCAGTTCCGCTCATTACTCGTTTGTACGCTAGCGACCGATGACCGGCACCGACGGTGTGGAGCTTGCCGCGGGCAGCGGCCTGACGAGCGCTGAGGTTGCTGAACGCATCGCCCGCGGGGCGGTGAACCGGGTCGACGATCGCAGCTCGCGCCCGCTGTCGGAGATCATCCGCAGCAATGTGCTGACGCGATTCAACGCGATCATCGCTGCGCTGGCCGTGGTGGTGTTGATCGTCGGCGAAGTACGCGACGTGCTGTTCGCCTTCGTGATGATCTCCAACGCAGTGATCGGGACCGTGCAAGAGCTGCGGTCCAAGGCCACGCTCGACCGATTGTCGCTCGTTGCAGCGCCGCAGCTGACCGTACGGCGCGATGGATCGACGACCACGATCGGCCCCGACGACGTGGTGATCGACGACGTCATCGTGATCGGCCCGGGCGACCAGATCGTGGTCGACGGTGTGGTGGTCGACGACGACGAACTGACGATCGACGAGTCGTTGCTCACCGGTGAGGCCGACCCGGTGGCCAAGGACCTCGGCGATGGGGTGTTGTCGGGGA
Organism: Actinomycetota bacterium; assembly: GCA_039194665.1. Taxonomy (GTDB): domain Bacteria; phylum Actinomycetota; class Acidimicrobiia; order Acidimicrobiales; family Ilumatobacteraceae; genus JABSQH01. The sequence goes on from JBCCVW010000028.1 coordinate 29,154, forward strand.
GTTTTGTCGTCGCCGGCGGGGGAGCGATGCGCGCCACGGCGGTCGGCGACGATGCGTACGCGGCGAAGCTGGCCCGCGACGCCCGCGCGTTCCGTCGCCCACGCACCGAGCTCGAGCGGGGGATCGACGGCATCTTGCGGGTGATCACGTGGTTGCTGGTGCCAGCGGGCTTGTTCCTGTTCCTCGGCCAGCGCTACGGCGAGGGCGACAGCTTGCGCGAATCGCTGCTCGGCACAGCGACCGGCCTTGTGGCGCTGGTGCCGCAGGGCCTGGTGTTGCTGCTGAGCATGGCCCAGGCGGTCGCCGTGATCCGCTTGGGGCGGGCCGGTGTCCTGGTCCAGCGACTCGAGGCGGTGGAGACGCTCGCCCGCGTGACGCTGCTGGCGACCGACAAGACCGGCACGTTGACCACCGGCGCAGTGCGACTCGATCACGTGGTCGCCCTCGACGAACAGTCGCCGGTCGACGATGCACTCGGGGCGCTGGCCGCGGCCGACGAGCACCCCGATGCCACGATCTCGGCGATCGCCGTCGCCTATCCGCAGAGCCCGGGCTGGACCGTCGCGGGTCGCGTGCCGTTCTCGTCGCGCTACAAGTTCAGCGCGATCGGCACACCGGACGCGCCGGCTGCTGCGTGGTACCTCGGTGCACCAGAGGTGCTGTTGCCGGCCGACGACCCATCGTTGGCCGAAGCGCAGGAAGCGGCCGAGGCAGGTATGCGCGTGCTCGTTGCCGCTCGCGCCGACGAACTCGGCGAGCCGGGCGTGTTGCCGGCCGGACTCACGCCGATCGCCCTCGTTGTGTGCGCCGACGAGATCCGCCCGGACGCCCGCGACAGTGTCGAATACTTCACCGCCGAACACGTGGCGGTCAAAGTGATCTCGGGGGACAACCCACGCACCGTTGCCGCGATCGCCGCCCGATCGGGCGTGCCGCACGCCGATCGCTGGATCGACGGGCGCGACCTCCCGACGGTGCACATCGACGACCCCGATCCCGCCCATGCCGTTGCCACTGGGGGTCCCGAGCTGGATGGTGCTGTCGACGGAGAAGATGTACGTGACGACGACGCGCTCGTCGAGCAGATCGCCGAGCATGCGGTCTTCGGGCGGGTGACGCCCGAGGTGAAGCGAGCATTCGTCCGCTCGTCGCAGCGACACGGTGAGGTTGTCGCAATGACCGGTGACGGGGTGAACGACACGCTGGCGTTGAAGGACGCCGACCTGGGTATCGCGATGGGAGCCGGCACGTCGGCTGCGAAGTCGGTCGCCGAACTCGTCTTGCTCGACAACAAGTTCGCCACGTTGCCCGGGGTGGTCGCCGAGGGCCGCCGGGTGATCGCCAACATCAACCGCGTCGCTCGGCTGTTCGTCACAAAAACCGTGTGGGCGGCGACGTTCGCCGTGATCGTCGGGATCGCCACCACCTCGTATCCGATCTTGCCGCGGCAGCTCACGGTGGTCGACGCGATTACGATCGGGATCCCCGGGTTCATCCTCAGCTTCGAACCGAGCCACGAACCAGCGAGGTCCGGTTTCATTCGCCGGGTGTTGCGCTTCTGCGTGCCGGTTGGGCTGGTCGTCGGCATCGTCACGATGGCGGGATTTGCCGCCGTGCGCTCGTCGTGGATCGATGCCGACCGCGACGCGGCGCAGAGTGCGGCGACGTTGTTGTTGACGATCCTCGGACTGGTGGCGCTCGAGGAGTTGATCCAACCGCTCGACCGGTACCGCACATTGCTGCTCGTCGGACTGGTGGCGATGACCGTTGGGGCGTTCACGATTGGGCCGATCGCCGAGTTCTTCTTGCTGGAGATTCCGAGCCTCGAGGTCGGCGCGGTGATCGCCATCGCTGCGGTTGTCGGTACGGTCGGCATCGTCATCGGAGCCCGAGCGGCGGGCGGACTCTTCGACCGCTTCGACCAACAGCTGACCCGCCTCACCCAGCGCCGACTCGACTGACCCGCAGCCTCGATCGGCGCAGTCACTCCTCCTTCGGAGCGAAGAGCGCACCCGACTCGGCCCAGCCGTCTTCGTCCGCGACGATCAGCAGTTCGTCTCCGGGGCGCAAAACGGTGCTGCCCTCCGGCATGAACGAGCCGCCCTCGCGGCGAACCAGCACGATGAGCACCCCGGCGGGAAGTCCCAAGCCCACCAGTGATTCGTCTGCGGCCGCACACGTCGCCCCGAGGCGAACCTCGTGCAGATCGGGCCCTTCGACACCGGCGATCGCCGCGTCGAACGTCGTGGTCGACGACGCCGGCTCGACCGCTGCAATGTTGAGGCGACGGGCGACCCACGGGATCGTGGTGCCCTTCAGTAGCACCGAGGTCAACACGACGAAGAACACCACGTTGAACACCACGTCGGCGCCGACGATGCCTTCGGTGACGGGGAACGTGGCGAGGATGATCGGCGTCGCGCCGCGCAGTCCGACCCACGACACGAAGGTCATCTCGCGCCACGAGTAGCGGAACGGCAACAGCGAGGCGAACACCGCAATCGGTCGGGCGACGAAAATCAACAGCAGGGCGACCACGATCGCCTCGCCGGCCACGGACGGGAGGTCACTCGGAAACACGAGCAGTCCGAGCACGACGAACATCGAGATCTGAAACAGCCATGCCAACGAGTCGTGGAAGCGCAGCAGCGATCGTCGGTGGAGGAAGTTCGTGTCGGCGAGGGTGACGCCCGCGACGTAGGTCGCCAGGAAGCCGCTGCCGCCGACGAACGTGAGGCCTTCGTAGAGCAACAACACGAAGGCGAAGGTGAGTACCGGATACAACCCGTCGAAGTCGAGACGCAGGCGGTTGATGATCAGGACCAGGCCGCGTGCGGCGAGGTATCCGCCGACGGCGCCGAGCCCCATCTGCACGACGAACGAGCCGCCGAGCAGGAACGGATTCGGGTCGTCGCTCGTGAGCAACGTGATGATGCCGACGGTCAG
>JBCCVW010000029.1:0-31343 GCA_039194665.1 Actinomycetota bacterium
CACGCCAAGTGGCTCAAGGTCACCCGGTCGCTCGGTTGGCGTGAACCGATCAGCTCGCTCAACTACCTCCTCACGTCGCACGTGTGGCGCCAGGACCACAACGGGTTCTCGCACCAGGACCCGGGCTTCGTTGACCACGTGGTGAACAAGAAGGCCGAGGTGGTACGGGTGTACTTCCCGCCCGACACGAACTGCCTGCTGTCGGTGGCCGACCACTGCCTGTCGAGCGTCAACTACGTCAACGTGATCGTGTCGGGCAAGCAACCGTCGATGAACTGGCTGTCGATGGACGAGGCCGTCCTGCATTGCACGCGCGGGATCGGCATCTGGGACTGGGCGAGCAACGACGACGGCGACCCCGATGTGGTGCTGGCATGCGCCGGCGACATCCCCACGCTCGAGACGATCGCGGCCGCGCAGATCCTGCGCGAACACATCCCGGATCTCAAGGTGCGGGTGGTCAACGTGGTCGACCTGATGCGCCTCGTCGAGGAAGACGATCACCCGCACGGGCTGAGCACGAGTGAGTTCGACACGATCTTCCCCCCCGACGTGCCGATCATCTTCGCCTACCACGGCTATCCCTGGCTGATCCACCGGCTGACATACCGGCGCAACGGTCACGACAACATGCACGTGCGGGGCTACATCGAAGAGGGCACCACCACGACGCCGTTCGACATGGTCGTGCGCAACAACCTCGACCGCTTCCATCTCGTGATGGACGTGATCGACCGCACGCCCGGGTTGGGATCGAAGGCGGCCCTCGTGCGCCAGCAGATGATCGACGAGCGCACTCGTCATCACGCATACACCCGCGAGCACGGCGAGGACATGCCCGAGATTCGCAACTGGACCTGGCGGGGGTAGACGCCATACTTGCCCGATGGCCCCCGACCCCGACCATGCCGCTGGGAACTTCATCCGCGATCTGATCGCCGACGACCAGCAGCAGAACACGTTCGGGGGTCGGGTGCACACACGGTTTCCGCCGGAACCCAACGGCTACTTGCACATCGGCCACGCCAAGGCGATCAGCCTGAACAACGAGCTGGCGCGGGAGTTCGGTGGCATCTGCAACCTGCGCTTCGACGACACCAACCCCGACACCGAAGACGCGGCGTTCGTCGATACGGCCATCGAGGATCTCACCTGGTTCGGCTACCCGCCGGTCGGCGACCCGTTGTTCGCCAGCGACTACTTCGAACAGCTCTACGTGTGGTCCGAATCGCTCATCGAGGCTGGGTTGGCCTACGTCGACGAGCAGGACGGCGACACGATCTCGGCCCAACGCGGTGGCTACGGACAGCCTGGCGTGGAGGGCCCGTACCGCGACCGCCCCGCAGCGGAGAGTCTCGACCTGCTCCGACGCATGCGTGCCGGTGAGTTCCCTGACAATGCCATGGTGCTGCGCGCCAAGATCGACATGCAGCACGAGAACATGCAGCTGCGCGATCCGATCATGTATCGCATTCGCCATGGGCATCACTACCGCACAGGCGACGAGTGGTCGATCTATCCGACCTACGACTGGGCGCACGGACAGAGCGACGCCATCGAGGGGATCACACACTCGTTGTGCACGCTCGAGTTCGACAGTCACCGGCCGTTGTACGACTGGTTCCTGGAGCACCTCCCGCTGCCCTCCGATCAGCCACGGCAGACCGAGTTCGCTCGTCTCGAGCTGACCCACACCGTCACGTCGAAGCGCAAGCTCGCCCAGCTCGTCGACGACGGCGTGGTCGACGGCTGGGACGATCCGCGTCTGCCGACACTGCGCGCGTTGCGTCGTCGTGGTTATCCGCCGTCGGCGTTGCGCGAGTTCACCGAGTTCATCGGCGTGGCCCGCACCAACAGCCGCCACGAGATCGAGTTGCTCGAGTCCTTCGTACGTACCGAGCTCAACCGAACCGCGTCGCGGCGGCTCGCCGTGCTCCGACCGCTGCGTCTCGTCATCACCAACTGGCCGACCGACGACGCCGGCGATCCCGTCGTCGAGTACGTCGACCTCGTGAACAACCCGGAAGACCCCGACGCTGGAACTCGACAGGTCCCCTTCTCGGGCGAGCTGTACATCGAGCACGACGATTTCAAGCTCGAACCGCCGCCGAAGTACTACCGGCTCACGCCCGGCCGTGAGGTCCGACTGCGCGGCGCCTACTTCGTCACGGCGACCGACGCAGCGACCGATGACGACGGCAATGTCGTCGAGGTGCGGGCGACATACGACCCCGACACTCGCGGTGGGTCGTCACCCGATGGTCGCAAGGTGAAGTCGACGATGCACTGGGTATCGGCCACAGAAGCGGTCGACGCAACGGTGGCGCTGTACGAGCGATTGTTCAGCGCCGAGGTGCCCGGAGCGGAGACCGGCGATCCGTTCGACGACCTTGACCCCAATTCGCGCGAACTGCTGGCCGCGAAGGTCGAGCCGTCGCTCGCCGCGGTGCCGTCGGGCGACGTCGTGCAGTTCGAGCGTCTCGGCTACTTCGCCGCCGACCGTACCGCCGGCGGTGCACCGCTGTTCCATCGCACCGTCGGCCTACGCGATGAGTGGGCCAACATCCAGAAGCGCCAGAATCGTTGACGTGCCGTCTTGGGCCTGCCGAACTTCTGCTCGGATTCCGCGCGCTGCGCCGCACATCGACAGAATTTCGGTGAACGGCGAACGACCGTCCGGTAACTCTGCCGAAATCGGGCGCGACGCGCTGGAAATCGACAGGATTTCGGTGTGGTTCGGGCGCGGTGGTGCGCCGGTTGTGGCTCGCTAGCGTCGAGACGCGTGAAACGGTGGGTGAGTTTGGCGGTGGCGGCCGCGGCGTCGATCGCTGCCGTACTGGTCGCGGTCGGCGGAGGTCCGCTGCCGGTACGCGCCGCGAGCACGGCCGACGTGTTCTGCGGCGGCCCGACGACCTCGGAGGTCACGCCGGGGCCGACGTTGGAGGGCTTCACGTCGATCGAGCCCGAGCGCTTCGTCGACACGCGCGACGGCACGGGTGGCGTCGACCAACTCGTCGACGCCGGATGCACGTTGCGGCTGCGCTTCGATGCGGGTGACCTGCCAGATGGCGCCGCGGCCGCGGCGATCTCGTTGACGGCGGTCGCCGAACAGCGCGGCTTCTACACCGTGTTTCCGTGCGCCAGCGGTCGTCCGGGGTCGTCGAACCTCAATGCCCGTGGGGATGACATCGCCACGCCGAACCTGGTGGTCGCCACGCTCGATCCCACGGGCGCCATTTGTGTGTTTGCCCAGCGGGCCTCACATCTGATCATCGACGTCACCGGTTGGTGGGGCCCGGGTGACACCTCGTTCTCGTCGATCGCCCCGGTGCGCGCTGACGACACCCGCGCGACCCTCGGGGCGCGCTTACCGAAGTTCAACGTCCGGGCGATCCCGCTCGGCGGGATCTATGTCCCCAGCGACGCCACGGCCGTGCTGGTCAACGCCACGGTGACAGGCGCCGATCAGCGCGGGTTCCTGCAGGTGTATCCATGCGGCCAGGATGCGCCGGACACGTCGGCGCTCAACTTCCTCGCCGGCGAGTCGCGGGCGGTAGCGGTGGTCGTCGGCATCGGCGGGCCCGGCGGCCAGTTGTGTGTGCAGTCGAATCGCGACGCGCACATCATCATCGACGTGATGGGGTACTACGCCCCGCGGCCCGACTTCGGACCAACGCCGGCGCTGCAGACGCTTGTCGGCGACCGGTTGGTCGACTCCCGCGACGGCACCGGCGGCGTCACCGGGAAGTTCGATGCCAAAGAGGTGCGCACGCTCACTCCGGTCGCCGGGCACCCGGCCGAAGCGGAAGCCAGCGCCGTGTTGCTCAATGTGGTGGCCACCGAGGGCGACGGGGCCGGGCACCTGCGCGTGTTCCCATGTGATCCGCAGGTGCCCGAGGTGTCGAACCTCAACTTCGTCGGCGAGTCGTCAGTGAGCAACCTCGTGCCGGTGGAGCTGTCCGACGCGGGGACCGTGTGCATCTACGCGCACCGGCGGACCCATGTGGTCGTCGACCTGGTGGGTGTGATGGCCGCCCCGAACGGTGAACTCGCGGAACGGCTGGCGTTCGACGCCCCGGTGTGGCCGCCATATCGGCCCGACGGTGTCGACTACGGCATCGAGTGCACCGACAGCACGTCGAGTATCACGATCGACGTCGATCCGCTACCGGGAGCCCGCGCCTTCGTCGATGGCGACCCAGTCGATCTCGACGGCGAGTCGCTCGCCGTACCGCTCGCGATCGACGAGCTCACCACCGTGGTGCTCCGCCGCGGCAACGACATTCGCGAGTACGTGTTCCGCTGTTTGCCGGCCGACTTCCCGCAGCTCGCGGTCGAGCGCGGCGACACGCTTCCGACACCCGGCTGGTATCTGACGACCTTCGGGCAGGGCGGATCCCCGTCGGGCGAGTTCGTCGTGATCCTCGACGAGTACGGCGCGCCGGTGTGGCACAAGCGGGCCGACACCGACGTGCTCAACTTCGATCGCCGTCCAGACGGATCGCTACGGGTGACCAACCTCGGCCAATTCTTCGGCATCCCCTCCGACGGCGTGCGGACACGACTGTTCGACCTGGACGGCAACGCGGTTGCTGGCGGCGTGGTCGAGATCACCGCGGACGCACGCATGGGCTTGCCGGGTGTGCCGTACCCGAACTGGGAAGACGAGTTGCCGATCGATCATCACGATCATGTCGACCTGCCGAACGGCGGGTCGGCGCTGCTCAGTTATCCGCTGCGGACTGGCGTCGATCTCACGCCGCTGAACGGTCAGGTGCCCTGTACGCCGCCGGAGGGCGAGACCGACTGTTTCTTCGCCGACGAGTGGGTCGTCGACTCGACGATCATCGAGGTCGACGCCGACGGCAATCTCCTATGGACGTGGAACAGCTTCGACGATGGTGGTATCGACCGCGACGCGATGGACGACTACGAGCCGCTCGACGCCGGCTTCCCGCAACGCTTCGGCCGCTATGCCGATCCGGACAGCGCTGTCGACGCCGAAGTTCGGGGCGAGCTCGACCTCGTGCACATCAATGCACTGCAGCGGGTTGCCAACGGCGACTACGTGGCGACCGCACGGCATCTCGACGCCGTATTCCGGATCGACCGGTCGAGCGGAGCGCTCGCCTGGTATCTCAGCTCACCGCCGCCCCTCGGTGGCTCTCCTGCGGCCAACGCCGTGCGCTTGACGATCGTCGGCGACCCGCTCGGTGGTCCGCTCCGCCCACACGATGCTCGCTACAACGATGCGACCGGTGTGCTGACGATGTTCGACAACCGATCGGGGACCACCGATCCCGCCCGGGTAGTGGCCTACCAGATCGACACCGGTGCGATGACAGCGACGCTGCTGTGGCAGTTCGACGAGCCGCAGGGACGGACGAGTCCTGCTCAGGGTGCCGCCCGCGTTGCGGACGATGGCTCGTTGCTCGTCACGTGGGGCGGCCTGCAGCCGGTGTTCGAGGAGTACACCGCGGCGGTCGATGGTGTGCGCGAGTTGTTGCTGCGCATCGCTCAGGTCCCCGGTGGCACGAGCTTCCGCATCATCAAGCATCCGCTGGATGCGTTCGATCGCGACGAGCTGCGTGCGTCGACTGGCGGCTCGCTGCCGCCGATCTGATCTGTCGATCGGGCAAGAAACGTCAAGCCCCGGCGCGGCGATACGCGTACGGTGCACAACGATGCCGGTTGACAACGCCCATCTGCGTCGCATCGTCACCGAGCTGGTGACTGCGCCGAAAGCGCCGTCGTTGCGCGAACTCGGGGCCCGTCTCGATCGGTCGCCGGGTCGTGCGCAGCGGGAGCTGCGGGCCCATCTCGGCGAGAGTCCCAAGCAGTTCTCGGTGCGCCTCCGCCTCGACCGTGCCGCCGCGTTGCTCGCATCGACGGATCGACGCATCATCGACATCGCCGTCGATCTCGGCTTTGGGAGCCACGAGCACTTCACCCGGACCTTCCGTCAGCGATTCGCCGCCTCGCCGGTGGAGTGGCGGGCGCGTCACCAACTGAGTGCCGAGGCCGCACAGACTGCGTTCGCCGCTGCGCCATGTGTCGGACTGTTGCGGCGCACGCCCCACCGCACCCCGAAGAAGGAGTCCACGATGGCCTACGAATTCGAGACCAGACAATTGCCAGCCACACCCGTGCTGTATCAGGCCCGCCGCGTGGCCACCGATGAGGTGGCGACGGCGCTCGCCGAGTGTCTCCCGGCCGTGTTCGGCTACGTCGTCGAGCAGGGTCTCGCCATGGCCGGTCCGCCGTACGTGCGATACGTGGATACTTCGCCGGCCTTCGTATCGATCGAAGGTGGCATCCCACTCGCCGAGGCGCCCGCGCCGCCGCCCGGAGAAACGGGGATCGTCGCGGGCGAGCTGCCAGCTGGGCCGGCGTTGGTGACCGTGCACCGCGGAACATACGACACGTTGGGCGAGGCGCACATCGCGCTCGACCGCCATATGGCGGAGAACGACCTCACGCCGGCGAGTCCCCCGTGGGAGGTCTATCTGACCGATCCGGGTGAGGTGCCGGACCCAGCCGACTGGCTGACCGAGGTGCTGTGGCCGCTCCGGTCGCCGTGATGAATCACTCGTACCAGTAACAGCCGTACTGTTCGGCGTCGCCCCATCGAGCTTTGTCGCGCACGTCGAGCGAGGCTCGATCGGCGAAGACCACAGCGGTGGGTGACACCGCCGCCAACTCGTCGTCGATGGCCACGGTGCGCAACGGCGGGTTCCAGCAGTTGGTCGACGTGTCGCCGTCGATCACGCCCCGCGCCGACAGCTCGGTGCCGTCGAGCTGGGCGACCACCGTGCCCCCTGCGCCTCGCAGGCTGTCGGCCAGGCAGGTCTGCCCCGGGCCGCAGTCGTTCCAGCCAGGTGAGGCAGGGATGGCGATCGTGCCGTCGGCGGGCCAGTACAGAAACGCCCGATGGTCCCACTCGACGTCGCTCCACCCGCCGATCGACAGCGTGTCGATGCGCTGCGGATCGGTTGGCTCACTCACGTCGAACAGCGACAGCTGGGTGCCCAACGGTCGACCCTCGTCGGTGGCATCTTGGCCGACCCCGAGCAGCAGGCCCTCACCCACGGGGTGGAGGTAGGCGCTGTAGCCAGGGATCTTCAGCTCGCCCTGGAGCACCGGGGACGTCGGATCTGAGAGGTCGATCACGTACAGCGGGTCGATCTGGCGGAACGTCACGACGTACCCCACGTCGCCCATGAACCGCACCGCAAAGATCTGCTCGCCGCGGCCCAGGCCGCCGATCGCCGAGATCTCGCGGAGTTCGCCATCGGTCGGCCGCAGCACCGTGACGATCGACTCAGAGGTGCCCGTGTTCCAGTCCTCGACCGTGGTGGCAACGCGTAGATCACCGTTGTGTTCGCTCATCGCGAACTGGTTGAGCAAGCGGCCGGGAACGTTGCCCGACGCGACGTAGCTGGCCCCGCCGTCGGTGTCGAGGTCGAAACGATGAATCACCGTCGGCGGCGGACCCGGTGGCTCGGTCGGCTGAGCCTGGTCGGCGGCAACGTCGTCGAGAGGGATGGGGTCCCACTGCTGATTGGCCACGTAGAGGCTGGTTGGTGAGGCGTAGACCATCGATCCGTCGGCGACGACGCCGGCGGCGCCCTGCGGCGCGTCGTCACTGTTGAGGTTGACACTGGCGATCCAGGTCACCCCCAAGCCGCTGAACGCACCGGGTGCGCCGACCGCTGCGCAGTCGAGGGCGGGCTCCATCGAGCCAAACTCGCCGTTCGTCGACTCGACGAATCGCCGCGGCAGCCACTCGCTGACGTCGGACTCGGTGATGATCTCGCGGTTGCGAGCCAGCGCCCGTTCGTCGTCGTAGCCGAACTCACCAGGAGTCACGAACGGCAGCCGCTGCCCGAACGACGTCGCTACGACGATGCGGGCGATGCCGTCGATGGCGCGGGTTGCCACCACGCGGCCCTCGAGGTGATGCCGGCCGATGAGTGCGGGCGCGGCGGTGTCGCTCACGTCGTACAGCGACACCACGGTGTCGGAGACTCCCGACCACGACGACGTGATCACTGCGAGGCGGTTGCCGTCGAGCAGCAGTTGCTGGTCCCCCTCTGGGACGTCGACGGCCGACACCACGTCGGCCGTGGCGACGTCGACGATCCGCACCCCGCCGTTCGGCGAGGCGACAAAAAGATGCTCGCCGTCGGTCTCCACCACGTCGCCTTCGTCGACCCCCACCTCTTGCACGTTGGTGCCGGAGTAGCCCGCGCCTGCGTCATCACTGCTGGTTTGGGGCGCGGTGAGCTGGGTGTCGGCCTCGGCGCTCATGTCGAAGTCCATGTCCTCGACCATCTCGGGGAAGCCGCGGGAGTAGCCGCCGTCGAGGCCCCACGGCGTGACTCGCTCGGCGGCGATCGTCTGCATGTGGTCGAGCAAGGCCGGGCAGTCACCGAAGAACTGCAAGCTGGCGAAACCGATCGGTTGTCCAAGACTCGGTCGCCCAACCGTGGTGGGAGGGTCCGGCTCGACCGCCGGCGCTGTCGCTTGGCTCGTGCTCGAGCCGGCGCTCGATGCGGTCGCGGCCGTCCGCGCAGTCGTCGAATCGCTCGCCACCGGTTCGTTGTCGTCGGCGCTACATGCGGTGGCGGCCAGCGCCGCGACCCCGATCACGCCCATCGTTCGGGCTGCTCGGCCCCCATCGATTCCCCATCGCATGCATGTTTGGACGTCGGCGGGCGACCGATGGTTCCATCGCCCGCATCTGCGTCGGTCAGCGGTGATCGATGTACAGGCTCTGCACGCTTCGCCCGAAGCGGCCGTCGATGTCGTAGATCGCGCACTCGGCGAACCCGGCGCCCGAAACGACCGACTCGGCGCCGTACGCCGACGACGCTGCGAGTCCGACCCACTCGCCCACGAGCGGGCGGGCCAGGTGTATCGACAGATCGGCGTTGAGGTATCGCCACTCGTGATTCGGCAGCCCGTTGCTCAGGCCGTTACCGGTGTCGCATGCGGCGGCCACCCGTTGGAGCGCGGTTGGCGCGGCGTCGGGGACGACGTCGACATCGAGGTGGATCCATGCGGTGGCCGGACCGACCTGGTCGAACCGTCCAGCGACCAACTGGAACGTGATCGCGTCGCTATGGAACGCGATGTCGCCGCCGGTGGGCCACTCCGGCGGCGTTGACACACCATCGGTCGGCGGTGGCAGATCGTCGTCGAGTTGCACCGTGCCGTCGGGGAGTGGGGTGTCGTGATGGCGGATCCGCAGGGCGCGGGCTAACGCCAGCTCATGATCATCATCGGTGATGGCCACGCTCACCAGCGACACTGAGTGCCCAGCGCGCTCCATCGACGACCGCACGGTGAGTGGCCGGCCAACAGGAACGGGGTGGATCAACTCGGCGGTGAGCCGACTGACGTGCCAGTCGACGCTGGCGGAGTACTCGTCGACGACGGTCTCGGCGGCGTACGCCAGCATTGCTGCGACCGGGCCACCGTTGCAGTGCCGCGGATCCCACGGGCCACGAGACAACGCTGTTGCCACCCACCGCTCGCCATCGGGCCGCCACAGCGAACTCGGCGCTGAGTCGGCCATCAGTCGTGTTCGAGGGGGAGCAGCGCGTCGGCGGCCTGCTCGAGATGTTCGACCCACGCATCGGCGTCGCCGGGCTCGACGATCGGGACGACGACGAATTTTGTGGTGCCGACGTCTTCGAACTGCTTGATCATGGCAGCGAGCTGATCCCATGTGGTCGGTACGAGTACCGACGGGTCGTCGAGGTCCGGCCGTCGCTTGGCGAGCGCTGCGAGGAGCGGGTCGGGGATCGGACCGAAGCAGTACGGGATGAGCACGCCGTAGTGGTCGTCGTCGATCGACCGGTCGTGGTCGGCGCAGGTCTGTTCGATGACCGCGCGGCCGGCGGCTGCGTCATCGGGTAACACGAACGACGGTAACCAGCCGTCGGCGAGCCGTCCCACGCGTCGTAGCTCGCTGGGCGCGATGCCGCCGAGCCATACGTCCATCCGCTTCGGCACCGGTTGCACCACGACGCCCTCGAAGTCGAAGTGGGCGCCGTGGTGGTGCAGTGGCGCGCCGCTCCAGCAGGCGCGCATCACGGCGAACGACTCGTTGAACAGCGCCGCACGTTCGCCGCGTTCGACTCCGAATGCCTGTTGTTCGACCGGATTGACCGCACCGAGACCGAACGCCGGCAGCAACCGGCCCCCGGACATCACGGCCAGCGTGGCCATCTCTTTGGCGACCAGTACGGGGTTGCGACCGGGGAGCACCATCACCGACATGCCGAACTTGAGCCGCGCGGTGCGGCCGGCTCCGTAGGCCATCGCCACCAGCGGATCGGGCGCACTCCCGCTGACCTTCTCGGACAGCCACAACGAATCGAATCCCAGTCGCTCGAGGGCGTCCACCACGACGCCGTACGAGGGGTCGTGGAGGCTCGTTCCGGTGCCGAGTCCGTAGCCGATGCGCAGCTTCATCGAACGATCCTCGCAGCCGCGTCGGGGTCGTGGCGAGGTCGAGCCGGGAGGTCGGGCCGGTGGCGTCGTCGAGCGCTGCTTCAGCGCGTGTGCACGATGTCGCGCGCCGGCGCTCGGCCGACTCGTCCCGTGGACACCCAGCTGACCGCAAAGGCGACGACGATCACCGTGAGCACGATCGCCACCTGCGGTACATCGACTGCCGCCGCGGCTACCGCCGCCAGCGCGGCGACGACCGACAACACGATGGCGACACGAATCGCCGTGGTCCATGTCTGTCGCCGCAACTCCATGGCCTCTTGTTAGCGCAGCGTCCGGCCGAGATGCTCGGCGATTGTGAAGATCTCGCCGAACCGTGTTCGACCTGTTACGCAGCCGTCGGAATCGTCACGCGATCGCGCGAGTGTGATCGCTCAATCCGCAAGATCGACCGGGATCCCGATGTCGGCGGCGGGCCGCACCACGGCGGGGTCGGGCCGCGCCGCCACGGTGGCGTCCTTGCCCGGATAGTCGAGCGAACTGAGCACATGGCGGATCGATCCGATGCGCGCCCGCTTCTTGTCGTTCGAGTTGATCACTGTCCACGGCGTGCCGGGTCGATCGGTGTAGGACAGCATCTGGTTGCGCGCCTTGGTGTAATCGTCGTAGCGGTCGATCGACGCCTCGTCGATGGGCGACAGCTTCCAGCGGCGCAGCGGGTCGTCCTTGCGCGACTCGAACCGGGCGCGTTGTTCCTCCTGACTGACGGTGAACCACAGCTTGAACAGATGGGTACCGGAGGCCACCAAGCTCTCTTCGAACCATGGGGCCTGACGGAGGAACTCGGCGTGCTCGCGCGGCGTGCAGAAGCCCATCACGGTCTCGACCCCGGCGCGGTTGTACCACGAGCGGTCGAAGAACACGATCTCTCCGCCGTGCGGTAGGTGGCTGATGTAGCGCTGGAAGTACCACTGCGTCTGTTCGACGTCACTCGGCTTCGGCAACGCTGCGATGCGCGCACCGCGGGGATTGAGGTGTTCGGTAAATCGTTAGATCGATCCGCCCTTGCCCGCAGCATCGCGACCCTCGAACACGAGCACGAGCCGTTGACCGGAGTCGATCACCCAGCGCTGCAGCTTGAGCAGTTCGATCTGGAGGTTGCGCAACTCTTTGCGGTACGGCTTCTTGTGGATCGTGTCGCCGTACAGCGAGCCGTCTTCCATCTCGGCGATCGTGGTCGGTGGCGTCGGTGTGGCCATCGGGCCAGGATGCCATCATGCGACGCCTGTCTGGCCATGGAGGGACGCCTGTCTGGCCATTCATGTGACGCCTGTCCGGCCAAGGACGTGATGGGGGCGACGCGGTTCGGCTGCTCCGAGGCGCTTCAATAGGGGGATGCCCATCGGTCGTACACGCGCCCTTTTCGCGCTCGCCGCGCTCGGGATTGCGGCGTGTGGTGCCACCGAGGCCGCCTCGCCAGAGTCGACACTGCCGTCACCACCGGGCACCGTCGGCGGTGTTGGCGTGGTGCCGGACACGGTGGCCGGCGACCAGCGCCCGATCACCGTGATCCCGCGGCCGGTCGACGACGACGGCAACGAGATCCAACTGATCGGCGAACAGGTGGACGGCAACCGGTTCTTGGCGATCGGCGACTCGATCTTCGCCGGTACGTCCCAGCGGTACGGCGGCCAAATGTGCGATGTGCTGGTGCCGCTCGGCTGGACCGTGGCGGTCGAGGCTGAGCCGAGCCGCAGCGTCGAGTTCGGGAATCGTGTGCTCGACGAGATGCTCGATCCGTTCTCGCCCGACGGCGAGTGGGACGTCGCCGCCGTGTTCTTGGGCAGCAACTACCGCGGTGACCCGGCGGAGTATGAGGCCGAGCTGCGCGAGATCCTGACGCGTCGGTCACCGCGCCCGACGGTGCTGGTGACCGTGTCGCTGTACCGCAGCGACTACGTCGAAGTGAACGAAGTGATCAACCGACTCGCCGATGAGTTCTCGTTCGTCACCGTTGTCGATTGGACGAGCATCGCCGAAGAGCCCGGGATTCTCAGCGGTGACGGGCTCCACCCGAGCGACCGTGGGCGGCAAGTGCTCGTGGAGTCGATTGCAGCGGAGCTTGGCCCCCGCCTCGGCGTCGGCGAGTGTCTCGGCTCGGAGTTCCGCGACGATTCGGCGATCGCTCCTGGCGGCTCCATCGGCGGCGGCGGCTCGAACTCCTCTGGCTCGTCCGGCGGGGGGTCGAGTTCTGGCTCGTCGAGCGGCGGGTCGAGTTCGGGCTCGTCGAGTGGTTCGTCGTCGGGCGGCTCGGCCACCACGGGGTCGGGCTCGTCGAGCGGTGGTGGTGTCGGCACGACGCCGCCGGCGGGCACGGTTGCCCCCGATGACGGGGCGGCGGGTGGCGACACTGGCGGTGGCGATACCGGTGGCGGTGGCGATACCGGTGGCGGTGACAGTGGTGGCGGTGCCGATACCGGTGGTGGGGACACGGGCAGTGGGGATACCGGTGGGGACACCGGCGGCGGTTCCAGCGGCGGTGACACGGGTGGCGGTTCCAGCGGCGGTGATACCGGCGGCGGTGACAGTGGCGGTGGATCGACCGGTGGCGGCTCTGGAGGCGGTGACACGGGTGGTGATTCCAGCGGCGGTGATACCGGCGGTGGATCCAGCGGTGGCGGTTCGACTGGCGGCGAAAGCTCGGGCGGCGGAGAAACCAGCGGGTCCACGCCGTAGTGCCTCGTAGCCTGGAGCGGTGCTTCAGGCGCAGAACATCTCGATCGAGGTCGGCGGCCGACTGCTGCTCGAGCGCGTCAGCTTCGCGGTCGCGCCGCGCGACAAGGTGGGCATCGTCGGTCGCAACGGCGCCGGCAAGACGTCGCTGTTTACGGTTCTCGGCGGGGCGGCAGAGCCGACCACCGGGCGCGTGGTGCGCACCGGCGGGTTCGGCTATCTGCCGCAGGATCCGCGGATCGACGAGGCGCTCGCCGGCCGCACCTGCGTCACCCACGTGCTGTCCGGGCGAGGGATCGACGAGGAACTCGTGCGGATCGAGAAGCTGCGCATCGCGATGGAGGAGCGACCCGACGAGCGCAACGTGACACGTTATGCCACGGCGGAAGAGCGATTTCGCGTCAACGGGGGGTACGCCGCCGAGAGTGAGGCGCGAGCGATGGCCGCCTGATTGGGCGTGCCCGACGATCGGCTCGATCTACCGATCAGCACCCTGTCGGGCGGCGAGCGTCGGCGGGTCGAGCTGGCCCGCATCTTGTTCGCCGGGTCGGAAGTGCTGTGTCTCGATGAACCGACAAACCACCTCGACATCGATGCCAAGGAGTGGTTGCTCGGCTTCTTGCGCAGCTACCAGGGTGCACTGCTGGTGATCAGTCACGATCTCGACCTGCTCGACGAGTCGATCACACGCGTGCTGCACCTCGACCGACCGACCGAGTCCGCGCTCGGTGAGATCGTCGAGTACCGAGGCACATACAGCAAGTACGTGAAGGCGCGTGCCGACGACGAGGCTCGGCAGGCCAAGCGCGCGGCTCAGCAGGCCAAAGAGATCGACCGTCTGCAAACCGTGGTCGACCGGTTCGGCGCCAAGGCAACGAAGGCAGCGATGGCCCACAACGTCGAAAAGCGCATCGCTCGCCTCGAACGCGACCGGGTGCACGCCCCGACTGCCACCCGTGCCATGGCGGTGCGGTTTCCCGATCCGCCGTCGTGTGGGGCCACCGTGTTGCGCGGCGAGTCGCTTGCCAAGAGTTACGGCGGGCCGCCGATCTTCGACGACGTCGACTTCGATCTCGGCCGCGGTGAACGGCTGCTCGTGTTGGGCCTGAACGGCGCCGGCAAGACCAGCCTGCTGCGCATCCTGGCGGGCGAGTCGCAGCCCGACCGCGGCGCCTTCGAGTTCGGCTACCAGGTGCACGCCGGGTACTACGCCCAAGAGCACGACAACCTGGCGACCGATCAGTCGTTGTTGATCAACATCCGTGAGGCCGTGCCGCCCGGTCTCCATCTCGGCGAGACACATCTCCGCGGGCTCCTCGGCATGTTCGGCTTGTCTGGCGACAAGGTCTTCCAGGACGCGGGGACGCTGTCGGGCGGCGAGAAGACCAAGTTGGCGTTGGCGATGTTGATGGTCGGCAAGAACAACCTGTTGCTGCTCGACGAGCCGACGAACAACCTCGATCCGCCGTCGCGTGAGGCGGTTGCCGATGCACTCGTCGATTGGCCGGGAGCGATCGTGCTCGTCAGCCATGACACCGACTTCGTGCGGGCGCTCGATCCGACGAAGGTGTTGCAGATGCCCGAAGGCCAGCTCGACTACTTCTCCGACGACTGGCTCGAGCTCGTCAGCTTGTCGTAGTTCGCGGCGCGAGGCCGGGGAGCAACATCGCGACGATGCCGTCGGCGTGGGCCTCGACGAACTGCGCATCGGTGGGCTCGACGTCCGACAGCATCCGCAGCTCGCGGGCGTTGACGAACGGCAGCGAGGCTGCGCCGACGAGCACGTAGTGGATCGTCGCGGGATCGATCGGAGCAGCGACGTCTGCGTCGACGAGTTGTGTCCAGATCTCGATGGTGCCGTCGTACAGCGGTCGGACGTGCCGGTCGACCATCCACTGCATCCGCTCGCTACCGGCGGTGGCCTCGTGCACGATGATCCGGTTGAGTTCGGGACGGCGGGCGGCAAACCGCACAAAGCGGCGGATCGACGACGCGAAGTTCGCGGCGAGGGCATCAACATCGTCGCCAGGCGTTGGGATGGGGGCGAGTGCATCGGCGAGCTCGCCGAACAGATGGTCGACGGCGGCCGCCCACAGCGCTTCTTTGGATTCGAAGTGGTAGTTGATCTGCGGCTGGTGAGCATCGACGCGCTGCGCGATCGCCCGGGTCGACGCACCGTCGAACCCCTTCGCCGCGAACTCATGCAGCGCCGACTCGAGGAGCTGGCCGCGCAGGTCGTGGCGCGTGCGGCGCTGGGCGCGTGCTGCTGTTGTCATATCCACCACATGTGTCAACCCGATATATGTGTCAACCGGATGTTATCGAACGATAATAGATGTTATCGTCCAATAATATGCAGCTGCTTCCCCTTGCCGATGCCCCGTTCGTCCCGCCGACCGATCGCGACATGCTCCCGTCGGAGCGGCGCAAGTTCGTGCGTACCCACCGGACATGTGTGTTCGGGTTCGCCCGGCGAGCTGACGGCCCGGCGATGTCGATCGTGTACTACATCCCGACCGACACCGGAGAGTTGCTCGTGTCGACGATGCGTGACCGCGGGAAGGGAAAAGCGGTCGTCAGGAACGAGAAAGTCAGCCTCTGCGTGCTCGACGAAACGTGGCCGTTCAGCTATCTGCAGGTGTACTGCGACGCCGTCGTCGACGACGACCCCGACCTGGTGGTCGACACGATGATGGCGGTCGCCGGCCGCATGTCCGGCGAACCGCTTGGTGAGGATGCACGTCCGATCGTGGCCGAGATGGCACGGCAGGAGGACCGCATCGTGCTGCGGTGCACGCCCTATGAAACGTTCGCTCAGCCTCCACGGCACCTCCACGAGAACGACCAGGACGAGAAAATCACCCACTGGGTCTCGGGATCCGTTTCCTGGGACGCGGCCGACCCCAGCTGAGCGCGACCCGTCATCGCTGCCCGCCGGCCCGCTCTAGTGTGCCGCGATGGCCGGCTTCACCACCCACGTCGACGACCGCGGCATCGCCACGGTCACGCTCGACAATCCGCCGATCAACCTGCTCGACCTCGAACTGTTCCTCGGACTGGCTGGTGAGTTCGACCGACTGGCGCACGACGAGGCGACGCGTGTCGTCGTCATCGAGTCGGCGCACTCGGAGTGGTTCATCGCCCACTTCGACGTCGGCGTCATCCAGCATCTGCCGACAGAGGTTCACCCCGACGACCCGCCCAACACGTTCCATCAGATGTGCGAGGCGCTGCGCACGATGGCGAAGCCGACGATCGCGGTGATCACGGGGCGCGTCGGTGGAGGCGGCAGCGAGCTCGCCCTCAGCTGCGACATGCGTTTCGCTACGCCGGACGCGGTGTTCAGCCAACCGGAGGTCGCGCTCGGGATCATTCCCGGCGGCTCTGGCACCGTACGTCTGCCGCGCCTGATCGGCCGGAGCCGTGCGCTCGAGGTGATCCTCGGATGCGACGACATCGATGCAGCGATGGCGGAACGATGGGGGTGGATCAACCGCGTGCTCCCTGCCGAAGAGATCGATGCGTTCGTGCAGCGGCTCGCGGGCCGCATGGCGTCGTTTCCAGCGCACGCGATTGCCGCGGCGAAGGCGTCGGTGCTCCGTGCCGATCTCGCGGTCGATGAGCACCTCGATGCAGAGTCGGCTGCGTTCACGGGCACCCTCAGCGACAACCAGACACGGCAGCGCATGGAACGGTTCATGGCGAACGGTGGACAAACGCCCGACGGTGAGCGGGCGCTGCAATCCCTCATCGACGCACTTGGCGACACCTCCGACTGACTGGCGCCCGCACTCGATCCGTAGGGTCGGCCCCATGCGCATCGGATTCTTCGGAGCAGCCATCAATACCGGAACCCTCGACGACATCGTCGCCGAGGTGCGCGAGGCCCAAACGCAGGGGTTTGCCAGCTACTGGACGCCGAACATCTTCGGCCACGATGCGCTGACCGCACTGGCAGTTGCCGGTCGGGAGGTGCCCGACATCGAGCTCGGAACCGCGGTGGTGCCGACGTTCCCGCGGCATCCGATGGCCATCGCTCAGCAGTGCCTGACCGTGAGTGCCGCCTGCGACGGCCGGCTCACGCTCGGCATCGGGCTGAGCCACCAGATCGTCATCGAGACGATGATGGGCCTCGACTACGGCAAACCGGTTCGGCACATCCGCGACTACCTGAGCGTTCTCGGCCCGCTGTCGCGCGGTGAGCCCGTGCGCTACCAGGGTGAGGCGTACTCGACGCAGGGTGCACTGACCGCCGCAGGTGCGCCGCCGTTCTCGGTCGTCGTCGCCGCGCTGGGCCCGCAGATGTTGAAGGTCACCGGCGAACTCGCCGACGGCACGGTCACGTGGTGCACGGGACCGAAGACGCTGGAAGACCACATCGTGCCCTCGATCACCGCCGCAGCCGAGGCCGCGGAGCGCCCAGCCCCGCGGGTCATCGCGGCGTTGCCGGTGTGCGTGACCGACGACGTCGATGCGGCCAAGGCGCGGGCGGCGACGGTGTTCGAGGTGTACGGCGGCCTGCCGGCGTACCGGGCGATGCTCGACCGGGAAGGGGTCACGGGGCCCGAGGACCTGGCGATCACCGGCAGCGCTGCGGAGGTCACCGAGCGAATTGCCGCACTGGGCGACATCGGCGTGACCGACTTCGGCGCCGCCGAGTTCCCCGGCAACCCCGACGAAGCCGCCGCCACCCGCGAAGCCGTGCGCAGCCTCATTTGATCGGCTCGGCCTTACCGCAGGTCGTAGCACCTCGAGGTTGGACGGCCTCGCGCCGAGCCGCTGCTGGCGTCCGCCCGTCCAGACCTGATGTGAGCGCTCGCAGTAAGGGCGGACCAATCAGGACAGTTCCACCGGCATTGCTGCAGTGGCGCGGACGCGGGCGTAGAAGTCGTTGCCTTTGTCGTCGACCACGATGAAGGCGGGGAAGTTCTCCACGTCGATCTTCCACACCGCCTCCATGCCGAGTTCGGGGTACTCGAGCACTTCGACGTTGCGGATGTTGTCGAGGGCCAGACGGGCCGCCGGACCGCCGATCGAACCGAGGTAGAACCCGCCGTACTGCTGACACGAATCGGTCACCTGCTTTGACCGGTTGCCCTTGGCGAGCATCACCATCGAACCGCCGTGCCGTTGGAACTCTTCGACATAGGAGTCCATCCGGCCGGCAGTGGTCGGCCCGAACGAGCCCGACGCATACCCTTCCGGTGTCTTGGCCGGACCGGCGTAGTACACCGCATGGTCGCGCAGGTACTCCGGCATCTGTTCGCCGGCGTCGAGGCGCTCTTTGATCTTGGCGTGGGCGATGTCGCGGGCCACCACCATCGGCCCGGTGAGCATGACGCGGGTCGTGACGGGGAACTTCGACAGCTCGTCGCGAATCTCGTGCATCGGCCGGTTGAGGTCGATGTGTACCGGCTCGGTCGCTTCCAGTTCCTCGTCGGTCACGTCGGGAAGGAATCGTGCGGGATCGGTCTCGAGCTGTTCGAGGAACACGCCGTCGCCGGTGATCTTGCCGAGCGCCTGGCGATCGGCCGAGCACGACACGGCGATCGACACCGGGCACGATGCGCCGTGCCGCGGCAAGCGAATGACGCGCACGTCGTGGCAGAAGT
Organism: Actinomycetota bacterium; assembly: GCA_039194665.1. Classification (GTDB taxonomy): domain Bacteria; phylum Actinomycetota; class Acidimicrobiia; order Acidimicrobiales; family Ilumatobacteraceae; genus JABSQH01. The sequence continues at coordinate 18,807 of JBCCVW010000029.1, forward strand.
ACTTGCCGCCGAACTGTGCGCCGATGCCCGTGCTCTGGGCGAGGGTCAAGATCTTCTTCTCGAGTTCGACGTCGCGGAATCCGTGGCCTGATGCCGACCCCATCGTTGGCAGCGCGTCGAGGTAGCGCGTGGTCGCCAGCTTCGCGGTTTCGACGGCGAACTCGGCGCTGGTGCCACCGATCACCACCGCCAAGTGATACGGCGGACAGGCAGACGTGCCGAGCGTTTGGATCTTCTCGAAGATCCACGGGAACAGCGTCGCCTCGTTGAGCAGCGCCTTCGTCTCCTGATAGAGGAAGCTCTTGTTCGCCGAGCCACCTCCTTTGGCGATGAACATGAACTTGTATTCGTCGCCGTCGATCGCCGACACCTTGATTTCCGCTGGCAGGTTCGTGCCTGTGTTGCGCTCGGTGTACATGTCGATCGGCGCCATCTGGCTGTACCGCAGGTTCGACGTTTGGTACGTGTCGAAGATCCCCCTGGCGATCGCAGCCTCGTCGCCGCCGCCGGTGAACACGAATTGTCCCTTCTTGGCCTTGACGATCGCCGTGCCGGTGTCCTGACACATCGGCAGCACCCCACCCGCCGCGATCGCCGCGTTCTTCAGCAGATCGAGGGCCACATATCGGTCGTTGTCGGAGGCCTCGGGGTCGTCGAGGATGCTGCGCAGCTGCTCGAGGTGGCTGGTCCGCAAGTAGTGGGCGATGTCGCGCATCGCGGTGGCGGTGAGATGGGTGATCGTCTCGGGCGCGATCCGCAAAAACGTCCCGGCTGGTGTGTCGAACGTCTCGACCCCGTCGCTGGTGACGTGTCGGTACTCGGTGGTGTCGGGACCGAGCGGGAGAAGATCCGTGTAGTCAAACGGCGGCGTGTCTGCCATGGGTCGGAGCCTACGGCGGCCGGTGCGGATGGCCCAGCTCGACGGCGGTTGCCTCGAGGGGGGGACTAGAGCGTGCGCACCAACAGCGCCACCGCAGAGAACGCACACAAGGCGAGTACGGCTGGCCGGATCGCTTCGGTCGGGATGTGATCGTGCAGCAGGCGCGACGTCCACCAGCCGAGCATCACGAACGGTAGTACCAGCGCCGTGAGTTCGAGTTCGTGTCCGCCGACCTCGCCAGCGATGGTCAGCGCAACGATAGAGAACACCGTGCCGACGGCGAAGAATGCAGCGAGCGAGGAGCGCATCCGGGCCCGGTCGTCGTGCTGATAGGTGAGCGCCATCGGCGGTCCGCCGATGCCGACCGAGGTCCCCGTGATGCCCGACGCGAAGCCGGCGGTGAACAGTGCGGTCGAGGTCGGCTGGAAGCGGCGCGAGGTGATCGACGCGGCCACACCGGCCAGCACTGCGACTGCGACCAGCACCGACAGGATCGTGTCGGAGATGCGGGCGACGAGGTAGGCGCCCACCGCAACGCCGGGGAGCCGGCCGAGCAGGGCGAGGCCGATGCCGCGGGTTTGTACGTGCTCGCGGTCGGCCACCGTGACGGCCACCGACAACGGCAATACGGAGACGACGATCACGACCGGTACGAACGACGGGTCGATCAGGGCCAGCACCGGCGCGGCGAGCATGCCAAGACCGATCCCGACCGTCGCCTGCACCGCAGCCCCGACGTAGGCCAGCGCGACGCACGCCAGCGCGGTGGGGAGCCACAGACCAGCGATCGAGAAGGCGATCACTCGTCGCCTTTGAGGCGCTTCGGCGCTGCTCGCTCGGGATGCTCGGGCCACCGGTGCTTCGGATAGCGGCCCGCCATGTCCTTGCGCACGTCAGCCCACGATCCGCGCCAGAACCCCGGCAGGTCCGTGGTCACCTGGATGGGGCGATCGGCAGGCGACAGCAGCGTCAAGCGAATCGGACGTCCGGCCGCCGTGGGATGATCGTCGAGGCCGAACAGATCCTGCACGCGCACAGCGGCCGCTGGGTCGTCGCCGTCATAGTCGAGCGGTGTGGTCCGCCCCGCCGGCAAGGCGAGCGACGGCGGCGCGAGTTCATCGACCTCCGCTCCCTGCGGCCACGGCAGTTGAGCGCGGAGAACGGTCACCAGATCGAGCGCCTGGAGATCGGCGGCGCGCTGCGCGCCAGGTAGGAACGGTGCCAACCACTCGTCGAGTGACCCGCGCAGGGCCTCGGTGGACCAGTCCGGCCACGGCGCACCATGCGTTCGGTGGAGGAACGTCACACGCGCTCGCAGGGCGGCAGCCTGGTCGCTCCACTGGAGTGCGCCGAGGTCGGTGTCGCGAACGCGGGCGAGCAGCGCGGCGGTCGTCTCGGCTCCTGGCGGCGGCGGACCGGTGTTCGTCGCCAGGCGAATCGCCCCCAACCGCCGCTCGATCGTCTCGACGAGATCATCGCGATCGCGGTCCCAGCCGATCGATTGGTGGATCTCGATGTCGTCGCCGTATCGGGCGACAAGCTCTGCTTCCTCGACTGCCGCACCGAGGCGAATCCGGGCGCGGTCGCGTTTGCCGTCGAGGTCGGCGGCGACAACGAAGGGTTCATTGGCGAGGGAGTCGTCGTCGGGCAACCACGCGCCCGTACCACTGCGTAACTGGAACTGACCGGTGCGGCGTCGTCCGGCGAGTCGATCGGGGTAGGCGAGCAGCAGTGCGCGGCCAGCGGCATCGGGGTCGACGCGGTCCAACGACTCGTCCACACCGGCCCGTCTGGCGAGATCGCGCGCTCTGTCGGCGACCCTGGCGACACCGTTGCGATCGGCGCCAGCGAATCCGTGTTGTCCCGCGACGACGGCCACCCGGACGGCAATGTCCGCCGGCCGGTCGTCGGGTCTCCCGCCGAACACATCCCGATCGTCGAGCAGGGCGGCAACGGTGCACGCCGTGATCGTCGGCGCGCCCGCGATCATGCACGCCAGGCGCGGATGCACGGGAAGGTCGAGCATACGTCGACCAACCGGGGTGATCGAGCCGTCGACGGTGGTTGCGCCGAGGTCGCGCAGCAGCGAGTTGGCCTGTTCCAGCGCGCCGGCGGGTGGTTCGTCGATGAACGGTGGCTGGTCACCCCATGCGGCGAGCTCGAGAGCGAGCGACGCCAGGTCGACGACCGCGATTTCGGGCGTGCGGTGCTTCGCTCGACTAGCGTGCTCGACCTTGCTCCACAGGCGATACGCAACGCCCGGTGCGGTGCGGCCGGCGCGCCCGGCGCGCTGATCTGCCGAGGCTCGGCTGGCGGCAATGGTGGTCAGGTGAGTCATGCCGGTGCGCGCATCGAAGCGCGGCTCGCGGCTGAGCCCGGCGTCGATGACGATGCGAATGCCGGCAACCGTCAGCGACGTTTCGGCGATGTCGGTGGCCAGCACGACCCGTCGTCGACCTGGCGCCGACGGCGCGAGCGCCTCATCCTGGACCCGGCGATCGAGTGCACCGGCGAGCGCAAAGATCCCCACGTTCGGGCCGACGGCGGCGGTGAGCGCCGACTCCACCCGGCGGATTTCGCCGACCCCGGGGAGAAACACCAGTACATCGCCCTCATCGTCGGCCAGCGCGTTGATCACAGCGGAGGTGGTGGAGTGCACGATGTCCTCGCCACGGCTCGCTCCGGCACGGCGGGCGCGGGCGCCGGTGCGGCCCGATCGGCGTCCCTTGGTGGTTGCCGCCGAGGCCCGCCAGCGCACATCCACCTCGAACGAGCGACCGGCACTCTCGACCACAGGCGCGTCGAGATAGTCGACGAGTGCGGCGATGTCGGGTGTCGCCGACATCGCAACGACGCGCAGGTCTGGCCGAATCGTTGCCGCGACGTCGGTCAAGAGGGCGATGCCCATGTCGGTCGGCAGGTTTCGCTCGTGCACCTCGTCGAAGAGCACTGCCGCAACACCGGCCAGCTCGGGGTCGCGCTGCAGGCGGCGCGTCAAGATCCCCTCGGTGAGCACCTCGATGCGCGTGCGCGTCGACAGTCGCCGCTCGTCTCGGGTCTGGTAGCCGATGAGATCGCCGACGTCGGTACCCGTCGTCGCGGCCATTCGCCGTGCCGCAGCGCGTGCCGCGAGCCGCCGCGGTTCGAGCATGACGATCCGTCCATCGCCGCGCCATGGCGCGTCGAGCAGCGCGAGCGGCACCACCGTGGTCTTGCCGGCGCCTGGCGGTGCAACCAGAATCGCCCGTGTTCCGTCGGCCAGCGCGGCGGCGAGGTCGCCGAGCGCCTCGCGGATCGGCAGGTCCGGGAGCTCGACGGTCACCCGAGCGCAGGTGAGCCGCGGAACGGTCCCGGGTCGTCGGGTCCCGGTACGTCGATCGACGTCCACCAGCAGGTCTCGGCGATGGCGTCGGCAACCCGTTCCCACTCGGGCGGGTTCCAGCCCTGCGCCTTCGCCGCCAGCACGCCATCGACGCGCACGAACACGAATGCCGGGAGTTCGGCGAGCTCCATCGCCCGCACCGCAGTGCGCTCGGGGTCGCAGAACACCAGGTACTCCTCGGTCAACGGTCCGAGGAACGAACGAGCATCGTCGTCGCCGGCCGTGACCAACAGATTGATCCGAGCATCGGCGCCGCGGAACTGGTCGAGAATCCGCGTTGCGGCCTTGAGCACCCACGCGCTCTCGTTGGTGTATGGGTCGAGCACCACGGTGGCCAGATGGAACGTGGTCAGCCAGTCCATGACGGGTCGCGGTTCGCCTCGGCCGTCCCGGCGCAGCGGTGACAGCGTGAGGTCGGTGGGCAGCTGCTTCATCGTCGGGGTGCTCATCGGTAGGTCGGCCGCGATCGGTGGGGTCGGCACGCCGGGCCGATCGTAGCGATCGGGTGGCCGGCCGAGCAGATTCTCGCCACCGAGACGTCAGTCCCGGGGCGCAGTAGCGTGATCTCGTGCATCCGATCGAGCATCTGCGATACGTCGCCCGAGCCCATGGCGTCGACGCGGCAGCACTGGTCGAAGAGTCGGCGCACGCTCTTGGTTCGATGGGGTTCGACCCGTCCGCGTTGGTCGTCGCCTGTCGGCGAATCGTCGAGCGTCACCCGTTCACCGGCCCGCTGTGGTGGCTGTGCGCCAATCTGACGACGTCGGCAGAGCCGCTCGACGCCGTGTGGGAGCTCGCCGGCCGTATCCGATCCGACACCACTGGAGTGCAGCTGGCGCACGAATTGTCCGACGACGCAACGGTAGTGACCGTCGGTGCTCCGGAGCTGGTCGCCGATGGGCTCATTCGCCGCGGGGACATCCGCGTGATCGCGCTCGACAGCCAACACAGCGCAACGTCGTTCGTCCGCCGGCTCGAGCGCCATGATGTGGACTACGAGCCGGTCGACGCAGCAGCCGCTGGCGCGGTCGCCCGCGCGGCCGACTTGGTGCTCATCGAAGCGCTCGCCATGGACCGCGAGCGTGTGGTCGCTCCACTCGGCTCGTCGACCGTGGCGGGCGTCGCCGCGGCCGCGAACACGCCCGTGTGGTTGGTCGCTGGCGTCGGGCGGCGACTACCGAGCGACATGATCGATGCCATGGTCGACCGGATCGACGTCGCCACCCACGACGTCGATCCATGGGACCTCGAGGTCGAGGTCTTTCCGGCGGCACAGATCACCGATGTGATCGGTCCGCTCGGCCGTTTGCCAATGGGGCCTGCGGCGAGCGCTCCCGAGTGCCCGCCGGCCCCGGAGCTGCTCCGCACGAGCCCGATGTAACCGCCGATCGCCGACGCCGCGGTTGGCGATCACAGATGACGACTCGGTGGGGGGTGGCCGAGTATGTCCTCGATGATCTCGTGGGCCTCGGCCTTGCGGTCCTCGGTGACGAACACCCGTGACATCGGCCCCCGGTGGTCGTTCAAGAGGTGGATGCCGAAGTCGTCGCTGGCAACCGCCGGCACACCTGCTTCTTTGAGGGTGTCGACGATCATCGGCGCCTGCCACTGCGGAACCCAGGCGGCCTCGACCGTGCGGTCGGGATCGGGGGGCTTGGGAGGGTGTTTGCCGAACACCCAATGCCATGCGTCGCGCAGCGCACCCATGTCGTCACGCTACGGGGCAGCGTTACGAGCCGTTCATCGACCTGTCACACGCTGGGATGATCCCCTCCCGGGAGGCGAGTAATGTCGCGATCCCGACGGCGTGTAGTCGTCACCGAGCACCCAGGAGTGCCCATGCCCAACGTCGTGACCGCTGCGTTGCTCCAGACCGACTGGACTGGCGACAAGGAGTCGATGATCGACAAGCACGAGGAGGCAGCGCGCGAGGCGGCGGCGCAGGGCGCGCAGGTGATGTGCTTCCAGGAGCTGTTCTACGGCCCGTACTTCTGCCAGGTGCAGGACGCCAAGTACTACGAGTACACCGAGGCCATTCCCGATGGCCCGACCACCCAGCGTTTCCAGTCGGTGGCCAAAGAGCTCGGCATGGTGATGGTGTTGCCGATGTACGAGGTCGAGCAGGCCGGCGTGTACTACAACACCGCAGCGGTCATCGACGCTGACGGCACCTATCTCGGCAAGTTTCGCAAGCAGCACATCCCCCAGGTCAAGGGCTTCTGGGAGAAGTTCTACTTCCGGCCTGGAAACGGCGGGTACCCGATCTTCGAGACCGCCGTCGGCAAGGTCGGCGTGTACATCTGCTACGACCGGCACTTCCCCGAGGGCTGGCGGATCCTCGGCTTGAACGGCGCCGAAATCGTGTTCAACCCGTCGGCCACGCACCGCGGTCTCAGCGAGTACCTGTGGTCGATCGAGCAGCCGGCCGCAGCCGTTGCGAACATGTACTACGTCGGCGCGATCAACCGGGTCGGCATCGAGCCACTCGGCGAGAACGACTTCTACGGGCAGAGCTACTTCGTCGACCCGCGCGGCCAGTACGTGGGCGACAAGGGCGATCCGTACAAGCCGGAGCTGATCGTGCGCGAGCTCGACATGGACCGCATCAAGGAAGTGCGCGACGGGTGGGCGTTCTACCGCGACCGCCGCCCCGACGCCTACGACGAAATCGTGGAAGGTTGAGGTGAGGTCCATGGCGACCGGGTACACAGCCAGCGAGGCAAGCGCCAGCGACGAGCTGGACCCGAGCGAGGAGAACCAGCGGGCCGACGAGGGAGGGCATTGAGATGACAGTGCTCGTTCAGAACGGCACGATCCTGTCGGCGACCGGACGGCGCGCGGGTGACGTGTTGATCGACGGCGAGTCGGTCGCCGCGGTGCTCGCGCCGGGCCAGGCCGACGCACTGGGCATCGTGCCAGAGCGGACGATCGACGCGTCCGACAAGTATGTGTTGCCCGGCGGTATCGATGTTCATACGCACATGCAGCTGCCGTTCGGTGGCACCGAGGCGTCGGACACGTTCGAGACCGGCACGATCGCCGCTGCCTGGGGTGGCGTGACAACGATCGTCGATTTTGCCGTGCAGTCGGCGGGACAGAACGTGCACGAGTGCCTTGCCGAGTGGCACGAGAAGGCCGACGGCAACTGCGCCATCGACTATGGCTTTCACCAGATCATCGGGGGTGTCGACGAAGAGTCGTTGAAGGCGATGACGTATCTCGTCGACAACGAGGGCATCACCAGCTTCAAGCTGTTCATGGCCTACCCGGGCGTGTTCTACTCCGACGACGGTCAGATCCTGCGAGCGATGCAGAACGCGTCAGAGACGGGATCGATGATCATGATGCATGCCGAGAACGGCATCGCCATCGACGTTCTCGTCGCCCAGGCACTGGCGCGTGGCGAGACCGATCCGAAGCATCACTCGTTCACGCGGCCAGCCGAGATGGAGTCTGAGGCGACACACCGGGCGATCCAGCTGTCGAAGATCGCCGGCAACGTGCCGTTGTACATCGTGCACATGTCGGCCGCGCAGGCGTTGAAGGAAGTGGCGATGGCTCAGCACGAGGGTCTCAACGTGTTTGCCGAGACGTGTCCGCAGTACCTCTACCTGTCGCTCGAGGAGCACCTCTCCCAGCCTGGATTCGAGGGTGCCAAGTGGGTGTGCTCGACGCCGCTGCGTTCACATCATGAGGGGCATCAGCGCGACCTGTGGAAGGGGTTGCGGATGAACGAGTTGGCGGTGGTGTCGACCGACCACTGCCCGTTCTGCATGAAGGAGCAAAAGGAGCTCGGCGTCGGCGACTTCTCCAAGATCCCCAACGGGATCGGTGGCGTCGAGCACCGGATGGAGCTGCTGTACCAAGGTGTGGTCACCGGCGAACTCACCCTCGAGCGGTGGGTCGAGACCTGCAGTACCACGCCGGCGCGGATGTTCGGTCTCGAGAAGAAGGGCGTGATCGAGCCCGGCGCCGATGCCGACATCTTGGTGTGGGATCCCAACGGTCACACCAAGATCGGGATCGACGACAAGCACCACATGAACATGGACCACTCGGCATACGAAGGGTTCGAGATCGACGGCAAGGTCGACACGGTGCTCAGCCGCGGCACCATCGTGGTCGAGAACGACGAATTCATCGGCCGTCCGGGCCACGGCCGCTACATCAAGCGCGGCCTGTCCACGTATCTGAACTGATGATGATGGTCGTGCTCGTCGGCCCTGCGGTTCTCCTCGCACTCCGTCCGGCCGCCTCCCTGGCGGTCGTGTCGGCCGGCTGACACCACGGCGGCGAACGACAAGAAAGGGCTTCAACATGTCAACCCCGAAACGGATCTCTCATTGGATTGACGGGCGGGTGGTCGAGTCGACGTCGGGCAACTCGGCGCCGGTCTACGATCCGGCGACGGGTGAACAGACCGGCGCGGTCGACCTCGCATCGATCGACGAGGTCGATGCGGCCGTCGCGACGGCGCGTGCGGCTGCGGTCGAGTGGCGGGCGACACCCCTCTCGCGGCGGGCCGAGGTGATGTTCCGCCTGCGCGAGCTGTTCGACGCCAATCGCAAGGAGATCGCGTCGATCGTGTCGGCCGAGCACGGCAAGGTCGTGTCGGACGCGATGGGCGAGGTCGCCCGCGGCCTCGAGAACATCGAGTTCGCCTGCGGCATCCCGCAGCTGATGAAGGGCGAATACTCCGAGCAAGCCGCAGGCGGGATCGACGTGTATTCGATTCGACAGCCGCTCGGCGTGGTCGCGGGAATCACGCCGTTCAACTTCCCGGCGATGGTGCCGGTGTGGATGTTCGCCAACGCGTTGGCGTGCGGCAACACATTCGTGCTCAAGCCGAGCGAGAAGGACCCGTCGGTGTCGTTGTATCTCGCCGAGTTGCTCGCGCAAGCCGGACTGCCGAGCGGTTGCTTCAACGTGGTGCAGGGCGACAAGGTGGCCGTCGATCGGCTGCTCGAGCACCCCGACATCGCGGCGGTGAGCTTCGTCGGGTCGACGCCGATCGCCAAGTACATCTACGAGACGGGCACGTCGAACGGCAAGCGTGTGCAGGCCCTCGGTGGCGCCAAGAACCACATGTTGGTGCTCGGCGACGCCGATCTCGACATGGCCGCCGATGCGGCGGTGTCGGCCGGCTACGGCTCGGCAGGGGAGCGGTGCATGGCGATCAGCGTGGTGCTGGCGGCCGACGCCATCGCCGACGAGTTGGTCGACAAGATCGCCGAGCGCATTCCGTCGATCAAGGTGGGGCCCGGTGACGAGCCGGATAACGAGATGGGCCCGCTGATCACTGCCGAGCATCGCGACCGGGTGCGCGGCTATGTCGACGGAGCACCGGGCGAGGGTGCCACCGTGGTCGTCGACGGTCGTGAGGGTGTCGACGACGCCAACGGTGGGCAGGGCTACTTCTTGAATCCGACGTTGCTCTACAACGTGTCGACCGACATGGCCTGTTACCGCGACGAGATCTTCGGTCCGGTGCTGTCGGTGGTGCGAGTCAGCGGTTACCAGGACGGCATCGAGACGATCAATGCCAACCAGTTCGCCAACGGCACGGCCATCTTCACCCGAGACGGTGGTGCCGCACGACAATTCCAGTTCGACGTACAGGTCGGCATGGTCGGGCTGAACGTGCCGATCCCCGTACCGGTCAGCTACTACAGCTTCGGCGGATGGAAGGCCAGCCTGTTCGGCGACACCCACATGTACGGACCAGAGGGCATCAACTTCTACACCCGCGGCAAAGTCGTCACCAGTCGTTGGCCCGACCCCGCCACCAGCCGCGTCGACCTCGGCTTCCCGGAAACGAGGTAAGCAGATGACACCCACGCGATGTAGCGCTTCGGCCCCCGGGCAACCACAGACGCTCTATCAGGCGGCGAGGGAAGCGCCAGCGACGAGCCGCACCCGTGCGAGTCGGAAGCGCAGCGGACGATGAGCACGGGCATGAATATAGGCATCGTGTTGCAGGCGACGCCGCCGGCGTCGCGGGTGGTCGACCTGTGTCGGCGCGCCGAGATGTACGGCTTCGACTATGCGTGGACGTTCGACTCGCACATCTTGTGGGAAGAGCCGTACGTGATCTACAGCCAGATCTTGGCGGAGACGCGCAACATCGTGGTCGGCCCGATGGTCACCAACCCGGCGACGCGCGATTGGACGGTGACGGCATCGACGTTCGCCACGCTCAACGAGATGTACGGCAACCGCACGGTGTGCGGCATCGGACGCGGCGACTCGGCAGTGCGCGTGACGAACGGCAAGCCGACCACGTTGGCCACGATGGGTGAGTCGATCCACGTGATCCGCGAACTCGGCAACGGCCGCAGCGTCGACTACAAGGGTTCGACGATCACACTGCCGTGGGCGTCGAAGAGTGAACTCGAAGTGTGGGGAGCCGGCTACGGCCCGAAGGCGCTGAAGCTGATCGGTGAGACCTGCGACGGGTTCATTCTGCAGCTCGCCGACGAGTCGATCGCCGAGTGGACGATCGGTGCCGTGCGCTCCGCCGCAGCCGACGCCGGACGTGACCCCGACGACATCACGATCTGCGTCGCAGCCCCCGCCTATGTCGGCCCGGTCGAGAACATGGAGTACATGCGCAACCAGTGCCGATGGTTCGGCGGGATGGTCGGAAATCACGTGGCCGACATCGTCGCCCGCTACGGCGAGACGTCCGATGTGCCGGTGGCGTTGACGGACTACATCAAGGGCCGCGAAGCCTACGACTACAACCAGCACGGTCAGGCGGGCAACACTCACGCCGAGTTCGTCCCCGACGAGATCGTCGACCGGTTCTGCTTGCTCGGCCCGGTCGAGCACCAACTCGAACGGCTGGCCAACCTGCAGGCGCTCGGCGTGGATCAGTTCGCGATCTACCTGCAACACGACGCCAAGGACGAGACGCTGCAGGCCTACGGCGAATACGTCATCCCCGCCCTCGCCGACCAGGTCGCCGCCAAGCGCTGACGTCCCACCGAAATCCTGTCAAAACCCGGCGCGAGGCGCCGGATATCGGCAGAGTTTCGGAGGGGTTCGGGTCAGGTTGCGGCGCTGAGCGCGGCGTCGAGGATCTCGAGACCCTCGCGGGCCACGTCGTCGGGAGTGGTGCACGGCGGCACGACGTGGATGCGGTTGGCCACCGGGAGCGGCCACATGCCCCGTTCCTTGCAGGCGCCAGCGACGGCGGCCGATGGCAGTGGCGCTCGGGTCGCCCGGTCGGTGACCAACTCGGCCACCCAGAACACGCCGAGACCGCGCACCTCGCCGATCGCGTCGTGGCGGGTGGCCATGTCGCGTAGCGCCGGTCCGATGATGTCGTCGCCGAGGTGTCGGGCGTGGCCCAGCACGTCCTCGTCTTCGAAGATGTTGATGCTGGCGACGGCGGTGGCGCAGGCGAGGGGGTGGCCCGAGTAGGTGAGCCCACCGGGGAAAACCCGCTCGTCGTAGCTCGCGGCGATCGCGTCGGTGATGACCACTCCACCGAGCGGGATGTAGCCGGAGTTGACGCCCTTGGCGAACGCGATCAGGTCGGGCTGAGCGTTCCAGCCGTGCCACGCGAACCACTGACCGGTACGACCGAAGCCAGCCATGACCTCGTCGGCGATCCAGACGATGCCGAACTCATCGCACAGGGCACGCACACCCTCGAGATAGCCGTCGGGCGGGATGAGGATGCCGTTGGTGCCGACCACGGTCTCGAGCACGATGGCCGCCACTTTGTCGGGCCCCTCGGCGACGATGGTGTCACGCAGATGCTGGAGCGCTCGGGCGCACTCCTCGTCGGGCGTCGTGGCGTGGAACGACGAGCGATAGGGGTACGGACCCCAGAACTTGACCAGACCGTTCACCGCCGGCTCGTTCTCCAGCCGGCGACCCTCGCCGGTCAGTCCCACCGCCAACATCGTCCCGCCGTGATAGCTGCGGTATGTCGACAGCACCTTGTGCCGACCGGTGAAACCACGCGCCAGGCGGACGGCGTTCTCGATCGCCTCGGCGCCGGCGTTGGTGAAGAACACCTTGGCAAACTCGCCGTGCGGGCTGGCTGCCCGATCGGGCTGCGGGAGGCCGTTGCGCCCGAGGTTCGCTCGATCGACGATCAGCCGAGCCGCCTCGCTGCGCTGATCGTTGGCGAACGTGGGCGACACCATCGTCAAGTGATCGGCCTGCGCCTTGATCGCCTCGATCATCTTCGGGTGCTGGTGACCGAGGTTCATGTTGACGAGCTGGCTGGTGAAGTCGATCCACGTCGTGCCGTCGGCGTCCC
>JBCCVW010000030.1:0-31215 GCA_039194665.1 Actinomycetota bacterium
CCAAGACACAGGCGGCCCTCCTCGAGGTGATGGAGGAGGCGGCGGTGACGGTCGATGGCGTGCGCCACGAACTCGAACCGCCCTTCGTGGTGGTCGCCACGATGAACCCCGTCGAGCAGGCCGGCACATATGCCCTTCCCGAGGCGCAGCTCGATCGGTTTCTGATGAAGACCAGCCTCGGTCACCCCGACCGCGAAACCACCGTGTCGCTCCTCGCCGAGTCGGCGACCCGCGACCGGTCGGTGAACGTCCAGGCGCACATCACCCCACAAGTCGTGGTCGACATGACGGCGTTGGCGGCAACGGTGCACGTCGATGCCGCCATCCTCGATTACGTGGCCCGTCTCGCCGAGCGCACCCGCATCGAGGACGGTGTCGAGCTCGGCGTCAGCCTCCGTGGTTGTCTGGCGCTGACACGCTGCGCCAAGACCTGGGCCGCGGGACACGGTCGAGCTGCGGTGATCCCCGACGACATCAAGCAGCTCGCAACGCCAGTGTTCAGCCATCGAATTCTGTTGACGCCCGACGCGCAGTTCCACGGTGTCCGCCAAGAGGCGATCATCGCCAAGGTGCTCGCCGCCGAGGCACCGCCGGTCGAACGCGGCGCGGAAGCGTAACCCGTGCTCGCCCGGGCACGCCGCGTGGGACGTCGCATCGCCCGCTGGGTGTGGCCGCCCCGCATTCCGATCACTGCGCTGGGTTGGACCGTGCTGGTGGTAGCGGTCGTTTCGTGGTGGTCGGGCGTGCAACTCGGCTGGGACGAACTGCTCATCCTTGCGGCCTGTTGTCTGATCGCCGTTGCGGTCGGGCTCCTATGGGTCATCCGTGCACCGCGCGGGTCGGCCACGATCGTCGCCCACCCCGACCGCGTCGTCGTCGGTGGCGACGCCGTCGGTGAGGTCGGGCTGCACAACACCTCGTCTCGACGGATGTCGTTCGGACAGGTGGCCGTCCCGGTCGACACCGAGGAGGCGTCGTTCCCCGTTCCTGGGCTCGCCGCCGATGAATCGTGGAGCGAGGCGTTCGTATTGCCGACTGGTCGTCGACGTGTGGTCTCTCTCGGGCCGCCTCGCGTCGTCCGCGCAGATCCGCTCGGTATGGCTCGCCGCGAGATCGTCGGCGACAGCACTGCGACGTTGTACGTGCATCCGACGACCGTCCGGCTGCCGCCCATTGCGAGCGGCTTGTTGCGCGACCTGGACGGCACGACTACGAACGATCTGTCGAACTCTGACGTTGCGTTCCACACGCTGCGCGAGTACGTCCCCGGCGACGAGCTGCGGCAAGTGCACTGGCGTACCACGGCACGCCTCGGCACGCTGATGGTGCGGCAATTCGTCGACACGCGGCGGGCCCGCCTCGGTCTGGTGTTGTCGACGTCGATCGACGAGTGGACCGACGATGAGGAGTTCGAGATGGGAATCTCGGTGCTCGCGTCAATCGGCCGAACGGCGCTCGCCGAACAGCACCCGGTCACCACCACGATTGGCGGCGACACGATCCCTTCGGGCGATTCCACGAGCTTTCTCGACGGGCTCGCCGGCGTCGAGTTCGGTGGTTCCGATGATTCGTTGGCCACCGTTGCTGCGCATGCGACGGTGCTGAATCGCGACGCCAGCCTGGTCGCGCTCATCACGGGCGCTGCGGCGACCGCGGCCGATCTACGACGCGTTGCTCAACGGTTCGGGCCGAGCGTGCGGGTCCTCGCTCTGCGATGTGACCAGTCGTCGCCCGAGTCGCGCAACGTGTACGACCACGTGTCGGTCGTCGGCGTGCGCTCGCTCGACACGTTCAGCAACACCGTGGCTCGGGGCGTGTTCGGCTGATGCGCAACGTCCTCGAGCGACTGCGGCCGACCAACGACGACGTGGTCGACCTCGCCTTTTCGATCGCTCTCGTATCGCTCGCCGTCGTCGGCTTCAGCTCCACGTTTTCGGGTGGCGAAGAGATCTGGACGGGAATCCCGGCGGTGTTGGTCGGTGTGGCGACCGGGTACGTGATCTACAAGGCTCGGTGGTCGCCGTTGGTCGGATTCCTCGTCGTCGTGGTGGTGTTCTTCATCGCTGGCGCGCCGCTGGCGGTGGGCGAGTCCGCAACTGCAGGCGTCATCCCCAATCTCGACACGACGCGCGAACTCGTCGACGGCCTCACCGGCGGTTGGATTCGCCTGCTCACGTCGTTGCCACCCGCCGGAGGCGCCGGCAACCTGCTGACGATCCCGTTCGTGTGCGGCTACGGCGGTGGCGTGATCACGATTCTGTTGGCACGGCTCGTCACCCGGCCGGTGTGCGCCATCATGCCCGTCGTCGTTCTCTGTATCGCCGTATTGATGGGTACCGACGTCCCAGCGTCGATCGTGTTGCAGGGCGTGGTGTTCAGCGCCGTCACGCTCGGTTGGGTCGTGGTGCGTGGGGCGCGCACATCCGCAGCGGTGCCGCACCGGCTGCGCACGTCGTGGGCACTGTCCATCGTGGTCATGCTCGTCGTCGTCGCATTGGCTGGTTCATGGCTCGGACCACGCCTGCCCGGTGCCGAGGCCGAAGAGCGGTTCGTATTGCGCACCGACGTCGTGCCGCCATTCGATCCACTCCTCGAGCCGAGTCCACTCGCTGGGTTCCGGCGATACACCGGCACGGAGAACGAAGACGCCGTCGTGCTCAACGTCACCGGCCTCGAGCCCGGAGTGCGGCTGCGGTTGGCGACGATGGACCTCTACGACGAACTCGTGTGGAAGTCGTCTGGCGATGGGTCGGCGTTGGGTGGAACCTTCGTGCGCGTGGGCACGGAGATCCCCGACCCGATCGATGGCACGCCGGTGTCGGCGGAGATCGAAGTCGTCACACCGCATGGCGTGTGGTTGCCGATGATCGGCGACGTTACGGGCATCGAGTTTCTCGACGACAACGACAACGCTGTCGAGTGGCTGCGATTCAACCTCGCCACCGAGTCGGCGGTCATCGCCACCGGCGTCAGCGCGGGCGATCGATACCAGGTCTCTGGTGTCGTTGCGCCGGCGACCGATCCGGTGGAACTCGCGCGGCTCGGCCTCGACGCCCGGTTCCGCCCTCCCGACCCAGAGCGAATTCCGGCACCGATCCGGGCACTCGCCGCCGAGCTCGCCGGTAGTGCCACCACTCCATATGGACAACTGTCGGCAATGGCCGAGGCGCTGCGCAGCGAGGGCGCTTACTCCGATGGCGGAGAAGCCGCCATCGTGCCGACCCCGCCTGGCCACTCGATCGCCCGACTGGCGCGCTTCCTCGAAGCACAGGAATGGGTCGGCAACGGCGAACAATACGCCGCTGCGCTCGCCGTGCTGGCGAACGCACGAGGCATTCCGGTCCGCGTCGTGATGGGATTCGAGTCGGGCGACGATGACGAGCAGGCGATCCGCGGGTCCGACGCGGTTGCGTGGGTGGAGGTGCCGCTCGCGGGCGTCGGTTGGGTGCCGGTGGATCCGACACCGCCGCGCACCAATTTGCCGAATCCGGAGCCCGAGCCACGTCCACGGGTCGTCAACCCTGAGCCGCAGCCGCCGCCGCCCACCGTGCCGCCTCCCGCAGCAGAGGCGCCGGAGGCGCTCACCGTGGAAGACCCGGCGCCGCAGGAAATCGCCGACGACGAAGAACCAGCCGACACCTCCGGCGGCTTCGACGTCCCGTTGCTCGCCGTCGCGATCGGACTGCCGCTGTTGTTCATCGTTCTTCCTGCGCTCGTGATCATCGCGTGGAAGACCCTTCGTCGATCTCGCCGCCGCTCGCAGGGACCAGCCGCAACTCGCGTGTCGGGCGCTTGGACCGAGGTCATCGACGACGGGCGTGACTTCGGCCGCGATCCTGAGCTCATGCTGACCCGTCCCGAGGCGTCGGCCGTGCTCCGCGTGCCGGCGGCAGCCGAGCTCGGCCAGCGCGCCGACTCACTCGTGTTCGGAGCCGAAGAACCATCCGACGAGGACGCAGCCGAGGTGTGGGAACTGGCCGACGACGCCCGCCGCGAACTGCGCAGCCAGCACGGATGGTTCGCTCGTGTTCGGGCCCGGGTCAGCCGCGCTTCGCTGCGTCGGCAGAAGCGACCAACGTGACAGAGTCGTTCACGGCACTGAAACGAAACGCCACCGTCGGGCCCTCCGGGCTGCCGAGCGCAAGCGTGACATCGCCCGACAATCGGTGACGCGAGCGGTCGAGACGGCGCCCGTCGGCGAAGAAGGTCCCGTTGGTCGACAGGTCACCAACCGACCACCCGTCGCCATCACTCCGCACATCGAGGTGCGAAGTCGAGACGAATCGCTCGGGGTCGTCGACGATGATGTCCGCTGGCGGCCGGCGGCCGATCACGTAGGTCTGCCCAGCGACCGGATACACCAGCTCGCCCGCGACCTCGATGCCCAAGGACGGGGGTGTTCGTACCCCGTCCGGCACGATCGTGAGGCGCGGGCCGTGCTGACCGAGTTGCACGTCGACCGGTCGGGTGATGCTCACCGACTCGACCGCAACACCATCGACGAACGACCCGTTGCTGCTCGAGTCCGTGTAGACCCACGTTCCGTCGGCCTCAGCGAGGGTCCCGTGGACCCGGCTGACACGGTCATCAGCGAAGGTCAGTGAGCAGCCGGACGAACGCCCCACGGTGAGTTCGTCGCCGGGTATCGCACGTTCGCTGCGACCGTCATCGACGCGGACGAGAACACCGTTGACCACCTGCTCGGCGCCGAGGGACTCGCCTGGCGCGACGAAACGCTCGTGGACGACGGCGGGTGTCGGCGCCACCTCGTCGTGGTGTGCCACGTCGCCACGAAAGCCAACGCCGCCGTCGCCTCCATGACTGGCGGCACCCTGAGCGATCGCGCTTGCAGCATCGATATCGACGCTGATCGGTATGCGCATCGCGTTGCTGACCATCTGGCCGACGAGCGGGATGCGTGCGCTCCCGCCGACGAGCAGCACCCGACTCAACTCGTCGGTGGTCACCTCTGCGGAGTTGAGCGCGTCGTGCAACACATCGACCGTCGTCTGCACCATCGGCTCGATCCGCTCCTCGAACTCGAAGCGCTGGATGAGCACCTCGGTACTGAACGTTCCGATGCGCACGCGGATGGGCGAGCGGAGATCTGACGACAGCGCGATCTTGCACCGACTGCACTCGGCACGCAGTGCATACAGGTCGGCAAGGATCGAGGGATCGTCGATGTCGGCATCGGCGACCCGGCCATCGACCGCTGCGTTCACCAGGTCGAGGATCACCTGATCGAGATCGATTCCGCCGATGCGCTCAGTTCCGCGAGGCTCACCGATGATGTCGATCCCGGACCCTTGATGCACGACGACCGATGCGTCGAAGGTGCCGCCGCCGAAGTCGTAGATCGCCACAATTTCGCCAGGAGCGACGCGCCCCAGCGACGAGTAGTGAATCGCTGCAGCGATCGGCTCGGCAACGAAGTCGCTTCGGGGGATGCCGGCGTCGGCTGCGCACTGCCGCAGGAGTTCGAGGCGATGCTCCCCCCACGTCGCCGGGTGGGTGATCACCAAGGCGTCGGGAGATCGCCCGAGACGGTCCTCGGCCGTACGGAGGACATGTTCGATGAGACGAGTGGTCATCCATTCCGGACTGCGCTGACCGTCGGGCGTAACGAGCGGGATGGGGCTTCCGAAGTCCCGCTTGAACTCTTGGAACGTGCGCTCGGGGGCGCTCGGACCGAGGTACGCGGCCGCCTCTCCGCACACCACCTCGCCGGTCGCCGACAGATGCACCACCGACGGAATGCTCCACCCGTTGGCGCCGAGCGTGACCGGTTCGACGACACCGCCCCGAAACGAGGCAGCCGCCGTGAAGGTGGTGCCGAGGTCGACGCCGAGAACCACCAGGTCAGCCGCCACACGAGGCTCGAACGGCGTCATCGCGATCCACGACCTCGCACCGAACGCAGGCTACCGGCCACACTGCCCGCGCCCGTCTGCGAGCTATCTCGCCAATCACCACCGCTCGCGCTCCTGGTACCATCCCGAGTGGTGTGAGCTGGATGCGGCGACGGGGACCGCGGCGGGCAGCAAGCAAGCGAACCCGCCCACAAGGTGTCGTGACCGCGCTCTTGGTCGGCGTCCTTGGCATCACGGTGGGGGCGGCGATCGTGGCGGCGGAGGGGTTCGAATCGCCAGATCCGGAGTTGCATGACGCCGGTGTATGGGTGACCCGTGAGGATCAGCTGCGTGTTGGTCGCATGAATGTGGAGATCGACACGATCGACATCAGTTTGGGGGCGGGAACGACGCAGTTCGACGTGTTGCAGGACGGGTCGAACGTGTTCGTGCGGCAACAGAACCCGTCGGGCATCCAGGCGATCGATCCGGCGCGGGCGATTTCGATTCCGGGGCCGGAGTTGCCGCCCGCGACCGAGGTGGTAGTGGGTGGCGGCCACGCCGCGGTGTTGACACCCGATGGCGCCCTGTTTGTTGTGCCGGGTCCGGAGTTGGTGGCGTTGGATCCGGCCGACACCGACGTCGCGGTCGAGGTGTTCTCGGGGGCGGCGCAGCTGGCCATGAGCGATGAGGGGATTGCGTTCGTGTTCCGACCGGACACCGGCGAGGTGGTGTCGTTCGATGCCGATGGTGAGCCGGGCGAGGTGTGGGAGTTGGCCCCGGTGGCAGACGGTTCGTTCACAGTGGTGGGTGATGTTCCGGTGGTGTTGGACGCGGCTGGGTTGGAGGTGTTGACTCCGGATCGGCCGGCGGTGCCGGTGGACGAGTTCGGTGATCGGCCGTTGCTGCAGGAGCCGGGACCGGAGTCCGATTCGGTGATCGTGTCGTTTGCCGAACGGTTGGTGGGAGTGCCGTTGGAGGGTGAGGAGCCAGCGTCGGCGTTGTTCGACGCTGGGACTGGGTCGCCGGCGGTGCCGATCGTGGTGCGGGGGTGCGCATATGGGGCGTGGGGCGGTGCGGGGACGATTGCTCGAGTGTGTGGTGACGACGCGCCCCAGACGGCGCAGTTCGGTGAGATGGGTGGGGATAGTTCGTTGCGGTTCCGCACGAACCGTGAGCAGGTCGTGCTGAACGAGTTACTGACGGGCAAGCAGGTGGTGTGGGGTGATGGTGATCCGATCTATGTCGACTACTGGGGTGACGCGTTCGACAACGAGGAGCCCGACATACCGGAGTGCACCGCTGGTGAGGAGGGGTGTGTCGACGTCGACGACGAGGGCTCGTCCGGGGAAAATCAGCCGCCGATAGCCAACGATGACGAAGCGGGAACGCGTCCGGGGCGGGCGGTCGTGGTGCGTCCGTTGCGCAATGACGTCGATCCCGATGGTGACGTGTTGGTGATCGAGCCGATCGAGCCGGTGGGTCCGGATGCGGGTTCGGTGACGGTGATCGAGGATGGTCGGGCGTTGCAGGTGACGGTGGGGCCGGATCGGCGGTCGTTGTCGTTTCCGTATGCGATCACCGACGGCAACGGGCACGAACCGGTCGCGGCGACGGTGAACGTGACGGTGTATGACGCCGATGAGAATCAGCCGCCCGAGCCGGGGTTGGATGAGGAGACCACGGTGGTTGCCGGTGACGTGGTCACGCACAACGTGATGGTCAATGCCTTTGAGCCCGAGGGCGATCCGATGAGTGTGGTCGATGCGTCGTCGGAGGCTGCCGAGGCGGTGCGTTTCGAGGTGGGTGGTGAGTTGACGATCACGGCGCCGATCGCGCCGGAGCCGTTCGTGGTGGAGTACGTGTTGGCCGACGACAAGGGCGCGGAGGCGACCGGGACGCTCGATGTGATCGTGGTCGCTCCGGAGGCCAACGAGCCGCCCGATGCGCGTAGTGACTATGCGCGGGCCACGGTGGGTGAAGAGGTCGTGGTTGATGTGTTGTCCAACGACAGCGACGCCAACGATGACGACCTCACGGTGGTCGCCGCGGAAGCTGCGCCGGGTACCGACGCGATCGTGACGTTCGACGAGTTCACGTCTGAGGTGCGGGTGCGCAGCGAGATTCCCGGCAGCGTGAACGTGACCTACACGGTCACCGATGGCCAGGATCCGGTGGACGGGTTGTTGCGTGTGGACGTCGCCGAGCAGACGGCGCAGTTCACGCCAGTGGCGGTGCGTGATGAGGTCCTGGTGTCCACGGCGCGACCGTCATTCGTGTCGGTGCTCGACAACGATGTCGATCTCGACGGTGATGTGTTGGTGATCACCGGGGTGAATCCACCGGCGCTGTCGACGTTGAGTGTCGACATCGTCAACCGGGAAGCGTTGCGGTTGACGGCGACAGCGCCATTGCCCGAGACGGTGGAATTCACCTACGTGATCTCCGATGGTGACAACGCGGCGATCGGGCAGGTGTTGGCGTCACCGGCGCCGCCGTTGGATCGCAACCAGCCGCCGGTGGTGACGCCGAACGAGTTCGATGTGCGCGCTGGTGGCGTGGCGTTGTTGCCGGTTCTCGTCGATGATTCCGATCCCGATGGCGACCCGTTGACGTTGGTCGATCCGCCGGAGGTCACCGCGTCGGAGGCCACGGAGAACGGCCGACTGTTCGTCACCGGTAACCAGTTGCGATACGAGGCGCCGCCGGAACCGAAGTCGACGGTGTTCGAGTCGTACACGGTGATCGACACTGCCTCGAACGCGGCGTCGGCAGCGATCAACATTCACGTGCTCCCGGCTGATGGTGATCCGAACTCGCCACCAGAACCGCCGACGTTGACCGGGCGGACGGTGTCGGGCGGGTCGCTGACGATCGAGTTGCCATTGACCACGATGGACCCAGAAGCCGACGCGGTCACCTTCGTCGGCTTGGAGACCGCCCCCGCCAAGGGGATCATCGTCGAGTCGACCACCGACACGATCGTCTATCGCGCCGACGCCAACGAGGCCGGCACCGACCGGTTCACCTACCGGGTGCGTGACGAGTTCGGGCTGGAGTCGACCGGCATCATCCGTATCGGGATCGCCCCACGAGCGTCAGCCAATCTGCCGCCGGTCGCCGAGGACGACGACTACACCGTCGCGCCGGGCACGTCTGCGGTGTTGCCGGTGCTCGACAACGACAGCGACCCCGAAGGCGACCCCATCGCCATCTCGACCGATGATGCCGACACCCAGTTCAGTGTCGCCGCAGGCACGGTCACCTTCGAGAACGGCGAGCTCACCTACACCGCCCCCTCCGACGTCGCCGACGGCCGGCAGATCCCGTTGCGCTACGTGATTCGTGACGACAAAGGCGCCACCGACGACGCCACGGTGACGATCGTCATCGATTCCAACGTGCCGAACCGGCCGCCCGAACCACAGGACGACCTCGTCGAACCCGCACCAGCGGGAGAACTCGTCGCCGTCGCAGTGCTCGACAACGACAGCGACCCAGACCTCGACGAACTGTCCGTGTTGAGCGTGTCCCTGCCAGGAGCGTCGATCGATCCACTCACCGGCAACGTCGAGTTCGTCATGCCCGACGAACCCACCCAGTTCACCTACGCCGTCACCGACGGCATCGAACAACGCCGAGCAGCGGTATTCGTCCCGATCGAAACCGACGGACGACCCCCCGTCACCGGGCTCGACACCGCCACCGTCGGCATCGGTGCATCCATCACCATCCCGGTGCTCGACAACGACACCGACCCCGACGGCGACGACCTGACCCTCATCGACGTGTCGTCGTTCCGCCGCGGGTCGGCGGTGATCGACGGCACCAACGTCGTGTTCACCGCCACCGGCGACGACTACATCGGCGAAGCCGGATTCGCCTACCGCGTCGCCGATTCCGACGACCCGAGCCAAGCCCTCACGTCGATCGGGTTCGCCCAAATCGAGATCACCGGCGACATCAACGAAGCCCCCACCTTCACCACACTCCCCGTCGACATCGACGCCGGCACCAGCCTGACCGTCGACCTCCTCCCCGCCGTGTCCGACGCCAACGACGACGACACCCACACCTTCGACGAACTCACCGGCACCACCGACGACGTCACCGCCCGCATCGACGGCACCGCCCTGGTGATCGACGCCGCCGCCACCACACCCGACGGCCAAGTCGCCGTGCTCGACTTCACCGTCGACGACGGCACCGCCACCGCCCCTGGCCAAGTCATCGTCACCGTGCTCGCCAACGAAGCACCACTCACGCAAACACTCCCCGACGAGGCTCGCACTCTGCAAGGCCAACCGGTCTCGCTGTTCCCGCTCGACAACGACGTCAACCCATTCCCCGGCGAACGCCTCACCCTCGTCGGCGCCACCCTCGACGACGCCAGCGTCGGCACCGTCGACATCCAACCCGATGGGCAAGAACTCCTGTTCATTCCCGCCGCGACGCGCAACGACCTCGGGCAAGTCACCTTCTCCTACACCGTTGCCGACGCCACCGACGACGCCAACCGCTACGTCCGCGGGGCTGGAACGATCACCGTCATCGGCCGCCCCGACCAACCCGCAGCACCGCTCTGCAGCGCCGCCGAAAGCACCGAAGTCCAACTCTCGTGGAACCCGCCAGCAGCGAACGGCGCACCGATCACCGAGTACATCATCCGCGTCATCCCCGATGGCGGCGCCACCACCGAACAAACCGCTCCCGGCGCCAGCACCGTCCAGCTCATCACCGGACTCACCAACGGCACCGACTACACGTTCCAAGTCGCCGCAATCAACGAGGCCGTCCTCGCCGAACCCGAGTTCAGCCCGCCTAGCAACCGCTGCCGCCCCGACCAGGTCCCCGACCGGCCCGCCGCCCCCGTCACCACCTTCGGTGACGGCTACCTCGACATCGCCTTCGCCCAACCCGCCTCCAATGGCAGCCCCGTCACCGAACTCATCCTCATCAACACCACCACTGGCGAATCCATCTCCCGCGGACCCGCCGAAACCACCTACCGCTGGGAAGGCCTCACCAACGGCACCAGCTACCGCTTCCAACTCGTCGCCGTCAACGACGCCGGCGAAAGCGACCCGAGCGAACTCTCCACCGGCGACTCCATTCCCGCCGGCACCCCGATCACCGCCCTCCCCCCGTCGGTCATCGCCGGCGACGAACAAGTCACCATCAACTGGACCCACACCGACGCCAACAACAACGGCGACGAAGTCGTCGTCTGGGAACTCGACGTCCAACGCGCCGGCGTCGCCCAGCCATCGGTCACCTTCTCCGACGGCGCCGTGCGCACCCACACGTACCCCACCGACAACGGCGTCGAATATCGCTTCGCCGTCCGCGCCCAGAACAAGGCCGGCACGTCAGCAACGAGCCCCCTCAGCGACATCGCCGTCTCATCAGGCCCACCATTCCAAATCGACGCCATCAACGGCACCGACAACGACACCGCCACCATCCTCAGCTTCACCGAACCGTTCGACAACGGCGCGGCGATCCTCAGCTACGAGTACCGCACCCTCGACGGCGGATTCTCTCCGATCACCGACTGGGCGGCCTTGCCCGGCTCACGCATCATCGGCGGCCTCAACAACGGTCAGCAGTACCACTTCCAAATCCGCGCCATCAACGCCAACGGCCACGCCGGACTTCGCGACCCCATCTACACCTCCAGCAACACCGTCGTGCCCTACGGCAACCCGGGCCCCATCAACAACCTCACCGCCACCAGCCTCAGCGGCGGCAACCTCGAATGGACATGGGCCCCAGCGGACGACGGCGGCCGCAGCGGAGCCGGTGGAATCAACTACGAGGTGAGCTACGACTCGGGCGAGTGGACCGACGTTGGTACCGCCACTACCTATCAACCCACTGGCACCGGCTTCTTCCAATCACACACCCTCGTTGTCCGTGCGTTCAGAAGCGATCCATCGGCGGACCCTGCCCGTCGCCTCGGTCCCGAATCTGCACCGACCGTTGGTGCGACCGGCGGAACCGCAGCGGTTCGTGTGAGTGACACGGTGCGAGGACAGTTTCCCGTGTATCCGACCGGTACGTCGCTGGTATTGACCGCCAACGGACAGTTCGGCGCCGGCGAGGGGTACATCATCAGCGCACAGAACCCGTCTGTATTCCCGGGAGAGTCAACCAATGATTCAGACACGACGTTCCAAAGTCCATTGGACGGCAATGGCTGCACCCAATCGCGTGTGACCCGAACCCTCGAGTCGATTCAGGGCCAGCCTGATGGCTCGATCATCGTGACCGTTCGTCATAGCGGGAGACACTCAAACACGACCGCGCAAGGCCTGACGAACTGTTTCGGTCTGATCTCCGGCTACTCCCAAGGCGGTATCGACCGAGTCATCACCGTGCCGTGGGGTACCAACTCGGTAACCCAGGGAAGCCAAGCTTTCACGCTCACCGAGGTCGACGTTGTCGTTGGAGTCCCGGGAGCCGGTGGTGGAATTCCGGCGAGTTCGGTCGGCATCACCGTAGACGTCACGTTCAGCTGAGTGTGGCCCGACGCCGATCTTGGCGATGCAGCAGTCGTTCACACTGGGCCTCACTTCGCCAGGTCGTCGCCGGCAGCCCCGTGGTGTTGGAGAAGGCGCGAGGTCGCCCGCCACGGCCGGCGCGACCGGAATCGTGTCCTGGAATTAGCCGGCCACGCCGATTTCGGCGATGGCCACGCGTTGGTACGTCTCCCACGGGCGTTCGTGGACCTCGACGATGGTGACGTCAATCGTCGAGGGATCCTCATCGAATCGGAGACCGCGTCGCTGGCTGCCCTCTTGGTCGGCGAGCTCGATGGTGAACGTCTGGGTGCCACTCGTCAACTCGACGACAGCTGGACGGAGATACAGCGGTCCGCGACCTTGCACGTCGTCGTTCGGGAACCCCGTGACGAACTCGAGCTCATCGGCTGACCGATCGGGGTCGAGCTCGATCTGGAAGCTCACTGGCTCGCCGGCCCACGGCAGCACCAGCGCGGTCGTGTCATCGGCATCAGTTGCCCCTTCAGCCCCGAACGCATCGGCGACCGGTGCGGTGTCGGTGATCACCACGGCGCTCACCGGTGCGGCGTCCGGCGGGTCGAGCCACTCGGTGACCTGGGCGCGCACGGGCCCGAGCAGGATCACCAGCCCAGCCAAGCCCCCGCCGATCAGGCCCAACGCCCGAAGCCGCGATTGCACGCTGTACTTCGCGCGGTACTTCAGCTTGTCTTGGCCCGAGTCGCGCATTCGTTGACCGAAGGTCCGATTGTCGGTGCCCTTCGTGCGCGTCGTGCCGGTCAGTCGACGCCACCACGAATCCGACGGATCATCGATGTCCTCGACGTCGTCGATCTGCGCCAGCGCCGGCAGCGCCGCGCCGCAGAACCCACAGAAGCGTCGCTCGAACGGGTTCCACCGCGAGCAGCTCGGACAGCGCGCGCCGTCGCCGCGATCGGCGACCGCCACACCGGGCACAGCGGTGAGCGCCCCTGGCTGCACCGGCGCACCGACACGTGCGACCGCAGGGACGGCGGATTCCTCTCGCGCCGGCACCACGCGGTCGTCATCGACCACCTGCTGCGGCGACGGTGCGGCGGCCGGCACCGGGCCACTGTTGGTGTCCGGCTCGACCTCTTCGTCGTCGCGCTCACCCGGGCGGCGCCCGCGACGAGCGCCGCTCGGAGTGTTGGCGACAGGGGTGTCGCTGGCTGCGGCCGTTGCCACAGACGGTTGTTGCGGCTGCGGCGTCTGCGGTGGCTGTGACGAGTCCGCCTCGGCCGGCGCCACCGGCTCCCGAACGCTCCCGGCAGAGGAAGGAACCGAGCTGATCGGCGGCGGTCGATCACCCGCTTCATCCGGCGCCGCTGCTGTCGCCGGCGGCGTCGTCGTCGGTGGTGCCGCCGGCCTTGGCTCACTCTGCGGCGGGGCTGAGCGCGTCGGCGGCGACGCTGGCCGATTCGGGTCCCAGTCGCTGCGCATCGCCCCCTGCGGGCGGAGACCGTGCTCGGCGAGGTCGGCTCCGCAGTGCGTACAGACGTCGGCGTCATCGTCGTTCTGTGTCAGGCACTTGCGGCAGATGATCACGACGACCTCTTCGGCGGGCGGCGGCCCGCCAACCGACTCCGTCGCTCCTCCGGGGCCGCTGCCGTCGAAGGCGGCGCAGTCTCCGCAGCGGGTTGCTCGGTCGGCGTAGGATCGCTCGGTGGAGCAGGTTCCGGGCTCGGCGACCGCGGGCCGGAGTCAACCGGGGTGACAGGTCGCTGCGCAGCGAGCAACGGATCGGTGTGCGCCGGTGCGGCCACGGTTCGGTCGAGCTCAGCGGGATCGCCGGCACCAACGAGCAGCGGAAGCACGTCGAGCCAGCGTTCTTGGGCATCGCGCACGCCGTACAGCAGCGCGGGTGCCGACTCGTCGCTCGGGCGGGCGACCACACCGAGCACCGTGCCCGCCTCGATGCGCTGCTGTTCGTGGACCGGGACAGACGTGGCCTGCAGCCGTCGATAATGATGAAACCGCTCGGCGTCGTCGCGGATCACCACTGTGCCCACCGCTTGTGTGTCGACGCGCACGACCCGTCCATCCGACACCGCGTGCACCGGTGTGCCATCCGGGACGACGATCCGCGCCGGACCCGCACCATCGGGAATCGGATACCACCACATCGCGGCCAGCGGCAGCAGGGGCATCGAGATCACCCGTCAGCTCCTCGCTGCGACGACCTCCACCTGATGACGAACATGTGCCGGTTTGACCTCGCTGACGATGCGGTCGATGACGTCGGCATCGGTACTCGGATCCTCCGATCGTACGCGAACGGTCACCGTCGGCGGGTCCGACCCTGGGATGTCCCCGAGCGGTTCGGGCCCAGCGACGACTGCGCCACTGTCGACCACCTCCGGACGCGTCCCCGTATACAGCTCCACCGCCTCGGCGATCCCACGCGCCGTGCCCCGCCACCGGTACACCTCGATCGCCTTCGCAACGAACTCACGACGACGACGAATCGGCCAGCGGCGATCGACCACGAGGCCGAGCCATGTGCCCAACCAGTCGAGGAAGTCAGGCGGCGTCATCGCCGGATCGAGATAACTGTCGAGGTGATCGGTGGCCGCGTGCACCGGGGCCAGTACCGAGTCGAACCCATCGATCAATCCGACCATGAACCGATCGCTGCGGTAGACGGCGGGCATGCCGTCGAGCAAGGAGTACTTCGACGCGAGCCCGTCGAGCGATTTGCGAGCGCCACTCATTGTGCGCCGTCCGAGACAACTTCGACCTCGTGCTCGCGCGACAACACCAGCTGGTTCGGGTACAGCTCCATCACCGAGCCCATGTCCTCTTCGTCGGTGCCGTCTTGCGAGTCGCAGTATGCGATCGTCACGGTCGACACCACATCGACGCCTTGCACGCGTTGCAGGACGCCGTACACCTCGCCGATTCGGATCGAGCGGCCGAACTCCCATCCGCGGCCGTCGCGGCCACCGACCAGTGGATCGAAGTGCATGTACAACGCACGCAACGCCGCCTCACGCACCGCCTCAGGGTCCTGTCGTTCCTCGACGACAATCTGGGCGCGCACCCGCAAGCCCGCGTACTCCGGTGGCTCGGGACGCACCCTGGTGCCGACCAGTCGACGCTCGTCGAGATAGCGCTGTACGCGCTCACACGTTTCGACCGACGGCTCGAGGTCATCGAGGCGCAGCTGCGTTCCGGCATGGCCGACTGCTGGCACCATGAGGACGCGCACGGCGTGTTGCTGCTCGTCGTCGACGATGCAGCGCGCCCGTTGGATCTGCGGGTCGGCCTCGCGGGTGAGCGACTCAAAGTCCTCGACGGTCACGGCACGGTTGCGCGTCCGCAGCTCGACAGGGCCGCGCGCCATACCCTCCTCGACCGTCTCGCCATCGGCTCCGCCGACACCCGGACGCCGGTTGCGCACGCGGGCGATCGACGGGATCGACGTTCGCAATACCTGCAGTGCCCCCGCGGCGACGTTGCCACTTCGGCCCCCACCAACGCGGTATCGAGGTACCGAAATGATCGCTCCCTTCGATGGAACGGAACCGAAGAACTGGGCGCTGCCGTCCTCGCCGCGAATCAGCGGGCCGAACCGCACGATGCCCGTCGATCGATCCAGGGTGAAGTGGCGGTCGTCCGGCCCGCTCTCGGAGAACGACGACACCAACTCCCACGTCTCGTGTTCCCAGGCGGTCGCCGCATCTCGCGGTAGGTCGTGGCCCTCAGTGACGATCTCTTCGGACAACGCTGGGTGCGCGATGCTGACGACGAACGCTTCGTCGCTGATCACCACCGGTGCGTGTTGGAGCTGGAACTCTTGTCCGGCCACTCCGCGCGACTCGCCGAGCACTTCGTGCTCCACGAAGCGAGCATTGATCGCATCGACGGTGGCGGCGGACACGTACCCGTCGAGGCCGGTGATCAGCGGTGAGCGCTGGTACGGAACCATCCCCTTGTCGGCCTCCGACGCCGTGATGCCCTTGACCCGACACCTGATCAAGCCGACGCGGTCGACATCGGGGCTGTCCACCGGTGTCGTCTGATGGCCGTCGGGGATGTGCACCTCGACGACGCCGTCGACGTTGAAGCCACGGGTTCCGTCCTCCCAGTCGCAGGCCACCCACTCACCGCCGACCAGCGCCTCCCACACGATCGGCGGCGCCGACGTGCGAATCCCCGCCCCCGCGCCGCGCACGTTGCTCACCCGCAGTCGGACCGAGTGACGCGGCAACGCTTTGTCGAAACCGACATAGAGGGCATCGCCAACCGACGGCTCCTCCGTGAAGATGGGCAGCCCACTGTCGGACAGACCGAGTCGTGGAGTGAGATCGTCGACCGGACCGTCTCGACCACCGGTGGCGACGTACACCACCGAGCCGACCTCGATCGAGAGATCGGCGATCGTCGAGAACTCGACGACGCTCTCGCCCGCTTCACGGCGTGTGGCGACCACCGTTCCTTTCGATACCGACAAGGGTGCGTCCTGTGGTGCCGAGACTGCGAAGTCGACCGCAACCGTCGCAGCCGACGGCGGGAACAACCGCAGGCCGATCAGGTCCAAGAACCTCAACTGCACGCGCTCGGGGACACGATTCAGGCGGTACAGCAGCAGATCGGTCATCCACGCGAATGCCTCGATCAGCGTGACACCGGGATCGGACACGTTGTGATCGGTCCACTCCGGGCAACGATCGCGAATGAACCGCTTGGCGTCGTCGACGAGATCCTGGAACTCGCGATCGTCGAGCTTGGGAACCGGGAGCGCCATCGTCAGACCTCCTGGTGCTCGGGGATGACATAGAACGGAACGACCAGTGAGCGTCGGTCGTAGGTGTCGCGGATCCGGTACACGACCTCGATCAGCACGGCACCGGCGCGGTCGGGGTCGGGGCCGACAACGACGTCATCAACGTCGATGCGTGGTTCCCAGCGATCCAATGCCTGCTCCACGGCCGAGGCGATGCGGCCGAAGGTTGCGGGAGTGATCGACTCGAAGACGAAGTCGGCGAGCCCGCAGCCGAACTCCGGACGCATCGGCCGTTCGCCGGGCGTTGTCGACAGGATGAGGTAGATCGCCTGCTCGATCTCTTCGGCACCACCGACCGTCCGAATCCCACCGTTGACGTCCGTTCCGAGGGGAAACGCCCACCCTCGGCCGATGAAGTGCTGCCTGGTCGCTTCCACGTCAGCCTCCCACCATCACCGTGGTTGCCGAACCACTGACCTGTCCGGGCACCGGCGGCACACAGTGCGTCACCTGACAACCGGTGTAGGCCGCAGGCTTCCCGTCGAAGAACACCGTGGCGCTGCCGGACACCACCTGTGCTTGCTGCGCTGTCGGTGCCATCGCCGGATCGGCCGCGTGCAGACCAACGTGCGGCGGGGTGTTGATCCCGCTCGAGCCGGCAACCGCCGCCGGCTTGCCGCCGATCATGACAGTGGTCGTCAAGCCCTGCAGCAAGGGACCCTGAAATGGGAGGTTGCTCACGGGCGCGGTACCGCTGGGCGCAGGCACCTGATGTACCGGGCACGTCCCCATCACGCGATCGCCCATCACCACAGCCGGCTGGCCCATCGTTGCTCCTCTCGTCGTCGTGTGTTCATCGCGCCATGACTCAGTTGAGGTTGATCATCGCTCCGGAGACGTCCATCGTGCCGCTGGCGGAGAGCTTCATGCCGGAGCTGGCGTCGACCTCGACGTCGGTCGCCTCGAGCTTGAGCGAACCACCCGCCTCGATCGTGAGGTCTTGTCCGGCGCCGATCACCACCGAGCCATCGCATTCGATGCGCAGCTCGCCGTTGGCCTGATCCAACGTGATCGACACCGCTTCATCGCCCGTCACGATGGTGATGCGCTCTTCACCGCTCGCGTCGCTGAACTCGACGGTGTGACCCGTGCGCGTTCGCAGACAACGCGTATCGATCGACCCATCGGCAGGGTCTTCCAAGCCGTCGAGGGGCGCCACGTCGACGCCGTTGTAGAGCCCACCGAGCACCACCGGTGTTGCGGGGGTGCCATCGAGAAACGTCACGATCACCTCGTCGCCGACCTCCGGAAACCAGAGGATTCCGCGATCGTCTCCAGCGCCGATCTGCATGACGCGACCCCAGTTCGACTCGAATTCGTCCGCTAGCCAGGGGAACTCGAGTTTGACGCGACCACGTCGATCGGGGTCGTCGACGTTCGTCACCAGCGCGGGCCGCAAGCCCGTGAGGCTTGGTTGCACGTCACTCATCAACAGCCCAAACGACGATCGGTCGTACTCCCCGCTGATACGGAAGTCCGTGAAGTAGCCCGCCGAGTCGAAGGTGTGGCGTGCGCTGGTGATGGTGTACTGGCCGTCGAAGGGGCCGGTGACACCCAACGACACTGCGGCCCCTGCAACGATTCGCGGATCGCCGCCGGCCCGCCCCTCCGCATAGGTCATCGCCGATGCCGCAGCCTCCGCAGCAGAGGCGGCCACGGCTCCGCACGCCGGCTCGGTCGAGAGTTCCGGCCACCCGATCACCAACCGCTCGGCGCCGTGCTCCTCGCCGATCTCGGCTGGATCGGCGTCGCTCCGGGCGGAACGCGACGTCGGCCGGGCCGACGCGGTCACCGCCGCCTTCTGTTGGGGATCCCATCCACGTACCTCGATCTCGCCGACCTGTCCGGCCGCCGATCGGCGCACCAGCAGGTCGATGAGATTCCTGCCGTAGGCAAGCTGTAGCGGGTCGGAGCTGCCGCGGTCGCCGACCGACGGAGCCGCATCTGCGTCGGGCAACGAGCGAAACTGCAGTGCACCATCTTCGACGTAGACGATGCAATCGTTGGCCCGCGCGCGGCGGGCGATGAAGTCCCAGTGGGTCTCGTTGGTCTGCGCGAGATAGGGGTGGACCACGTCGGCCCCCTCGATCGTGCCGACGTCGACGCCGGCGTCGTCGCACAACTCGCGTACGACTTGACCGTCAGTGACCTCGTTGAAGCTCTTCGTGGCCCGCAGCTGCCGGAGGCGATAGCTGTCGTCGTAGGCCACGATCGACGAGAAACCGCCACGATCATCGGCATCGAACTCCAGCGCATACACCGACCCGACGAAGACGCGAACGGGACGCTCCTCGGTCACGGCGGCCGTGTGCACGTGCAGGGTCGAACCGATCGACGCGCCGAGTTGCCCGAGTATCGAGCCGTCACGGTCCGAGAAGCGAACGGTGCAGGTCCCGGGGGCCGTGAGGTCGGTGTCGACGATCACGCCGGCGATCAGCGCCGCCACGTCGTCGCCGAGTTCGGTGCCGTCGAGTTCGACCACGGCCCTCGATCCGTACGGGTTGCTCATTGGGGCGCTCCGAGACGGGCTGGAAACACGACTTCGCGACCGAGCGGCAAGGTGAACGGATTGTCGATCGCATTGCGATCGGCGATGCCGCGCCACTTTGCCGTGGAGCCGTACTCGTGAAACGCAAGTACGGCGAGGTCGTCGCCAGCGCGCAACACCCTCGAACGCGCCGGCATCTCGCCGCCGCTCGTCGGATTCGGCTTCTTCTTTGTCTTCTTTCTCCCCACCTCTTGCAGGCTGATGGTGGCGCGCGCCCGTACCGGAAGACCATCGGTGCTGAACAGCTCGTACTTCACCTTTACCGACTCGCAATGGCAGGTGACTCCCGTGGCGGACCCGATCTTCATCGAGCCCCACTTGAAGGTCACCTCGTACGGCGTGTTCTTCTCGTCTTTCGGAGTGGTCCAGCGGGTGATCGTGTCGAGTCGGGAGGCAACGGACTGCGTGCTCGTTGGCTCGTCGAGCAGCATCTCCAAGGTGAGCTTGATCGGCTTGGCGCCGATGTACTGGGTGTCGTCGGTCTGTGACTCGTTCTTCAGATCGGCCTGGAAGGTGAACTCGATCGTCTCCGGGTTGAACTGAAATTCCACGAATCCGGCGTCATCGTCGGTCAAGGTGGCCTTGGTCAGCATCCCGATCACCCCGTCGGTACCGGAATCGGCGCCGACCCGGACCAGAATCCCTCGTGCGCGAACTCGAGCTGCTCGGTGACGAGTTCACTGGCGTTTGCGTTGAATGATGGCCCGCTGTACTTGACCGGCACGACGTTGGAGAAGTTCCAGGTGGCGACCACATCGAGGTCGGCATCAACGGCCGCAATCGACGCTGCCGTCCCTTGATACCGACCAGCGGAATCGAGCGCCCGCTGATAGTCGGTGAACCAGGCGGCGAGCCGCGCCGACGACCGGTCGAGCGACCGAGACAACTTGATGTTGGTGTACTTCACCCGGCCGGGGAGCTGATGCGTGAATCCGTTCTGACCGCCCTCCCTGACCGGGGTCAGCTTGTACTCCGCGGCGATGCCCTCGACCTTGGAGAACGAACCGAACTCGTATCCGTCGATGACGAGAAGGAAGCGATAGCCGATCGCCGGTTCGAGCTTCACGACGGGACCTCACCCATCGGTTGATACATCGAGCGCGCCACCGGCGACTCACCACACATGGACCATCGACCCCTTCCGTTCCCTTTCGGCGAAGAATCGCCGCCGTTGATCGCGGGCCATCTGCCGGGCGACACGGTCGAGCAGGTCGCCCGACGGCGTGTCTGCGCCTGTCGTCGATACGGCCGCGCTCTCCATCGCTGCTGCAATGGAGGCCATCTCCTCCTGCGCTGCCGAGTCAGCACCAGTGGGGCCTCCGGGGTCGGCGTTCAGATCGGTCGCTATCGACTCGTCGGCCGGGTTGAACGCGTCCTGCGTAGGCGGCTCAGGCATCGGCGGGTCTGCGGCCTTCTCTGCGATCGCCCCCAGCGCCTGTCCCGGTGAGCTCACCGATCGATCGACCGGCGTACCGTCCGGCGCATCGAGCGCCGGTGTGGACCGAGAC
Source organism: Actinomycetota bacterium (assembly GCA_039194665.1). GTDB lineage: Bacteria > Actinomycetota > Acidimicrobiia > Acidimicrobiales > Ilumatobacteraceae > JABSQH01. The sequence continues at coordinate 21,237 of JBCCVW010000030.1, forward strand.
GAGAGATAGTGCTCGAGCGAGGCGAGGCCGCGCCGAGGGCCGGGGACGGTCGGCTCGGACGCTCCGACCAACTCGGTCGACTGCGGTGTGAGCCCCTGCTGACGCTGCACGCCAGATCGCGTTGGTCGCACAACTGCGGGCAGCGAACCGGCCCTTGTGCGCATGGTTGCACCCTCGGCGGGCACCGCGGTGCGGTGACTCGTCTGACCCGACTCTGGTGTCGGCGCCGCCGAAGATCGCCGCACACGGATCGGTGTGGCGAGCGTGCGATCGACCGTGCCCGCAGCATCGCCCTCGACCGGCGCGGCCCCCGCGGCATCGTGAGGCTCGGGCGACAGTGGATCGATCGGACCGACCAGATCGTCGGATGACCGCTGCAAGCGTCCGCCACGTGGGGTCACCTGTCTGCCCACAACAACGTCGGAGGCGTGCGCTGGCGATGTCTTGCGCAGTGCCTCCGCCTGGATCCACGGCGCAGCGCGTTCCTGGCGCGACACCGGCGCCGTGGCGGGGTTCGCCGCCACCGCATCCTGCCGACTCACCACCGCGTCGCCAGTGGCCGATTCGAGTGTCGCTCGACCCCCCTCGAAATCGTCGTCGGCAGCGATCGGAGCGTCGGCAATGGTGTCCGGTGCGCGATCGATCGCACGATCGGCGCGCGCCTCCGTCCGCGCCGGAAGCGACGCACCGGACTCGACGCGCGTGGGGGTCAGTCGACGCGCGGGTTCCCCGACGAGAGGCGCTCGCCGGGGTGCGGGGTTGCGATCGATCGGCGCGGCCGCACCGTCGTGCGCTACAGCGATCGGCGGGAGCGGCACGGAGGCGGAAGGTGACTCGCTTGCGCGAGACGAGGAGGCCTCGTGGGGCACGACAGCCGGCGCCCGATCCACCGCCGAGACCGCGCCGGTGCCCGTCGCCTTGCCGCGCACGTCGACGGCGTCGGCGACCATCTCGGAGTCGGCAGCTGATGCCTCCTCGGGTGCCATCGGCTGAACGATCGGCGGCACAGCGGCGCGTTGCACGGATGGGGACTCTGCCGATGGCGTCTCGTACGCCGGGGATCGCAGTGTCGGCGTCCGAAGCGGACTCGGCGCTGTGTCGGGAGCAGCCGCGTCGCCGTCAGCGTTGGGCGATTGGTGCTGCGCGGCGGGCGATACCTCCGTTGCGGCCGACGCCGACAAACGATCGACCATCTGACGACTCGACACCAACGGCGGCCGCTGATTCGGCACTACAGCGGCCGACTTCGACGACACGCTCCGATCGAGCGGCGGCACTGCGGTCGGCCGGCGCGGCGTGGTCGGGGTCGCTGGCGGCGCAGCTGCCGTGGTGCGGCCGTCCGCCGGCACCACGCCCGTCGGCGATTCGGACACAGCTGCCGCCGACGGCGAGAGACGTTCGATCGTCGGGCCGACCTCGTGTGCATCGTCAAGCAGCGGTGCGGCGTCGGCGACGAGCGAGTCCGTCGACTCAGGCTCCACAGCGTCGACTCGATCGACCACGTGCGCGGCGGTGATCGTCGGCGGGAGGACTCGCCGCGGAGGGCCAGCGGGCACTGCGGGTAACTCCACGCCGCCACGTGCGGGCTCGAGCGACGGCGCCCGCAGCACGGCGGTCGGTTGCGGCGCCGGCTCGAGTGCTGCCGCGTGATCGAGCGACCGCAACACCTGAGGCGAGTGACGAACGCTCAGACCGCGGGTGAAGTCGGTGGGCGATGAGCCCGTCGTCGCACGAGCGGCGGTCGCCAGCGGCGGAAGCGTTTCCCATGCGCCGCGTATGACTGGGCTGATCACGGGCCGCCGGTCAGGCATCGCACTCGCTTCGGTGGGCGGTGCTGACGGCGACGCAGCAGACGCTGATTGACGAGGAGCGGACGTTCGGCGGCTCACTCGTGCGCGCACCGCGTCGGCAAACCGATCAAGCATCGACGTCACGGTCCAGCTCACTCATCGCGATGAACGCACGGCGGTCGGGATGCTCGAGGTCGAGCAGATCTCCGAGCGACCAGTGGAGCACCCGTCCGAGGTAGCTGACTTCGGCCATGAGATCCTCGGCCGAAAAGGTCAGGATTCCCCCGGCGAACCACCGGCGATGTCCACCGTGAACTCCGAGTTGCATTCGGGACAACGCACCGGAACGTGGGCATGCCCCTCCTGGTTGATCTTCCGGTACACGTCTTGCAGAAAGGCGAGGTCGGGCGCAAACAGCGACTCGATGGTCGCCGGCGTGACGTTCTCGACGGAACCGATCGAACGGACGACCCGACTGAGCAGCAGGACCGTCAAGTAGGCCTCATTGTCTCGTACCCGTGGATCGCGCAGCGGGAGGATCTCGTCGCGCGCCGTCGCCAGCCGCATCACGCCGTCGCGGTGCACGGTGCCGTGCTCGTCGACGAGCCCCATCGGCAGCTCGAAACGAAACTCGGTAACGAGCTCGCTGCGCTGCTCGGTCAGCGTCACGCGAACTCGAGCCCTTCGTGGACCAGCGTGACCTCTTCCACGACGACCTCGCTACCGCCCGCCTTGAGGCCGCTGATGTTGACCTTCGACGGCCACGCGTTGATGAAGTTGTACCGGGCCTTCTCGCCGAGCGCGTAGTCGTAGATCACGATCGAGCCGTTGCGTCGAGCGTCGGTGATGTTGCCGGTATGGACCGAATTGATCCAGTCCCACCAGCCGTTGTCCTCGGTCTTGCCGCGCTTCAAGGTGATGTCGCCCCACTTGCGTGGACCGGGAATCTTCTTGACCACCGGCTTGCCACCGGGGGTCACCTCCTCATGCTCGATGACCTTGATCTCGGTCTGTAGGCCGGAGACCTCTTTGAACTGGGCGATCGTGACCCCGTCGATCTCGATCTGGAAGTTGTATGTACCAAGGGCGTCTTCGGCGTCCATGGGCGATGCTCCTTATTGGGTGAACGTGATTCGTGCTGAGTTGCTCGGTGATGACCACACGGCGGTGGTTACTCGCTGACCCCGCCGCCACTCGACAGCTGGGCCACCTTGAAGACGACGAACTCGGCGGGGCGCACTGGCGCAATGCCGATCTCCACCGTGACCTGGCCGTTGTCGACGAGTTCGGGCGGGTTCGTCTCCTCATCGCACTTGACGTAGAACGCTTCGTCCGGCGTCGCGCCGAACAGCGCTCCCTCGCGCCACTGGGTGAGCAGGAACCCGCGAATCGTCCTCGAGATGCGCTGCCACAGATCCATGTCGTTCGGCTCGAAGACGGCCCACTGCGTCCCGTCGAGAATGGACTGCTCGACGTAGTTGAACAGACGGCGCACATTGAGGTATCGCCACGCCGGGTCGGAGGACAGGGTCCGTGCGCCCCACACCCGGATACCGCGACCCGGGAACGAGCGGATCACGTTGATGCCCTTGGGGTTCAGCAAGTCGTGCTCGTTCTTCGTGATGTTGATGTGCACGTCGAGCGCGCCGCGCACGACGTCGTTGGCAGGTGCCTTGTGTACGCCGCGGGCATCGTCGGTACGGCCCCACAGTCCAGCGATCGCCCCGCTCGGCGGCACGAAGTCGGTGCGCCCCGCGCCCGGGTCGACGACCTTGACCCACGGCCAGTAGAGCGTGGCGAACTTGGAGTCGTAGCCCGCAAAGTCGACTCGCCAGTCGAGGATCTCCTGCGCGTTCAGACCCGGGGGAGGGTCGAGAATGGCCATCCGATCGCCCATCCGCTCACAGTGACCGATGATGCCGAGCTGCACCGCCTTGACCCCTTCGAGGTCGAGCACACCCTGCTTGTAGAGCGCCATCAAGTCGGGTACGGCGACCATCGTCACCTCGTCGATCGCATCCAGCCCGCCGAGCGCCGAACGATCAGCAGCATCGCCGATCAGGTCATCGGAGGTCACCGCATCGGGCATCATCGCCGCCGCTGTAGGTGCGGCGAGTTCGACGGTGCCGAGGGCCGGCAGTTTCTCGGCGAGCGTCAGCGAGCTCACGTCGTCGATGGTGATCAGCGCCGAGGCGGCGTTCACCACGGTGGCCACGTTGGTCGAACCCTTGCGGGTCGACAGACCGTCGTGGCGTTCACGCTCTGTCCCGTCCTCGCGTACGACGATCGAAAACGTTTCGGGGGCTTCATCTCCGTCGGCTGGATCATGGATGACCTCGACCGACAAGGTGCCACCTGCATCGTCCACCTGACGTGCACTGATTTCGTACGTCGTCGTTCCAGCGATCGCGGCGCTGGCCAGCTCGGCGGTCGCCACGGGCTCTGACGGGCCGTTGGCCGACGCGCTGTCATCGGCACCGATTCTGACGACGTAGGCAGCCCCGCCGCCGTTGTCGAAGTACTGGTACACCGCGAGTGGGAGGAACGTTCCGGCGACGAAGTCACCGAACGTCGCTTGGTACTGCCCCCAATTGGTCACGAGTGTGGGGCTGTTGGCGGGGCCGCGCTCGGCGAAACCGACAAAGGCGGCGACTGCCGTGCCGACACCTTCGATCGGTCGGGAACCGGCTTCTTCCTCTTTGATGTACACCCCGGGCGACATGTAGGTACTCATCGGCCTGCTTTCGTTCGGCAACCTGCGTGTGCGACCACTGTGGCCCGCAACACCAAGCCCGACGAGTGCCCTCAGGACGACGGTTTGGGCAACCGTGTGTGCCCAAAAGGACAACGCGTAGGGAATTGCCGCCGCGTCGATCGGTTCCTAGCGTCGCAACGGCCATGATCCATGACGTCGACGATGCGCTGCGAGCGTTAATCGAGTTGGACGGACCGTCCGGCGTCGATATCAGTTTCGATGCGCCGACCCGGGAGTGGGTGAGTCGCCAGAACGCGCCGATCATCAACGTCTTCTTGTACGACATTCGAGAAGACGTGAATCGCCGCGACGTAGCTCCGCAGCTGATCCGCGATGCCGACGGCAGGGTGGTCGAGCGTCGGCCGCCCGCTCGACGATTCAAGCTGTCGTATCTGCTGTCGGCATGGACCCAACGCGCCGAGGACGAACACCGTGTGCTCAGTGATCTGCTCCGCCAGTTCCTCCGTCACGACGCGGTGCCCGACGAGCTACTCACGGGAAGCCTGACCGAGGGTCCGCCGGTCGTACTCCAGCTGGCACTCCCACCCGGTCAAGATCGAAGCCTGTCTGACGTGTGGACTGCGCTTGGCGGCGAACTCAAGCCGTCGCTCGATCTCGTCGTGATCGCACCGCTCGACCCCGAGCGGTCGTACACGGTCGGACCGCCCGTCACCGAGGAGCCACGGGTGCGGGCCAACGCCACCGGGCCCGCGATCGAGCCGCTCGACACGCCCGGCGACGAGCGGCTCAGCGCCGGCGTGGGCGACGACCCGGGCCGCACGCTCACCGTGCGACGACACGGTCGGGACTGATCGGCGTGCTCGACGACGACGCGCGTGATCGCCTCGACCGTCTCGAGGAGTCGGTCCGCAGCGCCGTCGGTCGGCGACGTCAACATGACGACCCATTTCGTGGTCTGTACGTCAGCGACGAAGACGTCGACGAACTCCTCGACGGAACTCCGCCGAACCCTGCCCGCTGGACTCCACCTCCACTTCGTGTCGACACCGTTCTCGGTCGTTTCACAGAGCGGTTTGGGCTCGACGATCTCGACGTTGCGGTCTTGATCATCGCTGCGGCACCCGATCTCGATGATCGCTTCGAGCGGCTCTATGGATTCCTCCACGACGACGTCAGCCGTCGTCGCGCGAGCCCGGGCCTGGCGATCGAGCTGAGCGGCCACGCTGCTGCGGACCCCGCAGCGCGGGCTGCGGTGAGCGCGTCGGGGCGACTCGCCGCGCAGCGCCTCCTGATCGTGGAGGACGTCGATCGGCCGTTTCTCACGCGCAGCCTCAGGGTCCCCGATCGCGTCCTCGACCATCTGCTGGGACGCGACTGGCCAGATCCAGGGCTCCTCGACGTCGCCAGGCCGGTGACTGGGCGGCGCGGCGACGACGCAGATGCGATCGAGCGCGCCCTGCGCGCCGACGTCGACCTGATCTATGCCCGCCAGGCGTCCGACTTCGGGGCCACCGGGTTGTACGCGACAGCGCTGCGGCAAGCCGATCGCGGCGCGCCCGTCTGCGTCGACCTCCGAGCGGTACCGCTCGATCGCCAGCAGTATCTGGCGGAGCTCGCCGACCGCGAGGCACGACTGATCGACGGCGGTCTCGTGGTGGTCGGATTCGACGAGCTCGATCGCACCGTGCAGCTGGCCGTTTCGCGATCGGTAGCGCCGACCATGCTCGTCGGTGCGCTCCCATTCGATCCGGCCAGCAGCCATCGCACTCCGCTGCGAATCGACATCGATGCGCCGTCAGCCGCCGAACAACACGCCGGCTGGTCACACGCGTTGGCCGGAGCAGCGGTCGAGCCACCGAGCGCGTTCCGCCTCGGACCGGGCCAGATCGTCGGCGCCGTCGCCGCAGCGACCGCACGCGCCAAGGCGGACGGCACCACACTCGACACGCACCACCTTCTCGACGGCGCTCGTAGTCAGAACTCTGCCGGGCTCGAGCGACTCGCTCGGCGCATCGTTCCGTCGGCGGGTTGGACCGACATCGTGCTCGACACATCTACGATGCGGCTGCTCCGCCAGCTCACCGACCGCGTGGCGTACCGCACACGCGTGCTCGACGAGTGGAGCCAACGGCGCGGGGGCGGTCGTGGCGAAGGCACCGTCGCACTGTTCGCCGGTGCTTCAGGGACCGGCAAGACGCTCGCTGCTGAGGTCATCGCAGGCGAGCTCGGACTCGATCTCTACGTGATCGACCTGGCCACCGTGGTCGACAAGTACATCGGAGAAACCGAGAAGAACCTGGAGCGCGTCTTCACCGAGGCCGAGGGCGTAAATGCGGTGCTCCTCTTCGACGAAGCGGACGCGCTGTTCGGCAAGCGATCTGACGTGAGTGACGCGCGGGATCGCTACGCCAACATCGAAGTCGCCTACCTATTGCAACGCATGGAGTCATTCGACGGATTGGGCATCTTGACGACCAATCTGAAGACGAGTCTCGATGAGTCCTTCGCACGCCGGCTGTCGATGACGCTCGACTTCCCGGACCCGGATGAGCGCCTACGACTGGACTTGTGGAGACGCTTGGCGACCGGGATCCCGCTCGATGCAGACGTCGACATCGAGTTCTGTGCGTCGAATTTCGAGCTGTCCGGAGGGAACATCCGCAACATCGTCGTCGCCGCCGCATACCTCGGCGCCCCCAACGGGGCCGTCAGCATGTGCGATATCATTTGGGCGACCAAACTCGAGTATCAGAAGCTCGGGCGTCTTTGTCTTGAGCGTGAATTCGGTCCGTATCACCACATAACGGGAGAGACCTATGGGGCACGTCTACTCCGATCACCATGACGAGGAAGGGCCAGGCCATCAGGCGCGGGCCCAGCAACCGGCAGCCGCCGAGCCACTGAGCGCATCGATCGGCAACCGGGCCACCGCCGGTATCGTCGAGCAGCGAAGAGGCGGCCTACAACGAGCGGCGGCGCGTACACAAGGCGCCGGGCCGCTCGACCAGCAAATCGGTGCCGCGATCGAGGCTCGCCGAGGCGGCGGGCAGCCCCTCGCCGACCCGGTGCGTGCCGACATGGAACATCACCTGGGCACCGACCTCGCACCAGTTCGAATCCATGACGACGCCGCCGCCGACCGACTGAGCCGGTCCGTGCAGGCGGAGGCGTTCACGACGGGGACCGACGTGTTCTTCCGTTCCGACCGCTATCGACCGACGAGCACCGACGGTCGGCGACTCCTCGCCCACGAACTGACTCATGTCGTTCAACAATCCACGGGCAGTGCCGGCGACGACGGCCAGGTGAGCCACCCGGACGACGCCCATGAGGTCGAGGCGCGAGCGGTCGGCGAGGCGGTTGCGTCGAGCGCGCCAGTCGACCGCGAGGCCGCCGCCGACGAGGACGATCTCGACACGCTCGGCGAACCGGCCGAAGCGGTCGATCGGCAAGAGGAACAGGACGCGCCAGAGCCAGAACTCGAAGACGAAGAAGAGCCCGTGCAGGTCTAGATGTCACAGCTGAGCATCGAACAGGTAGCCCAGGTCGCGTGGGAGGCAGGATTCCGCGGCGATGCGCTGGTGATGGCGGTCGCTATCGCCAAAGGCGAATCCGCCTGGAAACCCAGCATCTTGGGCGATGAGTCGCTCGCCGACCACAAATGGGGGCCATCGGTCGGTTTGTTCCAGATCCGATCGCTGCGGGCGGAGACCGGGACGGGCAACCCCCGCGACGTCGAACAACTCGCCGACCCGCGGTTCAACGCACGAGCCGCCTGGGAGATCTCGAGCGGCGGCACCAACTTCCAGCCATGGTCGGTGTACAACAACGACCTTCACCTGCGTCACATGGACGAGGCGCGCACGGTCGTCGCTGACCTCGAAGCGCGCAACGTATTCGCCAGTGGGACCATCCACGTTCCTGGCTCGGCGCCATTGCAGGGTGGTGGCGCGCCAGGAGACTTCGCCAACGACCCGGCCGCATACGCCGCGAACTTCGGCGCCGGACCATCACCAGAAGACCTTCGGTTGCAGGCATTTCTCGATGCCGCGGTGGCACAGCGCGGCGACATCTACGACTTCAACCGAGCCAACGCGCACGACGGCACGAACGCCAACCTCGCCGACCCAGACCCCGAGTACTTCGATTGCTCCGAACTGGTGCAGTGGGCCGCGCACCAAGCTGGGGTCGAGATCACCGATGGATCGTGGCTGCAGTACCGCGCGACGGCAAATGCTGGTCTGGCGATGTCGGTCGAGGAAGCGCTGCGCACCCCGGGAGCATTGCTGTTCAAGTTCTCCAGCGATCCGACCGTAGGCGGACGACCAAGCAGCGCCCACGTCGCCATCAGCCTGGGCGACGGCACCGTGATGGAGGCTGCGAGCCCGAGCCGTGGCGTCGATATCTTCGATGCCACCGGCCGTGGGTGGACACATGCAGGAGTGATTCCGGGCATGGGAACCACGCTGCCGACCGAGCAGACGGTGTCGCTCGCCGATATCCCCTACGAGGCCGACTCCGACCTCGACGGCCTCCGCGACCAGCTCGAGATCTTCATCGGCACCGATCCGTTCGGTGCCGACACCGATCGCGACGGCTTCGCCGATGTTGACGAACTGGTGACGTTCCGCTCGAATCCACTGGACTACGTCGACAATCCGCTCGCCGCGCCGTCAGCTGAAGAGTGGCGCCCGCCACTGACGACCGCCGACGGGCCGCCGCCGAACGCACCGATTCCGGCGCCCGCTGAGCCCGTGGCGACATCGTTCATTCCGTCGTCACCGCCGCCGGCACCGCCACCGCCGCCACCACCCGACGAGCCGTTGGCCACGACGGAGCCGCCCGCCGAGGACACGGGCGAGAGCGACGAGGCCGAAACATTGCCAGGTGACGGTGGGGCCGCGGACGAGGACGCTTCGTCGGACCGGCCGGCAGAGTCGGCGGAGTCCGACGACACAACCGAAGATGAGGACAGCGACAGCACCGGCGGCACCACGGGGGCGACCGACGGAGAAGACGCCGACGACGGAGAAGGCGAAGAAGACAGCGAAGACTCCGAGGAAGGAGACGACGACACCGGCGGTGACGGGACCCCCAGCGACCGTGATGTCCCCGCCTCGACCGACGATGACCCCGTACCGAGCGAACCCGGAGCGCCAGCGGATCCGTCGCCTGGGTCCGAGGGGTCCACTGCTACGGCCATCGAAGAGGACGCAGGCTCGGGGGTCGTGCCCTCTTCGCCGCCACTCGAAGACCTCGATCCACCTGCAGTCAGCGAGAGTCCGTCACCGGGAGTGGCCGGCGGCCCGGACCTCGAGCGATTCAGGGAGGTGGCCCTCAGCCCAGGCCGCGAGTCGGAGGCGATCAATCCACACCAGCGCGAATACGACGCCGTCATCAGCAACGCCGGAAACTCCGAGCCCGAATACGACGCCATCATCAGCAACGCCGGAAACTCCGAGCCCGAATACGA
>JBCCVW010000031.1:0-30724 GCA_039194665.1 Actinomycetota bacterium
CCCGGCCCAGCAGGAAACCGAGCGTCTGGTCGCTTCCGGGGTGGATGTCGAGCTCATCGATCTCCGTTCTATCCAACCGCTCGAGGTGGCCACGCTGCGGGCGTCGATCGCCCGCACCCACCGGATGCTGCTCGTGCAAGAGACGCCGGGTTTCGCTGGCATCGGAGCAGAAATCGCAGCGGCGCTCCAGTCGGTGGCGTTCGACGAACTCGACGCGCCGATCGAGCGCGTCGCCGCCCCATTCACTCCGGTGCCGTACAGCCCACCACTCGAGCAGTTCGTGCTGCCAGACGCCGATGACGTGGTCAAAGCGGCGGAGGCGTTGCTCGCGTGAGCGACCACATACTGCTCGAGCGCAACGGGTCGGTCGCCACGCTGGTACTCAATCGTCCCGACAAGCTCAACGCGTTCACCGACGAGATGCTGGTGGAAGCCACCGAGCAACTTCGCCGGTGCGACGACGACTCCGACGTTCGGGTGGTCGTGATTCGTGGGGAGGGCGAGCGCGCGTTCTGCACGGGGGCCGACCTTGCAGAACTCGCCGAGCGCGGTCCGTTCGAGATTCGCGAGAGCAACCGCTTGTGGATCGACCTGTTCCATACGATCGAGTCGATTCGCCAGCCCGTCGTTGCGTCGGTCCACGGCCACTGCATCGCCGGAGGAACCGAGCTGACACTCTGCTGCGACCTTGTCGTCGCCAGCGACGACACCAGCTTCGGCCTGGTGGAAGCCCGTGTCGGCGTGCTGCCGGGCGCGGGAGCATCGATACGCATCACTCGGTGGGTTGGTCGACCGATCGCCAAAGAGATCCTGATGCTCGGCGACCCGTGGCCTGCGGCGGAAGCCTACCGAGTTGGACTGGTCAATCGGATTGTGCCGCGAGCCAAGCTGCGGCAGGCAACCCGAGAACTCGCCGAACAGCTCGCTGCGCGCAGCCCTCTTGCGCTCGCGGCCGCCAAACGGGCAGTGAACATCGGCAGCGAGATGGACCTCGACCGCGGCGTCGAGTACGTGCTGGCCGAGTTCGCGTTGCTGTTTGCGGGCGGCGATCAGAAGGAGGGCATGCGCGCCTTCCTCGACAAGCGGCAGCCCAACTTTCCCGGACGATGAGCGACATCATCGTCCCCAAGGTTGGCCTGACGATCGAGGAGGTCGAGGTTGTCGAGTGGCTCGTCGATGTTGGCGACACCGTTGACGCCGGCCAACCGATCGCCACCGTCAATGCGGACAAGACCGAGGTGGAAATCGAGGCCCCCGCAGCGGGCACGATCGGTTCGATCGAGGCCGACCCCGGTGCCGTCGTGCCGGTCGGCGGGGTACTCGGGCGGCTGGGCTCTCCCGAGAGTGCTCAGAACGACGCCGTTGGCGAAGCAGAACAGTCGGCTCCCACCCCATCTGCGTTACCACAAGCCACCGAAGAGGTCCATGCCGCCGCACCGCCCCCGCTTCCCACACCGCGGCCGGCGCCCGCGCGGGATCACGTCGCGCGAGTTCGCGCGTCACCGTGGGCGCGAACGCTCGCCACACGGCACCGGGTGCCGCTCGCCACGCTGACCGGCAGCGGCCCCTCCGGTCGGATCGTCGGACGAGATGTGCTCGGCGCAACACGAAACGGGGCGCCGAGAACGGGTCCTCGCCACCACGCTGCGGAACTGGTCGGCCTGCGCGCCGAGGTCGACGTCGTCGAGGCGCTTGGTGTGATCTCGTATGCGCAACCCTTCGGGATCGGCGTGTCGATCGCCGATCTCGTGGCACGCTCCACGTTTGACGCGCTGGCCCAGCACCACCTCGTTGCCGAACCCGTCCGTGCGTTCGCGCTGACGTATTCGGTGACGCTCGAGCCGGCTCTGCGAGTCGCCCCGACTGAACTCGCCGAAGTCGCTTCGATCGTGCGGGCGCGCGAGATGGCCGGGCCGGCCGCGGCCGGTGAGTGCCAGGTGACGGTGATCGATCTCAGCAACTCAGGCGTGGAACTGATGACTCCTGTGGTTCCACCCGGCACGGCGATGACAATCGCCATTGGACCGATCGAGTGGTCCGCACGCCTCCGTCACGGCGCCACCGTCGACCGGCCGCGCATTCGGCTGACGATGACCGTCGACCCCGCTCTCGCCGCAAGCGCAGAAGCCGGCACCACACTGAGGACGATCGCACTCCAACTCGCACGCGCTGGAGATGCGCTCGCTCAACTCCCGATGGCGACGTAGCCGCTGACTATGCCAGCCGTGATCGGGCGGCCGGCAGCCAGGCCTGCAAGAGGCCTGACAGCTCCGACCCGAGACGCTCGGGATCGTCACGAGCGATGAGGTGGCTGACACCCTCGATCTCGATCAGGTCGGCGCCGTGGTCTCGGTAGAAGCGGGTGCAGTCGCGGGCGGTGAGCGCCGACCGTTCGGCACGCACCAACGCCACCTTTCCGCCAAACGACGACAGATTCGCCGCAAGCCGCGGACCGTGATCGATCAGCTCATCGAACAAGGTCGCCGCCTCCGGCAGGAGGCCCCAGTCGTCGAGAAACTGCCAGACCGGGCCGGGTTCGGGTTCCGGGACGACGTCGATGAGAACAACTCCAGCGACACACTGCCGCGTCGCCCGATCAGACAGCGCGGCGAGTGCGGCGAGGCCGCCGAGCGAACAGCCGACCACGACCACCGGAGTGCCGACAAGAGAGACGAGCGCGCCGACATCTCGGCCCAGCACAGCGAGGTCATCCGCAACGCCATCGCTGTCACCGTGCCCGCGCAAGTCCAACGTGACGCAGCGCAGCGCCGACGTGCGGCGCAATCGATCGATCACCGGCGTCCACACCGACCGGCGCTCGCGGCCAGCATGCAGGAACACCACCGCGGGACCGACGCCCTGCGAGTCGCCGTACAACGTCACGCCGCCACGGTGGAGTTCGAAATCGAATGCGTCGGCGACCGCACGTTCCGCAACATGCACACCGGCAATGTCAATACCTTGGCTCACCAAGGTAACGGTACACCTTTACTTTGACATGTCAAGGTAGAATGACCCGCGATGTCTCGCAAACGGCGCACACCCGACGAGGCCCGTGCGGAGATCCTCGCGGCTGCGGCGGCGTTGTTAGCCGAGGGCGGCGTCGCGGCGGTGCAGATGCGAACGATTGCCCAGCGCATCGGAATGACCGATGCCGGCGTCGCCCATCACCTGGGTAGCCGCGACGACTTGCTGCGCGAGTTGGTGACCTACGGCGGCCGACAGATCGCAACGGCGGTCGACGATGCGCTCACTCGATGGCGCAACGGTGACGGCTCGCTCGAGCAACTGATTGCGTCGCTGGGTGATGCGTACCGCGACGGGTACGCCGAGCTGGCGCTCGCCCTGTATCAGTCCGGTTGGCGCAGCCGCGGAGCGGCATTGCTCGAGCCCGTGGTCACCGAACTACAGCGACGCCGACGCGATCGAGGCGCCCCGATCAGCGAGACGCAGGTGGCTGTTGCGGCGCTGCACCAAGCAGTGGCGTTCGAATCGCTCTTCGGACGCGAGTTCCGGCGGAGCGCTGGCCTCGGCGGCGCGGCCGGCGACACCGCCGAAACGTACCGTTGGTGGGCGACGGCGCTACGCACGTCGCTCGATCTCGCGGACTAGCGACGGTGTGCGTCAGCCGACGCCAGCGGCCTCTTCGGCGTGCTCTTCGGCGATGTCGTCGGCGGTCGGCTCGCGCGCGGTGGTCAGCTCGTGAATCAGCGCCTTGGAGTGCGACCACCCGATACGCGATCCCTCGAGGTCGATCGCTTCGCCGCTGGCGTGGTCGATGAGCTGCATCATTCGCACGGTGCCTCGTGCGTGCAGCACCACCGAGAGGTCGTCGCGTTTGATCGTCTGCACGAGGTGCAATTCGCCATCGGCGACGCCTTTGACCATGTGGTCGGGCCACAGCACGTAGACGGTGTCGTGGCTCGCCGCGACGAGCCACTTGCGGTGCTGCTTCTTACCGGTGTCCTCGATCGCTTTGTCGGTGCTCGTCTCGATCTCCTTGCCGTCGGGTCCGTACTGCTTGCCCGAGGCGAGCTTGTTCTTGCGTGCACCCCACAACGCACCGACCGCGTAGCCGGCCACCAGACCGACGGCATCACCGATCAGATCACCGTCCATGCCACCGACCAGATCGCCAACGCCGCTGCCAACATCGCCGCCGACGTACATCCCCGCCATCTTGCGGCCTCGATAACCCCGTGGCGTGAACCACCCGGCGACCGTGATGCTGTCATCGCCAGTCGCCTTCTTGGCGCCCTCGACTGCGTTCTCTTCAACCGACATGTGGCCGACGCTAGTAGTCGCTACGCGCCACGGCTGGGGATCCCTTGACGACGACGCGGCGATGCGTTGGACGCGAGCTGATCAATCGATCGGCTCGCCGAGTCGATCGCCGTCGGGATCGAAGAAGTGCACTTTCGCAGTGGCGCCCACCTGCACGATGTCGCCGCGTGTGATCTTGGTTTCACCCGGCACGCGAACCACCAGCAAGCGATGCTCGTCTTCGTGTGGCAGGTGCACATGGAGATACGCCTCCGAGCCGAGTTCTTCGACGACCACCACCTCGCCGCTGGCCCCATCGGCGGAGAGTTCGAGGTGTTCGGGGCGCGCACCGACGACCACTTCGCGTACGCCCCGCTCGGCGATCTCGGTGCGGGCGATCGGGTCGATCGGTACGACCAACTCGCCGATCTCGGCCCCGCGTTCGGTGACGTTGGCGTGGACCAGATTCATCGCCGGCGAGCCGATGAACCCGGCGACGAACAGATTCGCCGGACGGCGATAGAGCTCCTTGGGCGTGTCGACCTGCTGCAGCTTGCCGTCACGCAGTACCGCGACGCGATGACCCATGGTCATCGCCTCGACCTGATCGTGGGTGACGTACACCGTCGTCACCCCAAGGCGGGCTTGCAGATCGGCCAGCTGGGTCCGCGTCTGCACGCGCAGCTTGGCGTCGAGGTTCGACAGCGGTTCGTCCATCAAGAACACCTGGGGACGGCGAACGATCGCCCGGCCCATCGCCACGCGCTGCCGCTGACCGCCCGAGAGATTCTTCGGCTTGCGATCGAGATACGGCTCGAGATCGAGAATCCGCGCAGCCTCGCGTACCTGCTCGACACGCTGCTCTTTCGGTACACCCTGCTGCTTGAGCGCGAACCCCATGTTCGCCGCCACCGTCATCTGCGGGTAGAGCGCATAGTTCTGAAACACCATGGCGATGTCGCGATCTTTGGGCGGAACGAGCGTGACATCGCGATCGCCGATGTACACCGCTCCCCGATCGACCAGCTCGAGCCCCGCCAACATGCGCAATGCCGTCGACTTCCCAGACCCGGAGGGCCCGACGAGCACCAGCAACTCGCCATCTTTGATGTTGAGGTCGAGTTCGTCGACCGCCGGGGTGTCGGTCCCCGGGTAGATGCGCGTCGCCGCTTCGTATCTGACTTCAGCCACGTCGGCCTCCCAGGTCGCTTGCCGTCACTTGATCGCTCCCATCGCCAACCCGCGAATCATCCGTTTTCCCGCGAACCATCCAGCGATCACCACCGGCAACGTGGCCAGCACTGAGGCTGCCGACAGCTTGGCCAGGAAGTTGCCGCGGGTGCTCACGTTCGAGGTCACCCAGATCGGCACCGTCGATCCCTCGACGGGGTTGAGCTGCACGGCCAGGAAGTACTCGTTCCACGCAAAGATCAAACACAACAACGCCGTCGCCGCCAGACCCGGCGCAACGACCGGGAGGATGACCGAGAACAATTGCCCGCGCAGGCCAGCGCCATCGATCTGCGCCGCCTCGATGAGCTCGCCGGGCACCTCGTTGAAGAACGATCGCAGCATCCACACTGCGAGGGGCAGGTTCATCGCCGTGTACAAGATGATGAGCACCGTGCGCGTGTTCAGCAGGTCGAGGTTGCGGGCGATGATCCACAACGGGAGGATCGCCGCCACGATCGGCAGGAACTTGGTGGAGATGAAGAAGAACAAGGCGTCTCGCCAGGCCTTCACCGGGCGGACCGCCAGCGCGTACGCGGCGGGAATCGCCAGGATCATCACCAACACCGTGGAGGTCACCACGATCCAGGCGGAGTTGGAGAAGGCCTCGCTGAAGCTCAATAGCCCCTGACCCTCTTCGGTGACCTCGCGGTATTGCTGCAAGGTGGGATCGAAGAACAGCTTCGGGCTGGCGTTGGCGTCGATCTCCTCCTTGAACGAGTTGAGGATCATCCACAGGAACGGGAAGATCAGCAGGAACACAAAGAACCAAGCGAGAAACGTCAGCAACCGGGCAACGGCACGTCGTTCGCCGACGATGGGACCGGTATCGGTGCTCATGCTGGCTCCTCTCCGGCGAGCAGGCCCGAGACGACTCGCAAGCCGAAGGTGGCGATGATGATCGAGGCGATCACGACGACGATGGCGTATGCCGATGCTTCGCCGAACTCCCAGCCGCCACCGATCGAGCGCTGGAACACGAAGTACGGCACGTTCGTCGAGTCGGGTCCGCCCCCCGTGATCACCTCGATCTGGTCGAACACCTGGATGAGATAGATCGAACCGAGCAAGATGCCGAGTTCGAGGTACGGCCGCAGATGCGGCAGTGTGATCTGGAAGAAGATCGACCGGGTCGACGCCCCGTCGACTCTTGCGGCCTCGAGCACATCGGTGGGCTGGCTCGTGAGCCCAGCGAGGATGATCAGCATCATGAACGGCGTCCACTGCCACACCAGGACGGCGACGATCGACCACAGTGGATAGCGACTGACGAACTCGATCGGCTCCAGCCCGATCGATTCGAGCAGCCAATTGAGCACGCCGAATTCCGAGCTGAAGATCTGGTTCTTCCAGATCAGCCCGGACACCACCGGCATGATCAGGAAGGGCGTGATCGCCAGGGTGCGCAGCACGCCGCGCCCAATGAAGTGGCGATCGAGCAACATCGCCAACCCCAGTCCCAGCAGTAGTGAGAACAGGACCGACGACACCGTCATCACGACGCTCACCCAGACGGCATCGCGGAAGAACTGGTCGGAGAAGGCCGAGACGTAGTTGTCGAAGCCGATGAACGTCCGCGGCGACGGCGGGACGATCTTCCACTCGGTGAGGCTGTAGTAGACGCTGAAGATGAACGGGATCTGGGTGACGACGACCGTGAAGATCAGCGCAGGCAGGAGAGGGAGACGACGGAACCAACGATCTCGGCGTTCAAGCCGTCGTCGCTGTTCGGATCGAATCAACTCCGGATCGTCGACCGGCGCATCGTCGCCTGCCGCGATCCGATCGTCGACATCGGTCGTCATCGTCTCCCCCTCCCCAGTTAGAGATGTGCGGTCAGTGTCGCGCTACTGGCTGACCTCCGAAGCGATCGTCTGACACGCGCTGAGCGCTTCATCGAGGCTGGACGCCCCGGCGATCACTGCTGAGAATTGCTCAGTGCAGCGTGTCCCCACGTCTTGGAACTCGGGCACACCGACGTACTGCACGCCCGGCAGGCCCGGACGTGGTTGCAGCCCTGGCATGTCGATCGGCGCAGCAAGCATCGCATCCAGGGTCTTTTGGGCAAACGCCTCGGCGGCGGCGATGTAGTCGGCGTTCTCGTACGTCGACTGACGGGTGCCCGGCGGCACAGCCGCCCAACCGCCTGGCAACGTCACGCCGGCCTCGTTGATGTAGTCCTCGCTCGTGGCCCAGCTGACGTACTCCCACGCCGTGTCGGGGTCGGGTGCGTTCTGCGGGATGGCCAGCGCCCAGCTCCACAACCAACCGGAGGCGTCGGTGAGGTTGGTCGGCGCCAAGGCGTAGCCGTTGAGGCCCTGTACGGGGCTGTCATCGGCCTCGAGGATGCCAGCGGCGACCGTGGCGTCGTACCACATGGCCACTTCGCCGGCCTGGTAGAGCGCGAGGCACTCGTTGAAGCTGGCGTTGGCCGCATCGTCCTGGCCCGCATCGTCGATCAGGTTGACGTAGAAGTCGAGCGCCTCACGGAACTCGGGCTGATCGACCTGCGCAGCTCCGATCGAGCCGTCGTCGTTGGCCAGCCACCAGGTGCCACCGAACGTGTTGAGCACCGTGGTGAATGACGCTCCGAGGTCGCCCCAGCCCGGCTTGCCGCGCAGGCAGATGCCGGCCATGTCATCGCTGTCGACGGCACGGGCGATCTCGGCTACCTCGTCCCACGTGGGCGCGTCGGGCATCGTCAAGCCGGCCTCATCGAGCACGTCTTGGCGATACATGATGAACGACGACTCGGCGTAGAAGGGGGCGGCGAACAGGTCTCCGTCGAACGACAGACCACCGCGTACGGCGGGAATGATGTCGTCGCCGTTCCACTCGGGCGTCTCTTCAGCGAAGGCGTTGAGGTCGAACAACCAGCCGTTGGCCCCGAACTGTGGTGCCTCGAACATGCCGATCATGACCACGTCGAACTGATCGCCGCCGGCGCCAACGTCTCGGGTGACGATCTCACGCAGGGTCTGCTCTTCGAGGATCGTGTACTCCACCTCGATTCCGGTGTCGGCGGTGAACAGGTCCGGTGTCAGCTCGGCGATGTCTTCCATCTGCGGGTTGCCGACGATGGCCACGTTGATCGAGCGGTCGCCCGACGGCTCGTCGCCATCGCCGCTACTCGTGTCGTCGGTTGCATCGTCGGTCGAACCGTCGTCAGCGGCGGTGTCGGCGCTCGTAGCGTCGCTGCTCGACGAGTCGTCGTCGTCACCGCACGCGGCGGCGACGAACGAGAACACGCTGACCAGTGCGACCCCGAGCAGGGCTGGGCGTCGCGGGCGTGTAGTGCGCATGAAGTTTCCCCCCTGGTGTGCGCTCGCCGACGAGCCAATCTCCTCGGCTATCGGCGACAGTAGTTGTTTCATGTTGGTTTAGCAAGCCTATGTCCTGTGTTTAGGTTGTAGATCGAGCATTGATGTCTGTGTTTGTCTTCGTATAGAGTCCCGAAGCGTGACGAACGACGCCTTGGGGGCGGCGCCCGTCGTCGACTTGGGGGATCACGCCACCCTGACCGGTCGACACGCCGTGCCGCTCCCCACCTACGAGCGTGATGCGCTGCGCCGCTCGATCGTTCACCTCGGCGTGGGCGGGTTCCACCGTTCGCACCTGGCGACCTACGTCGACGAACTCTGCGCCACTGGCAACCGCGACTGGGCCATCGTCGGCGCCGGCATGTTGCCCGCCGACCAGACCATCGCCGATGCGCTGACCACGCAGGGCGGGTTGTACAGCTTGGTCGAACGAGATCACGGTCAGACCCAGGTCCGCGTGGTCGGCAGCATCGTCGACTATGTCTTCGCCGCCGACCAGCGCGAGCCGCTCATCGACCGACTCGCGGCGCCCGACACGGCGATCGCCACACTCACCATCACCGAAGGCGGGTACCCCGTTGACCACGAGGGGCGGTTCGATCCGGACAGCGCGGCACCGGCCTTCGACGTGCTGGTCGAGGCGCTGGATCGCCGCCGCCGTTCCGCCGTCGCTCCGCTGACGGTGATCAGCTGCGACAACGTCAGCGACAATGGCGCCACGACCAAGGCCGTCACCCTCGGCGTCGCCGAGCAACGCGGGGGGTCGCTGGCGCACTGGATCGACAGCAACGTTGCATTCCCGAACCGCAGGGTCGATCGCATCACGCCAGCGACCACCGACGACGATCGCCGCTGGCTACGGGAAACGCACTCGATCATCGATCGGGCGCCGGTGTTCACCGAGCCGTTCCGTCAATGGGTGCTCGAAGACGACTTCGCCTCCGACCGCCCGCCGTGGGAAGCGCTCGACATCCTCCTGACCAGCGACGTCGAGCCATACGAGACCCTCAAGCTGCGGGTACTCAACGCCGCTCACTCGTCGCTCGCCTATCTCGCCGCGTTGGGCGGCTATCGGTTCGTGCACGACGCAATCAACAACTCGACGTTGCGCCAGTTCATCGTGCAGCTGCTCTCCGCCGAGGTCCGCCCGGTGTTGCCGCTCACGCCCGGAATCGACCCTGCGCGGTACAGCAACGAGGTCCTTCAGCGCTTCGCCAACCCGGCGATCGGCGACCAGATCGCACGGCTCTGCCTGGACGGCTCGTCGAAGTTCCCGAAGTTCTTGTTGCCCACCCTGCGCGGGCAATTGCGACAGCGCGGACCAATCCGCTGCACAACGTTGGCCCTCGCCGGTTGGTGTCGATACCTGGCCACGGTCGACCGTTCAGAGCTGGCCTACGACCCGCGGCTCGACGCGCTCGTGCCACTTGCGGTCGAGGCGCTCAGCGAGCCGCGGGCGTTTCTCTCGTTCACCCCGGTATTCGGTCCCGATCTGCCCAACACGCCGCGTTTCACCGACGAGTTCACCCGTTCGCTCCGCCTGCTCAGCGAGATGCCGATACCATCCGCTATCGCTTCAGCGATCGGGAGCGACGCACAGGATGGGGACGCCACAGCACGCCAACGGTGATGAACGTCCGCTGTTCCAAACACAGCGGCAAGATGCAATCACCGAGCTCGCGCTGCGTCATGGGCGCGTCGACGTGGCCGACCTCGCAGCGCGCTTCAACGTCACCAGTGAGACGATTCGACGCGATCTCTCGGAGCTGCAGACCAGGCGCGTGCTGCGCCGCGTGCACGGCGGTGCGGTCAAATGGGATGCGCTGCGTTTCGAGCCGCTGCTGTCGGTGCGTGGCGACCAACAGCGCGACGAGAAGCGGCGCATCGGCGTGGTCGCCCAGCAGGAACTGCCAGAAGGCGACACGATTCTCGTCGACTCGGGCAGCACGACCGCAGCGTTCTGCGAGGCGCTGCCGACCGATCGGGCACTCACCGTCGTGACCAACTCGATCGTCAACGCGCGTGTGCTCGCCGAGCGCGAGTCGATCAACGTCATGCTGCTCGGCGGCACGCTGCGCAAGAACACCATGGCCGCCGTCGACTCACGCACCGTCGACGCCGTACGTCAACTCACCGTCGACACGCTGTTCATCAGCTGTGACGGCATGTCGATCGCCCGCGGTCTGTCCACGCCGTACGAGCATGAAGCAACCCTCAAGGCGGCGATGATCCAAGCGGCGCGACGCGTCGTCGTGCTGGCCGACCACACAAAGATCGACAACGACCATCTCTACCGGTTCGCCTTGTGGAGCGATGTCGACGTGGTGGTCACCGACGCCGACGTCGACGACGCCATCGCCCGCGATCTACGCCGCCAGGTGCCGGCGCTGCACCTGGCGTGACCACACACACCGCGCTCGATCTGGAGGCCATCGCCCACGCCGTCGCCACCGACGCGGCCGCGCTCGTGCGCGACGTCGTCGGTCATGGCACCGTGGTCAGGACCAAGTCGTCAGCAACCGATGTCGTCACCACCACCGATCTGCGGTCTGAACAGCTGATCCGCCGAGCCCTCGAACAACGCGTCCCGAACTCGGCGGTGATCGGCGAGGAGTACCCCGCGTCGGAGGGCTCGAGCGACGTGTCGTGGATCGTCGACCCGATCGACGGCACTGTCAACTTCTTGTATGACCTCCCAGTGGTTGCGGTGAGTGTCGCCGCCCAAGTCGGTGACACCGTCGTCGCCGGCGCAGTCGCCGACGTGCTGCGCGGCGAAGTGTTCTCTGCTGCACTGCATGGCGGCGCACGGAGAGACGGCGTGACGATCACCGCAAGCGACGTCGACCAACTCGACCATGCCCTGGTGGCAACGGGCTATTCCTATGCCAGCTCGACACGTGCCCAACAGGCGCACACTCTTGCCGAGTTGCTTCCACAGGTGCGCGACATCCGATCGATGGGATCGGCTGCTCTGCAGCTGTGCTGGGTCGGCTGCGGCCGGATCGACGGCTACTACGAACGCGACCTCAAGCCATGGGACTATGCGGCGGGAGCGCTGATTGCGGCCGAGAGCGGCGCAACGGTCACCACGCCACAGGCCGCCGGTGCTGACCTCACGACGGCGGCAACGCCTGGCGTGCACGACGAGCTGATGCGCATCGTCGGGTCGGCGGGCTAGCACTCACGTCGTCAGCAGACCGGCGAGCGGCGAGTCTGCTGCGTTTGCACCGGCTCGGAATCGGCTCCATGACGCCCGCAGATCGTCGAGTGACCACTCCACCGGCTCGGTTGACCTGCTGACCGCCAACACCGCCTCCCACGCGAGCGCATCATCGAGGTCGAGCGACATCGTCGCAAGCGCGCTCGCCAAGTACGCCGTGTGGAACGTCGCCAGCACTGAGTTGGGGACGCCGGCGAGGTGCGGCGACTCATCGCCACTCGTCAGCGGGCGAACGACGAGCGAGGAACGCACAACGTCGGCAACGGCTGGTCCGCGAGTTGCGTCGAACCAGTCGATCACCATCGGCCCGCGATCGCTCATCAAAATGTTGCCTGGGTGCACGTCTCCGTGACAGGTCGCGCCACCGCCGGCTAACGCGGCCAGCACCGCTCGCGCGTCGTCTCGCTCGCCGGCCGACACCATCTCGGTCTGATCGATCTTGCTGGCCACCCGGTCCGCGAGCGTCGGCAACGCCGCGGGCGCGTCCGTCGCGTGGAAGCTGTGCTGGATCGCGCACATCGACTCGGCCAACGACTCGGCGGCACGGTGATCGTCGCGCAACACGTCGAGCATCGACGGTCCGTCGATGCGCTCGAACACGATCGACGGGCGACCTTCAACGCGCACCACGTCGAGAATCATCGGTGTCGGGAGGCCGGCTTGATAGACCGCCGCGGCGTACTCAGCTTCGATCTCGATCCAGTGATCGGGCACGCCAGGACGAGGCACCTTGACCACTGCATCTGCCCCGAGGGCATACACGTCGGACGTGTTGCCCTGGGCAAGCAGCGACTCGACCCTCACCACATCTGCCACCTCCCGCCAATTGTGGCATCTCGCGATCCGGTGGCTGCTGCGCAAATGGAACGGACCGAAACGATCGACCGTCGGTCGCGACGTGACGATCGGCCCGAACAGATAGTTCGGCAACCGAACTACACGGGTAGGGTCGCAGGCGATGCGCTCGCCGGCTTTTCTCCTGACGCGTGTCGCCCGGCTCGTCGAGCGACGACTCGACGACGAGCTGCCGCTGTCGCACTACCGCATCCTGTCGATGCTCGGCGCCGGTCCCGAACGCGCCGGGCAGGTGAGTCGCTTGCTCGAACTCTCCAAGCCAACCGTGACCGAAGCCGTCGATGCACTGGTAGCGCGGGGTCTTGCCGAGCGGCACCACGATGCAACCGACGGCCGTGCCGTCACGATCAAGATCACCGCAGAGGGACGTCGTCTGGTCGCACGCGTCGACCAACGGCTGAACTCCCTGCTCGACGACATCGTCAACTGCTGCGACGACCCCAGCGCAGTGCGAGCATCACTCGACGACCTCTCAGTTGCGTTCGATCGATTCGCGCAGCGGCGGCGCACCGAACAGGCGTCTCGGTGACGTCGGCCCCGACGTCGACGCAACACTGGCTGGTCCGGCTACGGCCGACGTTGACGAGACACTGGCGCGCGTTCGCGCTGGCGTCGATCGTGTCGATCATCGGCGCAGCGGCGATCGGACTCGGACCGCTCGTGCAGCGGGCGATCGTCGACGACGCAATCGACGCGGGCACTCGAGCGCTGTGGCCGCTGCTCGTTGCCCTGCTCGGGATCGCCGCGCTCAACGCGCTGGCGATACGCATTCGCCGGTTTGCCGGCAGCCGCTTCGCGACCGGAGTGCAGCACGACCTGCGTGTCGCCATGTTCGCCCACGTCCAGCGACTCGACGAGGCGACACGAGAGCAATTCGGGTCAGGCGACCTCATCTCCCGGGCAACGGCCGACGTCACGCTCATCCAGTCGTTTCTCCAGCAGTGGCACGTGATCGCAGCTCATGCGACGAGCCTGATCGTCGGCATCGTCGCGCTCACCTGGATCTCACCTCCGCTCGCGCTGATCGTGTTCGCAGTCATCCCGTTGGTCGGCGTCGCCGCTCGACGCCTGCGAGCAACCGTGTTTCCCAGTTCGTGGGTCGATCAACGCGCTGCCGCAGCGGTCACGGCCACCGTCGCCGACACCGTGGTCGGCATCCGTGTGGTGAAGGCGTTCGGTCAGATCGCCCGGGAGACCGAGCGGTACGCGCGCCGCGCCAGGGAGCTGTTCAGGTCGCGGCGCAGAACGATCGGACTGACGGGCCGTTACGGCGCCACGCTTGCCGCAATGCCGTCACTCGGCCAGCTTGCCGTGCTGGCGGTGGGCGGCACGCTGGCCATTCGAGGGTCGATCTCGGTGGGCACGTTCATCGCCGCCAACGCCTACGTTGCCCAACTGGCGAACCCGGCGCGCATGCTCGCCAACTCACTGGCCAACGCCCAGCAAGCACGCGCCGGCGCAGAACGCGTGCTCGACCTGCTCGATGCCGACCCTGGCATCGACTGGGGAACCATCGAACCCGACGCAGTGCGCGGCGAGGTGCGATTCGACGACGTGACGTTCGGCTACGAGCCCGACGTGCGGGTGCTCGACAGGTTGTCGTTGCAGGTGCCGGCCGGCAGCACACTGGCGATCGTTGCGCGCACCGCCGCCGGCAGCTCGACAGTGACCCGATTGCTGCAGCGACGGCGTGATGTCGATGGCGGAGAGATCTCGCTCGACGGGATCGATCTGCGCCGGCTCAGCTCCCGGGCCCTTCACCGTCACGTTGCGGTTGTTGCCGACGATGGTTTCGTCTTCTCCGCGTCGGTCGTCGAGAACATTGCCTTCGCCCGCCCGGACGCCACGATCGAGGAGGTGCGCGCCGCCGCACGTGCTGCGTGTATCGACGACGAGTTCACTGCGCTGCCGCAGGGCTACGACACAGCGGTGGGTGAGCGTGGGCTGACGCTGTCGGGCGGCCAGCGTCAACGATTACTCCTGGCGCGGGCCCTCCTCGCCGATCCGACCGTGCTCGTGCTCGACGCAGCGACATCGGCGGTCGACCCCGTGACCGAAGCGGAGATCCACGCCCACATACGCGACCTGCGGCGGACCAGCACCACGTTGATCATCGCCCAGCGACGGTCGACGCTGGCACACGCCGACCGGATCGCGGTGCTCGACGGCGGCCGCATCGTCGACGCGGGACAACACGACGAGCTCGTGCAGCGGAGCGAGATCTATCGCGAGGTCTGCGGCGAGAGCGAAGTGTCCGCCGCGACCGCGGCTGCGTTGCGTCCGCCGCGGCCGGGTGATCCAGAACGGCGTGCAGCTGCGCCGACCACACTCCGCAACAGCGACACTGCGACGCGTTCGCCCGATCGGCGCAGCGAGCTGGTCGCCGCGACGCCAGCGCTGCTCGACGGGGTGAGCCGGCTCCCACCGTTGGATGGCGAGCCGGACGAGCAACTCGCTGCGCACACGCCGGACACGCAATTGCGGCTCCGATCGACGGTGGCACCATATCGACGGGCGATCGCCGGCGCCCTCGCGCTCGTCGCTGCATCGAGCGTGCTCGCGCTTGCGTCGCCGCTGGTGATCCGCGCAGGCATCGACCGGGCAATCGTGCCGAGCGATCGCCGCGCACTCGCTCTCATCGTCGCTGTGCTGGCGGCTGCCGTCGTCCTCAGTTTCGCGGCGACGTGGTCCACCGCCGTCCACACCGGCCGGACGGCGGAACGGATTCTGTACGTGCTCCGTGTGCGCACGTACCGCCACGCGCTGCGCCTTCCAACTGCGTACTTCGATCGGGAGCCGTCCGGGCGAACGACGGCGCGGCTCACCGCCGATGTCGATGCCTTGTCGCAGCTGTTCAGTAGCGGGTTGGTATCGGTGATCGTCAGCCTGGCGACGTCGATCGCTGTGGCGGTCACGATGTTCGTCCTCGAGTGGCGACTAGCACTGGGCCAACTCGCCGTGATCGCCGTCGCCCTGGTGGCCACCGCTGTGTTCCGTCGTCACGCCCGCGGCGCGCACTCGCGTACTCGAGAGGCACTCGCCGCGGTCTATGCCGACCTCCACGAAGGGTTCGCCGGCGCGCAAGAGGTCCAACTCCACGAACAAAACGCCCGGCACACCACCCGCTTCGCGGACACCTCGGCGGGGCACCGGGCCGCCCGACTCGCGTCGGTGCGGCTCATCTCGACGTACTTCCCGGCGATCCAATTCCTGTCCGTCACCGCCGTAGCTGTGTCGTATGCCCTTGGTGCAATGATGATCGAACGCAACCAGCTCACGCTGGGCGTCCTCATTGCGTTCGTCTTGCTGGTGGATCAGTTCTTCGCTCCGGTGCAGCAATTGGCGCAGTTGCTCGACCAGTGGATTGCTGCGCACGTCGCGCTCGGCCGGCTGCAGTCGCTGCACGGCGAGGTCGAGGACGAAACGAACCGCGCGGGTCGCCACCGCGCGGCGCCGATGCCGATCAACGTGCAGCAGGTCGACTTCACCTACCCCGGCCGCCACCGCCCCGCACTACGCGGCGTCGACGCACGCCTCGGCGCAGGCCAACGAATCGCCATCGTCGGCCCGACGGGCGCGGGCAAGTCGACGCTGGCGAAGCTCATCGTCGGGTTCTACCCGCCGACGCACGGGTCCGTGCTGATCGGCGATCGTGATGCAGCGCTGCCCGCCGATGGGGCCGGCGCGGTCGGCTACGTACCGCAAGAGCCACACCTGTTCGAAGGAACGCTGCACGACAACATCGCCTACGGCGTGCCGGACGCAACGCGCGACGACGTCGAGCGGGCCGCACGCAAGGTCGGCGCACACGATCTCATCGCGCAGCTCCCCAATGGCTACGACACGTCGATCGAAACCTCTCGTCGGTTGTCAGCCGGACAGCGCCAGCTGGTGTGTTTGGCTCGGGCGGTCGCCGTCGAGCCGAGTGTCCTCGTGCTCGACGAAGCCACCGCGCACCTCGATGAACGCAGCGAAACCGCAGTGACGGCCGGGATCGGCAGGGCCGGCGCCGACTGCACGACGATCAGCATCGCCCATCGACTACAGACCGTTGCCGGATCGGATCGGATTCTGGTGGTCGACGACGGCGCCATCGTGCAGGACGGGGGTCACGACGACCTCTCGTCGACACCCGGGTTGTATCGATCGCTGTGGCAGCGCTCCCAACAATGGGACGATACGTTGCAGCAATGGTGACACCGGGTACCCGGCCCACCTCGCGGAGTACCAACGCTCGCGGCAAGAAGACACGCGAGCGCATCGAGCGTGCGGCGCTCGAGTTGTTCGCCGAGCACGGATTCGAGGACACCACCGTCGACGCGATCGTCGCCGCTGCCAACGTGTCCCAACGGACGTTCTTCCATCACTTTCCGACCAAGATCGACGTGTTGTGGGGCGATTCGATGGAGAGTTACTCCTCGTTCGCCACGATCCTCTACGAACGGCCAGAGCCCGATGTGATCGATGCGCTGCTGGCTGCGATCATCGAGTCGAACCGTGCGACAGCGTTCGACGAGGTCGACCTCATCCGGTTTCAGGTGATCCGCGAGTCGGGCCTGATGGCCGAACACGTGCGCAACTTCGAGGAGTCGTTCCGTCAGATGTTGGCGGGATGGCTCGCACGCCGGCTCGGTCGTTCTGCCGACGACGTCGACGTTCGGGCGGCCGCTCGCGGCCTCGACGCGCTCCGTCAATTCGCCATCGAAGAATGGGCTCGCCGCAACGGCGACGTCGATCTGGACGACCTGGTGCGGACGTGTTTGCACGCGTTCCGGCTCGATCTCACCGATCAGCGAGGTTCCCAACAGTAACGACACGCCTCCGAGTGCTTCGACTCGCTTTTTACAGTTACTGCAAATAAAGTGTAAGGCATGCCTACGCATTGCCCTTCGACACCGGCCGCCCGACGACTCACCTCTCGGGGTCTTGGACCGTCGTTATTGATTGCGGCGCTCGTCGCGGCGTCCGCATGTGGGAGCGATGACGCCGATTCGACATCGGAGACGTCTGCTGTGGTCTCGACCGCCAGCCCCGCCCCGACCAGCGCGCCCGAACCGGAACCGAGTGCGCCATCGACGGCGCCGACCGCGCAGACGACGGCTGAGCCGACAGCGGACACGTCGGCACCGTCCACCGACAGCGCTGGCGTGCGCATCGCGCAGTCGCTGTACGGCGACGTCGAGGTTCCCGCAGCACCACAACGGGTATTCGCCTTCGATGAATACTCCGGCGCAGTGCTGCTCGCCGCGGGAATCGAACCGGTGGGTGCGTTCTCGCAGTACTTCGCACAGTTGCCGCAGCAGATTCTGAGCGACGCTGGCGTCGACGTCCAGGAGGCGACGTACGGGTCGTGGAACTACGAGGCGATCGCTACCTACGAGCCCGACATGATCGTGATGATCGACGTCGACGAACAGGTGGCGGGCGCGTTGTCCGACATCGCCCCGACGGTGGTGCTGCCCTTTACGGGCGCACTATGGCGGGACGCCCTTGCGGCGATCGGCGAGGCGACTGGCGACACCTCCCAGGCAACGAGCATCGCCGCCGGCATCGAGGCTCGTATCGACGACATTGCCGCAGGTCTGGACGACGAAACGGTGCTCAGCTTGTTGGGTAGCGGACCGCTGTTCGGAACGTACTCGCTCGGCATCGACGTGCCGACGGGCGCCGTGATCGACGAGGCTGGGTTCACGCGTCCAGCTGCGCAGCAGACCGAAGCGACACTCGGCGCGCTGACACAGCTTTCGCCCGAGCAACTCGGCGACCACGATGGCGACGTCGTCGTGATCTTTGCTGGGGACGAGTCGTGGGCCGATCGTCCCACGCTCGAGGGTCTGCCGACCTTCGGGGTCCTGCCTGCCGTCACGGACGGCCGCGTCGTCGAGGTACTCGGCGAGGTGTGGACCAACTCCGATCCGTTCTCGATATTCTGGGCAGTCGAGGATCTCGCAGCGATCGCCGCCGGTGAGTCACCGGGCACGCTCGACGACCTCGATACCCGCTGGTCCGACTACCTCGCGCTGGCCACCTCGTGAACGGCGTCGGCCGGACACTCACCGCTGCGGTGATCGCTGGCGTGATCGCTGCGGCATGCGGGTCCGACAGCGACAGCACCGGCACCACCGCACCGGCCGCCCCGGAGCCGCTGCGCATCGGCGCACTCGACATCGACTTCGACGCCGACGGCTACACCGCACCTGCCGGCGACATCGAGATGGTGCTCGTTCAGGAGGGGATGCTCCCCCACTCGCTGGTCGTCGAACGGGTGGACGGAACGGACGTCTCCGGGCGTCTCGACGTCGCAATCGACGATGTCGACGACACAACGACCTTCTCGTTGGACGCCGGCGAGTACGTGTTGTATTGCGACGTGGTCGGGCATCGCGCGGCCGGGATGGAAGCGACCCTCACCATCTCCTAGCCCTGCAACGTCTGTGGCAGCACGAGTGTGCACATCTCGAGGTCGTGATCGGCACGATGCGGGCGTCGACGGCGCCGTCCGCCATCATCGCCCGATGACCGACGCCGAGGCCACGCTCCTGGCGATCCACCTGGCCGCCACCGCCGGAATGATGGGCGTGATCTGGTTCGTGCAGCTCGTTCAGTACCCCCTGTTCGCGGCGGTAGGCGAGGACGGATTCGCGGCGTACGAGGCGATGCACCAGCGGCGGACGTCGATGGTGGTCGGGCCACTCATGGCAGTGGAAGGGGTGGCCGCGTTGGTGATCATCGTGTGGCTACGCGACCTGGTCGGGCTGACGTTGCCCCTCGTCGGACTCGTGTTGCTCGGAGTGATCCATGCCAGCACCACGTTCGTGCAGGTGCCCGCGCACATGCGCCTGGCCGACGGCTTCGACGCCGCGACGCACCGCCGCCTCGTGCACTCCAACTGGGTGCGTACGGCGGGATGGACGCTGCGCACCGTGCTCGCCGGCGCGATGATCGTCGTGGCGGCGTGACCATCCGGCCGCGGATCAGCGCATCACGCTCCGACGCCATGCGCTGAACGACGCCACCGAGCCCGCAGCCGGACGCCGCAACCACGGCCACGGATACAACGCGCCGACGTCAACGGATCGCTGCCGCCGAAAGCCGGGAACTGGGGCAAACGTGACAGCGACGGGTCGGTCGGCCAGTTCCTTTGCGGGCCGCCCCAGCCGTAACTCAACCGTGCGATCTGCTGCCAACTCGGCGAGCGTCTCGACGAGGAACACCAGCCGCTTCGACGACAGCTGCAGCGTGGCCAGCAACGGCTCGTCGAACACGAACACCGCAGGAAGGTCGGGATTCGCCACCAGCGCCGGATCGTCGGCGCCGAGCGACTCGGCGGTGAGCCACACCACCGACGGTGCAGTCGTCGACACGACCGCAGCCGGACCAGCGGTGGCTGGGAGGTCGTCGTCGCTGCGCATGCGAGGGTCACGGTCGACCGGGTCGAGGATTGGATCGTTCGGCCACCCCTCGATCGGGCACGCGTTGCGCTGCGAGCACTCACGACACAGGCTCGGCGCACGACGTTCGACCTGCCGTCGACTGAAGCCGTACACCTTCGACGATCCCGCTCCGGCGACCCACTGCCAGCCGAGGCGGTTTGCGGCGCGCGACCCGTCGAGCAGGTGCCGGAAGAACTCGTCCTCGCCGGCACGCCAGTCGGCGCCGCAGCGAACGGTCCACTGCGAGGCCAGCCACATGCGGGTCTGGTTGACCAGCCAGCCGTCGGTGTGCAGCTCGTCGAGGTTGCTGTCGATGCAGCGCATCTCTTGTTGCCAAGCCTCGGCACCGCCCGCCTCCCGGATCGGTGGCTCATGGCGCACGCCTCGTTGCGTCGCTGCCCCGAGCCGGGCGTACCAATGCCGCGCGTACTCCTGCCACAACAACTCGTCGCGGAACTTCTGTACATCTCGCGACGGCCCACCGGCGACGTGGCGCCACACGGTCGGCAACGACAGCAGCCCGTGGCGGATGTACGGCGACAACCCAGACGCGCCGCGCCCACTGATTGGCAGCACCTCGTTGCGTCGTGCGGCGTAACCGGTGACGTCGAACGCGGCCAGCGCTGCGTCTGCGGCCGACTGCCCACCACGAAACCGTGGCGAGCTGCGCACCTCATCGCTCGTCAGATGACTGAGGTGATCAGCAACAAATTGCTCGGCTGCGGCGCGTCCCGGCGTCGGTGTCGACAGCAGCGTCACGGGGCCCGCCGGATACGAATCGGGCCCTTGGCCGTCGACGGGTCGACCACTCGACCGCGTTGCACGATCACCACCCGGCCGTTCGCGACCAACCGTCGAGCGGCCGCGCGCGCCGGCTCCATGAGCGCTCGCCACTCGTCGCCGCCATCACCGGATGCCGCGGCGACATACCGTGCCGCCTCTGATGGGCAGATCGTTGCGCCGCTCGCGCGGCGGTCGAGGAGCAGCTCGACGGCATCCTCGAGCTGCCGATCGACGGGGCGGACTCTGCGCCGTCGACACGCGTCCGAGCAGTAGCGCACCGAATCCCAGTTGCGTGCCCACTTCTTGCGCACTCGATGCGACGGCCACACGACGCACACGACTTGGGCGAATGGTCCACGCTCACCAGTCGCCAGTTTCTCGTGGTCGCTAGCCAACTGCACGATCGTCCATGCGACCAGACTCGACGATGCGCACGGTGGCGTGAGAGCCTCACGAGCATGACTTCTGGTGTGCCGGCGCCAAGGGACAGCGCTGCCGCGGAGCCTGTAACCGCCGATCCGCCGCCCCTCCCACAGCCCCGCGTGCTCCGACAACGGTGGGCCGACCTGGCGTACTTCCACTGGCCGTTTGCCCCCGAGGTGATTCAGGCGACCTTGCCGCCGGGGACCCGCGTCGACACCTTCGACGGGGTTGCCTGGGTCGGCCTCGTGCCGTTCGTGATGCGCAACGTGCGGGTCGGCCCGACGCCTCCGATCCCGTACTTCGGCACATTCGTGGAGATCAACGTGCGGACCTACGTGGTCGACCCGCAGGGACAACGCTCGGTGTGGTTCTATTCGCTCGATGTGCCTCGCGCCGCGGTGGTCGGCGTGGCTCGGACTGCGTTCGCCCTCCCCTACTGCTGGGCGGCGACACGCTTCGAGTCGCACGACAACACGCGGGCATATGCGATGCGTCGGCGGTGGCCGCGTGCCACGCCAGACGCCGCTGGCACGATCGCTTATCAGGTCGGTGAGCCCGTGAACCTGGTGACCGAACTCGACCACTTCCTCACGGCACGCTGGTCGCTGTTGACCACGCGGCGCAGACGGCTGCGGTACGGACGCGTCCACCACGAACGATGGCCGCTACACGAGATCACCGACTACCGGCTCACCGGAACCCTCATCGAGGCCGCCGGGCTCCCATCCCCCGAGGGCCCGCCGCACACCGCCTGCTCTCCCGGAGTGAACGTCGACATCGCCCGGCTGCAGACGGTCCACCCGTGACTGCTGCGCCATGTGTGGACTGCTGCGTTCGACGACGTCACAGTCGGATTGATCGAGAGCCGCCGGGGCACCGGCAACTCAGGCAGCTGGCACGTAGCCCACGACGTCCACGACGAGATCGATGTCGCGCGATGTGAAGAAGCACACCTGGCCAGCCGGGTCGAGCTTGGCGATCACCTCGTTGGCCACGTTCTCGTCGCGATGGTTCACCGAGCTGGCGTTCGGCGTATCACCACACGGGAACACGCGCACGTTGCCCGGCCCGGTTGAGCCGACCGCGGTGACGTTCAACACCGCCGCCGCGACGCCGTCCCCGGGAACGCCACCGCGGCCGGCAACGTCGACCCGAGCGACCGACTGCGGCGTCCGACGACCGATGCCCTCGAATTCGCCATCGATCGTGTTGAGTCCTGGCCCAGATCGCGTCTCGACGAGCCGCGCCGGAACGAGCGGTACATAGTCGCTCGACGCCGGGATGTATCCGACCACGTCGACCACGAGATCGATGTCGGTGGAGGTGAACAGACAGACATGGCCATCGTCATCGACCTTGGCGATGACCTCATTGGCAACGTTCTCGTTGCGGTGGTTGACCGAGCTGGCGTTCGGTGTCTCCCCACAGGGGAACACGCGCACGTTGCCCGGCCCAGCCGGCCCCACCGCGGTGACGTTCAACACCGCGGCGCCGACGCCCGTTGCCGGGACGCCACCACGCCCAGCGATCGGCACGCGGGTGACCTGCTGCGGGCTTCGCCGGCCGATTCCTTCGACCTCACCATCGATCGTTGCCAGGCCATCGCCGCCGCGTGTCTCGACCACTCGGGCGGGCACCAATGCGGTGTAGTCGCTCGCCGCTGGTACGTATCCGACCACGTCGACGACCAGGTCGATATCGCGCGACGTGAACACACAGACCTGTCCCGCCGCATCGAGTTTCGCGATGACCTCATTCGCCACGTTCTCGTCGCGGTGGTTCACCGAGCTGGCGTTCGGCGTATCACCACACGGGAAGACACGCACGTTGCCCGGCCCGGTTGAGCCAACCGCTGTCACATTCAGCACCGCGGCGGCGACGCCGGTGGCGGGAACACCACCGCGTCCGACAACCGGAATCTCCGTCACCGACTGCGGCGTCCGCCGCCCGATGCCCTCGACTGCTCCATCGATCGTCTCCAGTCCCGGTCCTCGCCGGGTTTCGGCGAGCCGCGCTGGTACCAGTGGAACAACGACCGGCGTATCGCCGGCTCCACCGCCGCCACCGCCTGCGCCGCCGCTTCGATCGGCGTCGGCCAGCAGCACAGTGGTTCCCCACTCGTGATCGTTGACGAGTGGCGTCGTGAACCGCATGGGTGAGACCGAGGCGAGCGTGACGAACTCCTCGTCGCCGCCTCCGGGATCGACGGCAACCACGTCGCCGACTTCGAACCAGGCGTTCGTCGCCGGCACGCCCATGTCGACCTTGCTCTCTGCCGGAACCGTCGTGTCGCCAGGAAGCGCACGGCCGTCGATGTACGTCCATGGGCGGAGCCCGATCCGACCGTTCGTGACGACGTCAGCCTCGGCGACCGGTCGCCACACACCACCGAGCGCGCCCGGCTCGACTGTCCGACTGCTCGGAGCCGGCGGCACGTACTCTTCGGCGCCACCATCTGCTGACGGACGTACCGCCTGGCCGTCGCGCGTCACTTCGGCGAGCAGGTTGTCGGCGAATCCGGTGACGCGAGCGAAGATCGACAGTCCGAAGTACCGGCCGATCGACGTGAACTTGTCGTATGCCTTGCGCAGCTCGGCGACGGTGAGCAGATCGAGAATACGCGTCGGGCTGAACGCTTCCTGGTAGATCCCCTCGAAGAACGTCCGCTCATAGAGGCGCACGAGGTCGCCGTTCGGTCCACCGAGCAGCGTCGACAAACCATCGTCGAAGTAGGTCGTCATCAGACGGCGCTGCGGTGTCGCGGCGAGCAGCGTCTCGCCACCATCAGCATCGAGACCGTCGCGCATGTACTTGTTGCGAATCTTGCCCGGCGGGATGGTGAACGACTCCCCGTGCTGCATGCCGAGCAGCTCCTGCATCATCTTGTACACGTCGGCTCGCTGATCGAGTTCCTTGGTCAATT
The DNA here is from genome assembly GCA_039194665.1 of Actinomycetota bacterium. Lineage (GTDB taxonomy): Bacteria > Actinomycetota > Acidimicrobiia > Acidimicrobiales > Ilumatobacteraceae > JABSQH01. Next base: position 24,451 of record JBCCVW010000031.1, read on the forward strand.
GGGCCCCCTGAACACCCTGCCCGAGCACGCGGCCATCCGGCGTGAGAATCGCCAGGAAGTCGATGTCGCCGGTGATGTCGCGGAAGCGTGTTCCGTCCGGCCCAGGCGGCACGTCGGGGCCGCCCTCCATCTGCACGCGGTAGACCTTGCGCCCATCAGACAGATCGGGTTCTTCGAGCACCCGCCCGCGGACATTGTCCACTTCCTCGATGTACTTGCGCTCGAGCTGGTTGAACTCCGGATCGAAGTCGACCTTGATGCCGCCCTGCTTCCCATCGATGCGATCACTCGGGCTGCGCTCCCATTGCGCGCGGTCGGCCTCGAACTCGTCCCATTCCTTGAGTCGTGTCTTCAGGCGTTCGCGCAGGGCATTCCTCAAGTCGGTCTTTGCCGGCCCATCGGGCATGTTCTTGATCTTCTCGATGTTGTCGACGAACCCGTTGATCTCCCCGACGCTCTTCACCGGCGGTTCGACGATGGCGATCACCGAGTCGTATTCGTTGGGATACCCGAGGTAGTTCATGTCGAGATCGTTGACCCCCTTCGTCTTGACCCCCTGCGGCTTGGGTAGTGCCCGACCGCTCTCGATCAGATCGATCGACTTCGGCGAGCGCGAGCGAAACACGATCGTCACTCCCTTGTCCTCGGCGATTCTGAACAGGTTCTTCACGTCGTCGACCGATGCGCCGTAGGCCTTGGCGATCTGCGGATAGTCGGTGACGTCGACGCCTGCTCGCATCACCCTGCTCCCCGGCAGCGCCCGCTCGCCTTGTTCGCGGATGACCTTGAGGGCCGCGTCGATCGAGTCCTGCCCCTCCTTCTCGATGGCGTTCAGCACGCTGCGCCGGACCAGGCCGGCGCGGCCGCCGACCGCGAGCGACGTCTTCACCAGCACTTTCGCGGCAACCAGCGCTTCCAGGACGAGGTCAACGTTCTCACCGGCAATCTCGGCCAACTCGCCGTAGATCAGCTTGATGTCGTTGGTCGCCAGCACATCGGCGATTCGAGTGATCGCCGAGTCGATCGCGCCGCCGACGAGTACGGGAATCTGGGTGACGTCGATGTTCTGCAGCGCCTCGTAGCCGAGCCGCTTCATCTCCAGCAGCTCGGCGGTGATCTCGTCCTTCAGCGCCTGCTTGCCCTCCGCATCCTCGATGAGGAACTGGAAGTAGTTGCGCAGTGCCCAGATGAAGCCGCTGGCAACACCCGAGGCCACGTGATACCCCAGCACGACCAGCTCGCCCAGCCCGCGGCCCATCGTGATGATTCCGGCGGTGAACTTGCAGCTGATGTAGGTGGAGAAGCCGAGTTCAGAACCACAGCTGAGGTACTGCTGTTGTTCCTTCTCCTCGGTGACGCCGGCGACGGTCACGGTGTGTCGCTCAGCCGAGCCGCTCTCATCGGAGAACTCCACATTGCGTGGGTCGGCGACCTCGTACTCCTGTGGAACGACAGGATCACCGTTGGTGTCGAGCTTCTCGGCGTAGGGCTGCACCTCGAACTCGACAACGAATCCGGTGTCGACCGGCGTCTCCATCGTGTGCACCAGCGCCGTCAGCGTGATCGATGCTCCCGGCTCGAGCTCGAAGACCTCGAGCCCCCCGGCGGTCGGCCCACCGGTGCGGTTGAACCACCCGTTTCCGCCATTCGGCGCGTCGACATCTCTCGAGAGCGCGCGCGGCAGGGAAGAGAATTGCCGCTCGACTGCGAAGGCCACGTTGCGCGGCGTCTCTCCTTCGTCGGTGACGTTCTTGAACACGCCGGTGAAGCGAACCGGCTTTCCGGAGGTGAGCGCCTGTCCGTCCAGTGTGATCGCCGCCTCGAGGAGCCGTTCGGTGATCGCCACCACGTCGCCTTCGCCGTTCGTGGTCACTGGACCACTCGCCGCCGTGCCGGTGACCAGGATCTGAGCGCGCGCGTCGACCGCGTCGGTCGCTCGGTAGATCCACTCCAACTCGTCGGTTCCGTCGATCGGTAGGTCGTTGAACGGTCGGTCCGGCTCGGTCTGAAGCTCCAGATCGACCTCCGGATCGCGCAGCAGATTCGACGACAAATCGAGTTCGTCGTAGGTGATGTTCGTGATCGGAGCGCCGGTGAGGTTGGTCACCTTGACCTTGATCGTGATGTCGTTGTCCTCGTCGGTGATCTCATCGTCGTCGTTGTTGTCCTGATCGACCACCAGCGGATCCGGATCGGGGATGACCTCGACCTTCAGACCCGTCACCGAACCGGCGAGCGTCCCGGTCTCGGCAACCTCGGTCCCACCGATGTCGGTGCCACGCCAGCGCGAGTCGAGGTCGAAGCGGCCAGCATCGACCGCGCGCACGAGCACGTCGTACTCCGCCCGATCGTCGGGACCGAACGTACGCGGGTCGACGACCGGCAGCTCTTCGACGGACTCGAGCTGCGCCGGCAGCGTCAGCAACGCGGGATCGGGCGCAACGTCGGACAGATCGCCGAGGCCGTCGGTCGCGGTAACAATGATCTTGGCGGTGAACTCGTCGCCAATTGAGTAACGATTGCCCGACTCACCTGGTCCGAAACGGGCGTCGGGATCGAACACGGACACCTCGAGCTGGGGAGCTTTGATCTCGACTGTTTGGGTTTCCGACGTCGACGGTCCTTCGCTGCTGCGCATCGTGAGACGCACCGTGTACTCGCCGGGCGTGGCATACCGATGAACGGGTGAGTGCGCGGTGGACGAGCCACCGTCACCGAAGTCCCACTCCCACGTGGTCGAGCCGGTGGCGTACGGCTCGGAGATGTTGTCGAAGTCGACCAGACCGGGTTCGATCTCGTCAGGAACGAACGCAGCGTGCGGGGCGAGTGTGCCATCGACGGGGAGCCATGCGTACTCAGTCACGGTTTGCAGCACCGATGGCGCTTCGTCGCACCCGAACCCGCCGGCGATCACGCACTCGCGTACCGATGTCCTGACGAGCCAGAACGTGGGCCCGCGGAGGTTGTCGATTGGCCGGTCCGACACTTCGAACGTGCAGTTCGCCAGTCGGGCAGCTCGGGCTGTCCACCAGGTGTTGGCAAACCGAGCATCGCCGCCGTACACGTACGTGCTTCCCAACGAGCCATCGCAGCGGCCCTGCCTCGATGCCGATGGGCCCCCTTGGCTCCCGATGGACCCACACGACCGCACCTCATTCGGATCGTTGTTCGCCAGATAGACGCACCGCACGAGCGACGGGTTGTTGAGGCCGTAGTAGCAGCCAGTCGACTTGTACGTGAGACACGGCGCCAGGCCACCGGGCGAGGAGGTGATGGTGAACGAGCCGTTCTGGCCGAACTTGCCGCCAACCGCTGCGCCGAACGATTCGCCGTTGGGCGCGCATCCGAGGCCAGGGGTGCCGAAGTCGTCGACCACGCAGTTGGGCAGCGGCCCGCTCGGGGCTTGCCGAGCCGCCTCAGCCGGCTCGGGGCGAGCGAGCGATGCGACGACGAGCGCAGTGGCGAGTACCGCAAACGCAGTCAACAGCGCGCCACGACGAGTCCATCTCCGAGACATTGCGCCGACCGTACGGAACGCGTTCTAACAAGCCGCCAACAACGAGCGCACACAGCTGCTTGTCCGTGCAGTTCGTCATGCCAACAAGAAGTCCATGCGTTCGGCCGACCACTGGACCAGCTCCCAGTTGTCGGCCAGCGGCACACCGGAGCCATCCGTCGGTGCGTAGGGCGGTGGGCCCCACTCGGGTGTGACGGTGATCTGGTCACCACGGGCGCCGATCGCTGCGAACGCCTCGGTCCACCACCGTTCATGCGCGTCGACGAAGGTCGACCATCGCGGGTCGCGCGGATCGGGTACCTGCGGTCCCTGATCGAACCCGACTCGAGCATGTACGTGACGGGTGCGCGCCAGCGCTACGGCGAGGTCGTCGGCACGGTCGTTGGGGAGTCGTTCGCAAGTGACCACCCAATGGGACAGGTCGGCGGTGAGCCAGAGGTCGTCGACCTCGTCGAGGAGGCGTGCGGTACGCCACGGAGTGTGCAAAATCCGACCGCGGTGTGTCTCGTGCGACAGTGCCACACCATGGTCGCCGGCCATCTCGCCGGCGGTGCGCAGGAATCGGCGGGCGTCGTCGTCGGAGAACGCGTCGGCGCCGCCGTGCACGTTGACCACGGGCGAGTTCCATCGGCCGATCAGATCGAGCTGTCGGCCGAAGTCGGCGAGGTGGTCGTCGCACGAACCGCCGAACGTGAGGATCATCGGGAACAGGCGGAGACCGAGCTCGTCCAACCGTGCAGCCAGCCGCGATTCATCGAGCTCGCCCACCGCCTCGGGGAACGCCTCGAAGGCAATCACCGGCATCTCGATGCCGGTGAGGCCCGCGTCGGCGACCGCGGGCAACAGTTCCGCGAGCGATCCGAACGGCAGATCGGGGCCGACCAATCCCCATGGCGAGGCGAAGATCTGTGGTGCCGTCATGGCCGGCGACGCTACAACTCGCGAACAACTGCTCAAGTGGGCGCTTCTCCGTGCCGATAGTGGGCGTGTGAGAGGTGGCCGCGCGCGCAGGGCCGCGGCCGGCGTGGTCGTGCTCGGTATGGCGCTCACGGTCGGCGCTCCGCTTGTCACCGGCGAAACAACCAGGGTGGACCGCGCCGCCACGGCCACCGAACGGGCGGTGCGCATGCGCCCGGCCGAGGCTCCGGCGGGCGCGGGCGGTGACGCCCCGCTGCCTGCACACGCCCGGCCCGTCGATACCTCACGTCCCGACCGGGTGATCGGGAACGGCACGGCAACGAGCTGTACGTCGGTCGCCGTTGTCACGGCTGTGGCCGCCGGGGGTGTCATCACCTTCGACTGCGGACCTACTCCGGTGACGATCGAAATGCAACAGACGGCCAAAGTCGTCAATACGTCACCATTGGTGGTCCTCGACGGCGGCGGACTGGTCACCTTGAGCGGCCGCGGCGAACGTCGGATCCTTTACCAGAACACGTGCGATCAAGCGCAGGTGTGGACAACGCCCCACTGCCAGAACCAGGACCACCCAGTGCTGGTGGTACAGGGCCTGCACTTCACGCGCGGCAACAGCACCGGCGAGACACTCGAGGGTGGTGGCGGCGGCGCGATCTTCGTTCGCGGTGGGCAACTGAAGATCGTCGACAGCACATTCACGGCGAACCGTTGCGACTCGGTCGGCCCCGATGTGGGAGGCGCCGCCGTACGCGCTCTGAGTCAGTTCGACGGGCGACCCGTGGTCGTGGGGCGCAGCACGTTCGGCGGATCACCCGCAGAGGGCAACGTGTGCTCGAACGGCGGCGGCACGTCGAGCATCGGTGTGTCGTGGGAGATCTACGCCAGCAGGTTCACCAACAACCGGGCGATCGGCAACGGCGCCAATCCCGCCCAACCAGGCACCCCCGGCGGAGGCAACGGAGGCGCGATCTATCTCGATGGCAACGAGATGACGCTGCGGCTCGTCGACTCCGTGGTGCACGACAACACGGCCAACGAGGGTGGCGGCGCAGTGTTCTTCGTGTCGAACAATCGCAGCGGCGAGGTGTTCATCACCGGGTCGGACCTTGCCCGCAACCCCAGCCTGGGGTTCGAGACACAGGGCTTCCCCGGCATCTTCTTCCTCGGCCGCGGCGCGCCGAGTGTTTCAAACTCGACGATCCGCTGAACCCAGCCACCCGGTACGTGTTGGCAATTCGGGTACGGCCGACCTGCGCCCGTGTGCCAACACCCATCGGCGATCGAGGCGCTTCAGCGACGTGAGGCCAAGTCAGCGGCGTTGGTACAGTCCCGGCGTGCCGTCGCCGTCGGATCCGATCGGATCGCTGTCGATTCCGGGCTTCGAGATCATCGAAGAGCTCGGTGCCGGCGGGTTCGGGACGGTGTACCGCGCATCTGACGTACGGCACGGCCGCGATGTAGCGATCAAGGTGCTCGAGCCGTTGCGCGATGCGTCGGCCGAGCGACGCTTCGATCGAGAGCGGCGTGCGATGGGCACGCTCTCGGGACACCCCAACATTGGCGTGGTGCACACGTCGGGCACGACCGAAGACGGCCGTCCCTTCATCGCGATGGAGCTGCTGTCGGGCGGCTCGCTCGCCGACCGGGTGTACACCCGCGGCCCACTCTCTCCCGACGAAGCAGTGCGGCTCGGCACGAAGCTGTGTGACGGCCTCGCCCACGCCCACGCCGACGGCGTGCTGCATCTCGACATGAAGCCGGAGAACGTTCTGTATTCGCAGTGGGGCGAGCCGAAGATCGTCGACTTCGGTATCGCCACCCTGCTCAACGACGACGACA